>JAZQOZ010000137.1:0-6789 GCA_045628085.1 Oscillospiraceae bacterium | reverse complement strand
TTTTCCGTATCCGGTACTCATCAGCGCGGTGACCGGCATGACGAATATGATCCCGTATTTCGGGCCGCTTGCCGGAACGGTTCCGTGTGCGCTGCTGATCCTGCTTGTGCAGCCGCGTGCAGTCCCGTGGTTTATTCTTTTCATTGTGATCCTGCAGCAGCTTGAAAGCAATCTGATCTATCCGCGAACAGTGGGGCAGTCGATCGGTCTGCCGTCGGCATGGGTACTTGCGGCGATCGTGATCGGCGGCGGACTGTTCGGCATCAGCGGAATGCTGCTCGGCGTACCGCTTGCGGCTGTGCTGTATGCGGTATTATTTCCGGAAGCCGGCAGTGCGGACAGCCGTTTTGCGAAAGACTAAGTGTCCACTTTTCCTATATATGAAATCTTGGTTTCTTGGTTGGTAAATGTGCATAATATCAACACTGAAACACATGATATTTTTACGCATCATACAAATGTCAAAGCCGTATCGTTCAGTTTTCTCCCGATACAAAAGAAACGCCCCGAAGTATTCAATTCTTCGGGGCTTTGCAGCTGATTTGGTTTTACTGTTCTTTATCGTGAGTCCGAATGTTTATTTTCATTGGGCGCAGTGCGCAAATGCGCGGTCGGCAGTGCCGACAGCCGTTATCGCTTCCCGGTTCTATGAGCGTGCATGAGGATTTATTCTGAGCGTTTCACATAGGCAGGGATATGAGCGTTTATGCAGTGTGTCAGCAGGATGAATGATTCTGTATTGCGGCATCTTACGAACGGGAAGCGGAAATTGCTCCGCGCCATGCGCGGTCGGCAGTGCCGACAGCCGATATCGCTTCCCGGTTCTATGAGCGTGCATGAGGATTTATTCTGAGCGTTTCACATAGGCAAGGGAACAACTTCACTGATGCGCTCCCTTTTCCTCATTCCTGACACACTTGATGTGCGAAACTTTCGGTTTTGACGGCATGATACAAGAAGCGATTGCACAACAGCTCTGATTTGTGCATATTTACCAACCAAGAAACCAAGAATTCATATATAGGAAAAGTGGACGGTAGTGCCGACAGCCGTTACTGCTGCGCGGCAGATGGAAAATGCCCCGTGCAAAGCACCGGATTCGCAGTTTCCGGCACAAAACTCAGATCTTCTGTTTCTTCCGGTATCTCCGGCTCTGTTTCCGTGAAGGTCACGGGCGTTTCACCGTCCGGCTTTGCATAATATGTCTTTTTCGGCAGTGCATCCAGCGCACTCTGTGCCGTTTCCCAATCGCTCGAATAGATTTCCTCGCCTGCATTGGTTGTATCCGTTTCTGTCAGCATCAGCACCGGATATTTGTTGTTAAAACTATATGTTCTTCTGACTTTTGCTGCATCGGTTTCCGGAAGCGTGACGGGTATTTCCTTTGAACCGTGATACAGCTTCGGCGGCTTGTCCGTCTCGGTTGACGAGTGAAATACGAATACATACGGCTCATTGATGCAGCAGCAAAATACTTTCATATCCGTCATGATTTCATAACTCTGTGCCTGCTTCCGGTTGAAGTAATTGAGTGTGACGCCTGTTTCGTTCATTTCAGATGCATAATAGAAGCTGCCGTCCGGATAGGCGCAGAGTATTTGTTTTTCGTCTTCGGATGACCAGAGCGGTTCACAGAATTTCTGCGTCAGAAGATCAGCTTGCAGGAATACAGATATATTTTTGTCCGTTTTGCTCTCGAAATAGAAATACCGGTTGTCGGGTGCATAGGGTATATACCACTTTTCAACCGAATACTCTGCGGTCGGATACGGCAGTGATTCCGGCGCACCTGTTTCGGAGCAGCAGAGCAGTTTACAGGATGTTTCAGGTAATCCGATCTGCATCCACGGTGACGGAATATCGCTGACAGATGTCGCCGGAATTTTGTATGACGGCATTGCTTTTTCAGCCGTCAGGAAATAGATGCCGTCCCTGCCGTCAACCTGCCAGAAGCGCAGCGCAGATCTGTCCAGTATTTCTTCTTCCTGATCCGGCTGTTTGCGGCACAATGCGCCGTCCCCGTTGAAATAAAACAGCGTATCGCCCGAAATGATATAGGGCGGCAGCATATCAGTGACCGGATAATCCTCTGACATTACCGATGTGTTATAAGCCAGCCAGATCTTTTCTGCGCAGATATACTCAGTTTCCGGTGCATCCAGATGCCGGCAGGCGAGCTGACAGAAATAACGCTCCTGCTCTCTTACAAAATGCTTCGGATAATAGACTGTTTTGCCGTCCGGACTGACCTGCATCAGCTTTTTCAGATAGGCTTCGGAAAAATTGTCTGTCATGTATGCATCTTCTGTCAGCATGATCGTTTCGGCGGTATCATCCCGATAAAACCGGAGTGCGCTGTCAGTTTGTTCATGATAAAACACATAGCCGTCCGTGCCTTCACGCGGCACAGGCATGGGGCTGCTGCCTTTCAGGAGACAGATGATTGCGGCGACAAACAGTCCGATCACGGCAAATACGCCGATCCATGCAGCGGGACTGCTTTTTTTCTGCTGTATCTTTTTGCCTGTGTTTTTATTTGAACGGGGAGCAGATCCGGTTTTTGCATCCGGTGCGGCAGAGACGATCTGCTGACGCTGCGCGTTTTTCTCGTCACGCAGTTTGAGATAGGCTTCACGCTGTTTCTGCTGTTGGGCGAGGGTTTTCTGTTCCTGCCGGAGCGCTTCCGCGAAGGGATCGGGGATATCATCGAAATGATAACCGCACTGCGCACAGATATCGGGCTGTACGGTGTATTCAGCACCGCATTCCGGGCATTGGATCATGATAGTTCTCCTTCTGTATAGTATGGTTTGCGGAAAAAGGTATTCAGGGAGCAGCCATATACTATATATTATATCAATCCGGATGTTTTTTGTCAATCCGGAAAGCATCGCCTCGTTTGACAAAGCACATTTGCTGTGCTATAATTGATACAGTCAAACGAAAGGAGATCCTGTGTTTTTATGAATGTTTTGCGGACATCCGCGTTCCGGAATATCCGGCGGATAACATTTCTGATTTCCTTTCTGATGCTGATACTGCCTGCTGCATTTCTGGTTTCACGGTTTCACTTGGAAACGCTGTACCGGATATTGCTGCCTGTTTCGGCGGTCGTTACAACGCTCCGCCTGCTGATGATGGTATCGCTTTCCAATCACCTTGCAGAGGCGGCTTCCGCATCCGGACATTTTTATCATGCAAAAAACTGGCTCCTGATGCAGAGCGTGACCGATGCCGCGGCACTGCTCATGAATGTTGCCGTGACCGCGACGAAAACGATGTTTGAGCAGGCGCAGGAAATGCGCCATATCCTGATGATAACGGGATTTCTTGTGTATCTGGCCGTGATACAGAGCTTTGATACGCTTGCAAAGGTTCGGCTGCTGCACGGCTTTGATGAAGTCTGGTATCTGTGCGGCGGCGAATCTGCGCAGAGCCGTGCATTCCGGCTGACACAAATATTGCAGTATCTTGGCTGTATGCTGCTGCTGCCGTTTGCAGTCCTGATCGGTCTGCACAGGCTTACTGCCGCATATCTGACGGCAGGCGGTGCATTTCTGCTGATCCTGACCGTTCAGTTCCGTATTTCGGTACACGCAAAAGATCTGGCGCAGCTGCTCGCGGATATTTCAGAATAAGGGGGTGCGCAGATTTGTCTTCTGCCGATATCATCAGCCTGACGCTGATGTTTGCCGGAATACCGCTGCTGATCCCGGCATTGCTTTCGCTGTTCCGCAGACAGTATGACCGCCGCCGGTTTCTTGCGGCGCTTTCTGCGGTTCTGCATCTGATCGCGTCTATCTATTCGATCTCGCTCAATATCACCGCAGGCGTGCCGGATTCCGAACAAACCGGTCTGCTGATGTTTCTGCTTTCGTTTTTGATCGGGATTTTTGCAGGATTGTCGCTGCTCGGCGCAGTATTCTGTGAGCCGGACGGAAAGATCCGGCTGCTTCACCGTCAGACACCGATCCCCGTATCATTGCTTGCCTGTGCGATGCTGCCTGTCCTGACAGCAAACGCCGGACAGCATTTTTTCCCTGCGGTCAATCTGGTGCGATACGGCTTTTCGCTTTCCGTTTTTCTGACCGACCTCAATTTCCGGCGTGAGGCAGGCGCAAAAGTGGACGATCAGGCGGCAGACCTCGAACTGCGGCAGGCAAAACTCCTGACCGAGCAGATACAGCCGCATTTTATATTCAATGTTCTGATGAGCATTCAGAATCTATGCTATCAGGATGCAGATGCCGCCGCAGACTGTATTGCACAGTTTGCAGGCTATCTGCGCGGAAATATGTCGGCACTGACCGCTGAGAACCTCATTCCCTTTGAAACGGAGCTGGAGCATATCCGTGAATATGAAGCACTGGAACACGCCTGCACCGATCAGCCGTTTTCACTGGAATATGAGATCGGCGCGGCAGATTTTGAAATACCTGCGCTGACCGTTCAGCCGGTCGTGGAAAATGCGATCAAGCACGGCGCACTGACATTGCGTGACGGTACGGGAAAAGCAGTCCTCAAAACAGAACGCATCGGACAGTGTATCCGCATCACGGTCACGAATAACGGCTGTATCGCTTCCGGCATGACCGCACAGCAAAAATCACACCGGAGCATCGGTCTGGAAAATGTCGGGCGCAGACTTGCCGTTCAGTGCGGCGGAACGCTGCATACCGTACTCGGCGAAAATGAAGCAAAGGTAACGATCCTGATTCCGGAAAAGGGGGCTGATCTTCATGCAGACGATCATTGTTGACGATAAAAGTGCAGTTGTCAGTATGCTTCAGCGCATATTGAAACGTGTCGATCCGGACGGTATACATACCGGCTATACGGATGTGCAGGCGGCATTGCAGGATGCGGCACATACACGGATCGACGCGGCATTTCTGGATATCGAAATGCCTGAAACAGACGGCGTAACGCTTGCAAAAAAATTGCAGAAGATGCAGCCGCTTGTCAATATCATCTTTATCACGGGACATATCGAATATATGCCGGATGCATTTGCGCTGTATGCCAGTGACTATATTATGAAGCCCGTGACCGAACAGGCGGTCGTGCGTGCATTGAGCCATCTGCGCCACCATGCCGAACAGCCGCAGGCACTTCACAGTCTGCGCGTACAGTGTTTCGGGAGCTTTGAGGCATTCCATGACGGGAAACCGCTGAAATTCACCCGTCAGAAATGCAAGGAACTGCTTGCGTATCTGATCGACCGCCGCGGCGCGGTATGCAGCAGTGATATGATTATCGGCAATCTCTGGCCGGATGAATGCCCGACAGAATCCCGTAAAAGCATGGTTCGGACAACCATCACGGAGCTTGCAAAAACACTGCGTCAGGCAGAGGCGCAGGATGTTCTGATCCGGATGCAGGGCGGTGTCAGCGTGAATGTGAACTGTCTGGACTGCGATTACTACCGCTTTCTGAACGGCGATCCGCTTGCGATACACGCCTTTCACGGCGAATATATGACGCAGTATCCGTTTGCAGAAGAAACCCGTGCGGCACTTCAGCAGCAGTTCCCGTCAGCAGAATAATGTCCGGTGCGCATTTGGTGCGCCGGATGGGTATAATAATAATTGGTCATTGTAATTTGCCTGTGTTTTCTGACTCGGAGAAAATGCAGGCAGTTTTTTTATGCTGAAAAAGCACGTATATGCGCCGAAAAATGAAAAATCTGAAAAAATCGAAAAATTTTTTTGGAAATTACCCCTTTTTTCGGGATGCCGTTCCGTAACCTGTAAACAGAAAGCAAAAATGCTTTTCACTCCGCATAAACGGAGCAAAATGAAAAAAGGAGTATTTTACAATGAAAGCAAACAAGCGTATCGTAACCGCAATCGCAGCGATCTCCGTACTGTCCGCTGCAACCGGCATCACTGCATTCGCAGGCAACCTTGCTGAGAAGAATGACACTGCACCGGCAGCCGAGACCGTGATCTCTGAGGAGATCGAGGATACCGCAGCTGAGGATGCAGAAGCTCCGGCAGCTGAAGATGAGATCGAAGCACCGGCTGCTGACGCTGACGCAGAGGTCGAAGCACCGGCTGCTGATGCTGACGCAGAGGTTGAAGCACCGGCTGAAGATGGAGACGCAGATGCAGAGATCGAGGCACCGGCTGCTGATAAAGAGGCTGAAAAGCCTGCAAAGCCGGTCGGCAAGCGCGAGATCCTTGATATGATCGCTGAGTCCTTTGATCTGGAAACCGGCGATTTCAAGGATGCTGATGCAAAGACCGCATGGATCGCATTCTGCCAGGAAGGTCTGCTGAAAGAGCTGACCGCAAAGCCGGCAGAGCCTGCAAAGCCGGTCGCTGATGATTCCGAGAAGCCGGAGCCGCCTGTTGCTCCTGAGAAGATCGAAAAGACCGATGATGCTGAGAAGCCGGTTCCGCCTGTTGCTCCTGAAAAGGCTGAAAAGACCGATGATGCCGAAAAGCCGGCCGGCCCTGCTGAAAAGGGCGAAAAGCCTGCACCGCCTGCTGATGATGCAGAAAAGCCGCAGCCGCCTGTTGCTCCGGTAAAGCCGGAGATCGAGCCGCCGAAGCCGCATCTCCACGAGCAGGAGAAGGCAGCTGCTGAAACTGATGATGCAGCAGAAGCTGAGGTTACCGAAGCTGAATAAGCATCTTGACCGGTTGTCAAGTCCGGTCAAGTGATCCGTTCTCACCCCCACGAATTATTCCCTTTATTGGCTGTTGAATGATTTTCGCAACCCTTCCTGTCGGGACAATGTGCCTGACGGGGAGGGATTTTTTTTGAAAGTGCGAGTATGTCGGG
>JAZQOZ010000136.1:0-16083 GCA_045628085.1 Oscillospiraceae bacterium | reverse complement strand
GAGCAGTATCTTTCGGATCCTATGATCCCGATGCAAATGTCATCCTGAACTATGCAGATAATGAATAAACGAAAAAGCCGAAGGAACTGATCTCCTTCGGCTTTGCATATATAATGAATACCGGCGATCATCCGGCTGACTGGTTGACTTTTCCGGTGTTTTGTGGTATGATATGATGAACGGCAGTATGGGGTTTGAATGACTGCCGCGATACGGGCAGCTTGAAAAGAGGAGAGGGAAACTATGTTAAATCTTGAGGGTAAATGGGCATTGATAACCGGTGCCAGCCGCGGGATCGGCAAACTTGCGGCAGAAGCGCTCGCAGAGCAGGGATGCAATCTGATCCTGCTCAGCCGCGATACCGCACATACCGCCGCACTTGCCAAAAAACTTTCTGAAACCGTCAGTGTCAGGGAAGTCGCCTGTGATCTTGCAGATCCGCAGTCAGTAGAGAGGGCATTGGCTGAGATCGACGCAATGGATATTCCGGTCGATGTGATACTGAATAATGCCGGCGTGCAGGTCGCCTACCGCACGGATTACTGGCAGACACCGGTCAGCGATTATGTGACGAGCTTCCGGATCAATACGATCTCGCCGATGATGATCTGCTATCACTTCATCCCGAAGATGATCGCACGCGGCTTTGGCAGGGTTGTCAACACGACAAGCGGCATCCGGCTTGAACCGGAGCAGGCGGGCTATTCTGCAAGTAAAGCAGGACTTGACAAGGTCACGATCGACCTCGGTTCAAAGCTCGCCGGAACAGGTGTTGCGATCAATCTGACCGATCCGGGCTGGTGCAGAACCGATCTGGGCGGCCCGAATGCGCCGAATGCACCGGAAAGCGCGATCCCCGGTGTTATTGTCGGTGCATTTCTGGAAGAGCCGAGATCCGGCAGACTTTTTGCTGCGTCTGATTTTCACGGCATGACGCTGGCAGATGCCGCTGCAAAGGCGGAAACCATGATCTGCACTGCTTATTGATTGAAAAATGTTCTGTTCTCCGGCAGCCCGTCCGGAGAACCGGACATTTCTGCTGTTTTCCCCCATCTCTTATGAAAATGGAAAAGGGTATTTATGAAACTGATAATTGTTCGGCACGGTGATCCGGATTATGAACATGATACGCTGACTGAGATCGGGAGAGCAGAGGCACAGTGCCTTGCAGAGCGCCTGAAACAGCATCCTGATATTGCGGCGTTTTATGTTTCACCGCTCGGCAGAGCGCAGGATACCGCTGCCTATACGCTCGAAGCGCTGCAACGTGAGGCGGAAACGCTTCCGTGGCTGCGTGAATTTCATGCGCCGATTCTGCATCCGGATACCGGAAATTTCCGCGTTCCGTGGGACTGGCTGCCGGAATACTGGACAAAGGAATCCGCATTTTATGATAAGGATGCGTGGGCGCAGACCGGAATCATGCAGGAATACGGTGTCGGAGATGAGGCGCAGCGTGTATATCAGGGGCTGGATGCGCTGCTTGCAAAGCACGGATATGTTCGTGACGGCATGATCTACCGTGCGGAACGTCCGAATATGGATATGATCGTTTTATTTTGTCATTTTGGCGTGGAATGCGTCATGCTTTCGCATCTGATCGGTGCTTCACCGGTTGTATTGTGGCAGGGACTTTGTGCCGCACCGACTGCGGTCACTGTCCTTTCAACAGAGGAACGCAGAGACGGCATCGCCGCATTCCGCATCAATACGTTCGGCGATACCGGCCATCTCTTTGCCGCAGGCAGAGAACCATCCTTTTCTGCGCGGTTTTGTGAGATGTTCAGTAATGAAGATGAACGGCATGACTGATCCTGCCGGACAGAAATATAAAGCATTAGGAGGATATCAGAGTCTTGAATATTATCATTGTGGGCTGCGGTAAGGTCGGCAGAGTGCTGACGGAGCAGCTGAATGAGCCGGGCAATAATGTTACCGTTATTGATATCAACGGTGCGCGTGCAACAGAGCTTGCAGAACGGTTTGATGTCATGCACGTGATCGGAAACGGTGCAACACGCGCCGTGCTGGAGGAGGCAGGCATCGACAAGGCTGATCTTTTGATCGCCGTGACCGGTTCGGATGAACGGAATCTGCTCTGCTGTCTGATCGCAAAGAAAGCCGGCGGCTGTCAGACGATCGCGCGTGTGCGCAGTCCGCAGTATAATGCGGATGTCCGCTATCTGAAAGAGGAACTCGGACTCGCAATGGTCATTAATCCGGAGTATACTGCTGCTGAAGAAATTGCGCGTGTTCTGCGTTTCCCGTCTGCGATCAAGATCGACACCTTTGTAAAGGGCAAGATCGAGCTGCTGAAATTCAAACTGCCGGAGGATTCGCCCCTATGCGGGATGCACGTTCGTGAGATCGCGGAAAAGCTGCACTGTGATGTGCTTGTCTGTACGATCGAGCGCGGAGAGGAAGCGTTTATTGCATCCGGTGATTTTCAGTTCGAGGCGCGTGACGTTATTTCACTGATCGCCGATCCGAAAAGTGCATATACATTCTTCAAGCGCATCAATTACAAGGCAAAGCCGGTCGATGATGTGGTGATCGCCGGCGGCGGCGACATTACGCATTATCTCTGTCAGATCCTTGATAAGGACGGTATCAGCATCAAGGTCATCGAAAAAGATGAGGAACGTGCAAATCAGCTTTCCGAACGGTTCTCCGATGTCAGTGTGATCTATGCCGATGCGATCAATCAGGATATTCTGATGCAGGAGAATATCGAAAGGGCGGAGGCATTCGTTTCGCTGACGAATCTCGATGAGGAAAATATCCTGCTTTCGCTGTTTGCAAAGTCTGTCAGCGGCGGCAAGATCGTGACGAAGATCAACCGGATCGACTTTGACTCGGTGATCGGTTCGCTCGATCTGGATACGATCATCTATCCGAAGAATCTGACATCCGACTATATTGTTCGTTATGTCCGTGCGATGAACAAGACGATCGGTACAAATCTGGAAACGCTTTATCAGATCATCAAGGGCAAGGTCGAGGCGGCAGAGTTTACTGTCAAAGCAGAGTCTGAACTGACATCCGCGCCGCTGATGCGTCTGAAGCTGCGCAGCGGCGTACTTGTTGCCGCGATCGTCCGGAACGGCAAGGTGCTGATCCCGCGCGGCAGCGATACGATCCAGCAGGGAGATTCCGTCGTGATCGTGACGAATCATCTCGGTCTGCATGATATGAACGATCTGCTGCAATAACGGAGGATTTGACAGAATGAATATCCGAATGACAGGTTATATTCTTGGAATCCTGCTCTTTTTTGAGGGCATTTTCATGTTGGTGCCGACGCTGACTGCGGCGGTCTATCATGAGCCGGAACTGCTGCTGTTTGCGGTGATCGCTGGTATCTGTATCGTGGCAGGCGCGGTCATAACGCGCTTCAAGCCGGCGAATAAAAATCTTTTTGCGCGTGACGGATTTGTGATCGTTGCATTGAGCTGGGTTGTTTTGAGTCTGATCGGTGCGCTGCCGTTCTATATTTCCGGAACGATCCCGAAGTTTGTGGATGCAATGTTTGAAGCCGTTTCCGGTTTTACGACGACCGGAGCAAGTATTCTGCATGATCTGACACCCGTTCCGAAATGTATGCTGATGTGGCGCAGCTTTACGCACTGGGTAGGCGGCATGGGCGTGCTGGTGTTCATTATGGCGATCCTGCCGCTTGCGGGCGGGCAGAATATGTATCTGATGAAAGCGGAGAGCCCCGGGCCTTCTGTCACGAAGCTCGTACCGCGTGTCCGTCAGACTGCGATGATGCTTTATCTGCTTTACTTTGTAATGACAGTTGCAGAATTTGTCCTGCTGCTGATCGGCAAAATGCCGCTGTTTGATGCGATCAATATTGCAGTCGGTACGGCAGGAACGGGCGGCTTTGCGTGTAATCCGGAAGGAATGCCGTATTCACCGTTCTGTATCAATGTCATTACAGTGTTCATGCTGCTGTTTGCCGTGAATTTCTCCTGCTATTTCCTGTTCCTGCAAAGAAAATTCAAAGAAGGACTGACAGATGAACTGAAAGTATTTCTCGGCATTCTCGTGTTTTCGATCGTGACGATCACGCTGAATGTCCGCAATCTGCCGATGTTCAGTTCGACCGGTGAAGCGCTGATGCACAGTTCCTTTACGATCGGCTCGCTGATCTCATCCACCGGTTTTTCAACGGTTGATTTCAACCAGTTTCCTGTTTATTCCAAGACCTTGCTGGTCATACTGATGTTTGTCGGTGCCTGCGCCGGTTCAACGGGCGGCGGCATCAAGGTTTCGCGTTTCATTATCCTGTTCAAGAATATGGCAAATGAACTGCGTGTTATGACGCATCCGCGTCAGGTCAAAAAAGTTCGTATGGACGGTCATCAGGTCGAGGCAGATGTGATCCGCTCCGTAAATGTATATTTTGCGGTGTATATCATGATCTATGTCATCAGTATGCTGATCCTGTCGCTTGACGGACTGGATCTGACAACGAACTTCACCGCTGTTGTTGCGACACTCAATAACATCGGACCGGGCTTGGAACTGGTCGGCCCGACCTCGAATTTTGATGTGTTCTCGACCGGATCAAAGTGCGTTCTGATTTTTGATATGCTTGCCGGCAGACTGGAGCTGTTCCCGATCGTCCTGCTTCTGTCACCTGCAACATGGAAGAAGTAATTATGCCTGAGAATTTACGATAAGGCTGATGTGAAAACAAGTATAGAGGAGCCCTCTGATGCAGGGCTCCTTTCTCTGAAAAGAGATGTTTCTGCCGGATTTGTTTACGAATAAGTATGAAACGGAGTATGATGATGAAACATAAGCTCGGAATCGTTCTGGAAGGCGGTGCGCTGCGCGGTCTGTTTACGGCAGGCGTACTTGATGTGCTTCTGGAAAATGAGATCGGCGCAGACGGTGTGATCGGCGTATCTGCCGGTGCGACATTCGGATGCAACTATTTGACGAAACAGAAAGGACGGGCATTGCGGTACTGTGTGCGGTATCTGAATGATCCGCGTTTTTGCAGCGTTCCCTCGCTGCTGCTGACCGGTGATATGTTCGGTGCGGAATTCTGCTACCATACGATCCCGGAGCAGCTTGATCCGATCGACAATGAAGCATATCTGCGCGGCGGTGTGCCGTTTTATGTTGTCGGTACGGATGTGCATACCGGCAGGGCAGTGTATCATCTGTGCCGTGATATGCAGTCGCCTGACGAGATCGAATGGGTACGTGCCAGTGCATCCATGCCGTTTGCTGCGCAGATCGTCCGTGCCGGCGGATATGAATTGCTGGACGGCGGCATTGCTGATTCCATTCCGCTGAAATATTTTGAATATAAGGGCTATACGCGGAATATCGTGATCCTGACACAGCCGGATGGATATGTGAAGCAGCCGAATTCCATGATGCCGCTTGCCAAGACTGTTTACCGGAAATATCCGGCGCTGCTCCGCGCGATGGAACGGCGGCATATTGTCTATAATAAGCAGCTCGATCATGTTCGTGAAGCCGAACAAAACGGAACTGCATTCGTGATACGGCCGCCGGAAAAACTCCCGATCGGCCATGTGACACATGATAAGGAGAAACTGCGGACGGTCTATGCGGCAGGCAGAAAGACAGGACTTGCAGTTTTGCCGGAACTGCGCAGTTTTCTTACTAAGTGCGAAGATGCTTGATTTTTGTGATCCCGATGTACTGCTTGTATGTCTGGATTTTTCATATACAGACAGGAACATGAAAATACAGTAAAAAATTCCTGAAATTATATTGACTTTTTGTGCAGTTTCGTGTATAATAAACTTGATAGCTGGAACGTCGGCAATCAAATACTGCATATACTGCATGAAACAGGAGGAAAGAATAATGGGCAAATATCTGATCAAGAAAACCAAAACAGGCATTAAGTTTGACCTCAAGGCAGGCAACGGCGAAGTGATCGCAACGTCTGAAGTCTATACGACCGAAAAGGCCTGCCGCGCCGGAGTCGAAAGCGTGAAGCGGAATGCACCGGTCGCAGCGATCGAGAATCAGACCGAAGAAGGCTTTGAGAAGCAGAAGCATCCGAAATTTGAGGTCTATACCGATAAGAAGGGCGAGTTCCGTTTCCGCCTGAAAGCGACAAACGGTCAGATTATTGCTGTCAGCGAGGGATATAAGGCGATTTCCGGCTGCATGAACGGTATTGAATCCGTGAAGAAGAATGCCGGTTCTGAGGCTGTCATGCAGGAAGATTGACAAATTCTATAGCAAAAGGAGAGATTTTCAATGGATATCAAGGCAGAGATCGAAAAGATCATTTCAAAAATTACCAAGGACGATAAGCTGAAAGAGAAGTTTGCAAAGGATCCGGCAGGCGCAGTTAAGGGCATTGTCGGCGATATTGATAAGGATTCGCTGGAAAAGATCGTAGACGCTGTCAAGCTGGCACTCGGCAAGGACGGCGGCATCGGCGATAAGCTGAAGGATGCACTCGGCGGTCTGCTCGGCGGCAAGAAGGATGAATGATTTTTTTGATAAGCCGTGGTTTCCGGACGGAGATCACGGCTTATTTCCGATACAATGCGCTTTTGCATTTGCTGTGAAATTTTTGTTTTTCTCTTGACTTTTTAGAGAATATATGATAAAATGAACAAGAATGCAGTCATAATAGGGCAATGTATCTTAGAAATGTCAGATTATACTGGAAAATCATTACAGCATAGAAAGGATGAACAATTCAAATGTGTGGAATTGTCGGCTTTACAGGAAACAGACAGGCAGCACCCGTGCTGCTTGACGGACTTTCAAAGCTCGAATACCGCGGATATGATTCTGCCGGTATCGCAGTACGTGACGGAAATAAGGAAACCGAGATCATCAAGGAAAAAGGAAAACTCAAGGTCCTTGCCGAAATGACCGATAACGGCAGTGCAGTCAAGGGCTGCTGCGGTATCGGACATACACGCTGGGCAACACACGGTGAGCCGTCTGCGGTCAATGCACATCCTCATGCAAGTGATGATGAGAATGTCATTGCTGTTCATAACGGTATTATTGAGAATTATCAGGAACTGCGCGAAAAGCTCATCAAAAACGGCTATTCCTTCAAGTCGCAGACTGATACGGAAGTCGCAGTAAAGCTGATCGACTATTATTACAAGAAATATGCACCGCTGCCGATCGAGGCGATCGCCCGTGCAATGGTTCGTATCCGCGGTTCTTATGCACTCTGCGTGATGTTTAAGGATTATCCGGGCGAGATCTACTGCGCACGAAAAGACAGCCCGATGATCATCGGTATCGCAGACGGTGATACTTATGTTGCATCGGATGTTCCGGCGATCCTCAAATATACCCGTAATGTTTATTATATCGGCAATATGGAGATCGCAAAGCTCGAAAAGGGCGCTGTGACATTCTTCAATATTGACAGCGAAGTGATCGAGAAGCCGCTGACCGAGATCAAATGGGATGCTGAATCTGCCGAAAAGGGCGGTTATGAGCATTTCATGCTGAAAGAGATCCACGAGCAGCCGAAGGTCATCCGTGATACGATCAATTCGGTCGTGACAGACGGCATTGTTCATTTTGACAGCGTGAGCCTGACGGATGAGGAAATGCAGGCGATCGAGCAGGTCTATATCGTAGCCTGCGGTTCTGCATATCATGTCGGTATGGCTGTTCAGTATGTCATTGAGGAGCTGACGAGCCTTCAGGTTCGTGTCGAGCTTGCATCTGAATTCCGTTACAGAAAGATGAAGCTCAATAAAAAGAGCATTGTCATTGTCATCAGCCAGTCCGGCGAAACAGCCGATACGCTTGCTGCACTCCGTGAAGCAAAGAATCAGGGCATCAAAACGCTCGGTATCGTGAACGTGGTCGGTTCGTCGATCGCCCGTGAGGCTGACAATGTGTTCTATACGCTGGCAGGTCCGGAGATCTCCGTTGCAACAACAAAGGCATACAGCACACAGCTTGTTGCAGGATATCTGCTTGCACTCCAGTTCGCAAAGGCACGCAATGAGATTGCCGAGGATCGCTACAATGCACTTCTTCAGGAAATCTATACGATCCCGGATAAGGTCGAGAAGATCCTGGAAGATAATGAGCGCTTGCAGTGGTATTCTGCAAAGCTCATCAATGTCGGTGATGCATTCTTCATCGGCAGAGGCATCGACTATGCGATCGGCATGGAAGGCAGCCTGAAGCTGAAAGAGATCAGCTATATCCACAGTGAAGCATACGCAGCAGGCGAATTGAAGCACGGTCCGATCAGCCTGATCGAGGACGGCACGATCGTTATCAGCGTTGTGACACAGGATGCGCTGACCGAAAAGACCGTGAGCAACATGGTCGAGGTCAAGAGCCGCGGTGCAAAGCTGATGGCAGTCACGACAGCCGGCAATTATTTCCTCGAAGATACAGCAGAATTTACCTGCTATGTTCCGAAGATCGAGCCGCTGTTTGCAGGCAGCCTGTCGGTCATTCCGCTTCAGCTCCTGAGCTATTATGTTTCGATCGGCAAGGGCTATGATGTGGATAAACCGCGTAATCTTGCAAAATCCGTTACAGTTGAATGATTTGAAACAGAAAAAGGTCAGCAGTTTTCGGACGGCTGACCTTTTTATATTTCCCATAGGAAAAGCCGCGGAATCATTGCATTTGCTCTGATTACGCGGCTTTGTGCATTATGCGTGCTGTTTGGAAAGAAGCAGTGCAGTGAGCATAGAGAGATCGGCGGCATTCAATACGCCGTCCATGTTGAGATCGGCAGCCTGCGGATTCGCAAGTGCAATAGATTTTGTCAGCAGATAATCGCGCAGTGCCGCTATATCCATGCTGTCAACTGTACCGTTCCCGTCTGCATCGCCGCCGTGCGGAATATCGGAATAAACCTGCAAAACTTCGCATATATCGACTGTCTGTTCTGCGCCTGCATCCGTGCGGATCCTGACACTGTATGTTCCGGCTGCGGATGGATCGGCAGCTTTGATCGTATAGGAATCGGATTCCGCGCCGCTGATCGCCTTGCCGTTGTGATACCACTGATATGCCGCCTGTTCAGTATCCGCAGTAACGGTCAGCGGAAGTGTGCTGCCCTGTATCATCGACACTGTCCGCAGACCGTTGTATACGGTGGTGCAGTTTTCGATCACATAGGGTTCTTTTGCGGAAATATCAGAAAGCACTTTCCACTCATTTGCACTGTCCTGCAATGCGTACCGGATTTCTGTGAGGGCAACGTCCGGCGCAAGCCCCATGACATCCCCGAACGGGATCTGAAATTCAATGATGCCGTTTTCATGTTTCTGCAAAACGCCGGCCGGTTCGCCGTGATTGAAGTAAATGTAGCCGTTGCTTGCAAAATAGATCCAGTATGTTTCGCCGTTCGTTTGATTTTTCAGATGCAGATTATGAACCTCTGCTTCGGCGCTTGTGTCATACTTTGCGGTGACATAAAGATTATTTGCATCCTGATGCACCCACAGCGCTGCGCTGTCATTTTCGGCAAGCGGCGTACCCTGTTCGCCGCCGTGAGAGCAAATGCCGTCAACGATCTGTAAGCCGTTGAGCGTATACATTGTGCCGTCTGCGCTGCCGAATGCGGTATGCGTCAGCTTTTGCACATCATTGGTTTCTGTGACGGTCACACTGCCGATGCGGTTTGCGCCGAGCGCGGCATTCCAGATATCGGGATTTGCAAAGCGAACAGACCGCAGATGCGTCTGCCGAACGGTATTTTCACCGACGGACAGTTTCAGATAGACGTTCCATTTTCCGGCAGACAGTCCGCCCGGAAGCTGAACGGAGAATTGTTCCTTTGTGGTTTGGCAGGAGTACCAGTTTCTGGAATCCAGCGTAACCGGCGTGCGGATGTAGCAGCCGTCCCGTTCGAGTATCAGCTCGGCTTTCTGCTCTCTGATCGGATTTGCAAAGCCGGTATTTTCAACTGCAAACTGTATTGGCATGGAATCACCCTGTTCGATTGATGCAGGCAGGCTGACATCGCGCAGAACAAAGCGGTATCCGAGATGGTCGCGGATGAATTTCCGGACTGTCTGCCCGTAATAGGCGGAATTGTCCACATCCGGAACATCGTATTCCTTTCCGAATGTATAATCGTTATACAGCCCGAAGATATTGGAATTGATATAGGAAAGATGTGTCTGATACATTTCCGGAATCGCGTTTTCCGGCAGATAGGTGTCATATTTCTGTGCAAATTCGAGATTTCCGGAAAATTCACCGCCGAAATAGCTGCGGACGGTCTGTCTGCCGAGCCATGCAGTTTCCGCCGCACGGTTCGAGTATGTACCGAGATCGCTGTCCGAGCCCATATAGCCGTCATCGTACATTCCGACACGCGCCGCGCGGCTGTTCGGTTCGGATGTCCAGTCTGCAAGATCTTTTTGTTCGATGCCTGCCCATTTTGCGAAGATATTGGGCGTGCGCACTGTCACGGGGATCGGATCAGGGACAATATCGAGCATCATATCAAGCAGTTCTGCCTTTTGTTCAAGCGAGCAGTATTTTCCGCCCCACTGTTCACCGTAGCAGCCGACAAATCCGCTTTCCACATACATCAGGATATCCTGATAATCCGAAAGAATGCCGCTGTCGCCGATCTGCTGAATATGCTTTTTCATCATATCAAATGTCGCAGGCTCCGGATTGCTTGTTCCGTCATCGTCATAGCGGAAACGCAGGGCGATCGTACTGCCGTTCCGGCGGCAGTTCTCAAAGGTTTCGCGCAGTGCCGAGAAAAAGACATCGTCCAGCGGATAATCCGTGCCGGGTGTATAAGTGCCGTCCTCATTCTTTGTACCGTTTTCGCCGCTTGAAAACGCGCCGAGATCAATAAACATCAGAACAAGACTGCCGACCGGATCACGCGGCGTAGTTTTTCCGGGGTAACAGCGATACCAGAGTGTCGTTGTATAGCCCATACCGGGATTGAGCAGCGTTTCTGTGGATTCAGTGTAGGAGATGCCGCCGCCGGCAGGGGATTCTGCCGTGCAGACGGGTGAAGCTGTACCGAATCCGAACAGAAATGCGCAAAATGCGGCAGATGTCCTGCGCAGAATGCGGATGATCTGTTTTTTCATGTCAGAGACCTCCTTGTATTCCGGAGCAGCAAATGCGGGATCACGCTGCTGCTTTGTTTCTATTATATCATGTACCGGATAGGCTGTCAAGAAAAAAACGTGCGGAATCGCTGTATATTCATTGACTTTTTATGCAATTTGTGGTATGATATACAATAGGTTATCATAGCATGATGCGGATTCGTTTCCGGATGCGGAAAGAGGTCAGAAAATGCAGAACTATCAGCGGATATGCTTTGCCGCCCTGTTTACTGTCATATTTGCCGGCGCTGTGCTGACCGGATGCAATGAACCGGAACAGACAGAATTACCGCCGGAGTTTCATGAAGAAATGATCGCAGATTCGCTTGTCAGTACAGGCAATACAGCGCGTCTGAACCGCGTTTTTGAAAAGGCGCAGGCAGGTGAGGATATCACGATCACTTATGTCGGCGGTTCGGCGACAGAGGGCTATGGAGTCGATATCCGTTCTCCTGAATGCTATGCGTCTTTGACTTCTGCGGAGTTTCAGGAACATTACTGCTGCGGCGGAACAGTGACCTGTCAGAATGTCGGGTACGGCGGTACATCTTCCTTAATGGGATGTCTGCGTGCCGACAGCGCTGTGCTGTCATCGCATCCGGATATTGTATTCGTTGAATATGCGATAAGTGACGGAACGAGCGATGTGTATCAGACTGCCTATGAAAGCCTTGTCCGCACCTGTCTGGAATCACCGGATGCGCCGGCAGTCATACTGCTGTTTACATATAAGGAGAACGGGTACTCCTGTCAGGAACAGCAGGAGAAGATCGGAGCGTATTATGATCTTGGCATGATCTCGCTGGGCGATGCGCTTGAACCGCGGCTGGAAGACGGAAGAATGACATGGAGCGAATACAGCAAGGATAATTCGTACCCGTCTGAAAACGGACACAGATTGCTTGCAGATATGACTGCATACTATTTTGAAGCCGCAAAGAATCAGAAGCCCGATCAGGATTATGAGATCCCTGCGGAAAGCCTGTCGGGAGATCTTTATCGGAACGGCAGCTTTTGCGATTCATCCAATGTGCCGTACAGCTGCGGTTCATGGGAGATCGGTTCGCATAATAATATACTCAATAAAGGTTTTGTTCATCAGCCGGACAGCGGGAATACACCGCTGACGATGGATGTCAGCGGCAGGGCGCTGTTTCTCGTATATAAGAAATACAGCGATCCGACATGGGGAATTGCTGAGATCTATGTGAACGGTGAACCGGTCAATATGATCTCTGCCAATTATCCGAACTGTTTCGGCGGTGCTGCGGTCAATCTGATCGCAGAATATAATACCGTGCAGGATATGCACGTTGAAATCAAAATGCTGGACGATCAGGCGAACAGATCGTTTGAGGTTCTGGCACTCGGAGTCTGCGAATGAGAAATGAAAGCCGGAATCTGAGCAGCCGTGTTGCACTCGGCGGAATCGTGGCGGCGCTCTGTATTGTGATCATGTTTCTGACAGGTGTTCTACCTGCGCTGTATATTGCTGCGCCGATGGCAGCCGGTCTGCTGATGATCATACTTGTCGAGGAAGTATCGCTCGGCTGGGCATGGCTGACGTATCTGGCGGTCAGTCTGCTTGCACTGATCGTGACTTTCGATAAGGAAGCCGCCCTGATGTTTATTCTGTTTTTCGGGTATTATCCGATGCTGCGGCTGTATCTCGAAAAAATCAGGCTGAAAACGCTGCGAACCGTCTGCAAATTTGCCTTGTTCAATGCATTTCTTGTACTGGATTATCTGGCAACGGTCTATGTCCTCGGACTGCCGACCTTTGAAGATACCGGTAAGGTCATGTTTATATGCCTGTTCATCGCGTTCAATCTGGTATTCTTTTTCTATGATAAGGTACTGTCGCGCATGGACTGGTTCTATCATCGGGTCTTTGTCAAAAAGGTACTGATCAGACGAAATTTATGAGAATTTCGGTGTGATTCAAAATGGGGCGCGGTGTCATTTCGCAGCCCGAAACGGATCATTCACGATGATTATTCGCCGGAAAACGGCGTGATCTATATATATTCATCCGCGATGCGGATACGATAAAAGGAGTAATGAAAAGAATGGACACTATGCAAGGAATGAAGCGCACCTGCTATTGCGGCGAGGTGCTGGAAGCCGGAAAGACCGTCACAGTCGGCGGCTTTGTTGATACCGTGCGTGATAAGGGCGGTATTTTGTTTATCGTTCTGCGTGACCGCACGGGTGTCGTGCAGCTCACCTTTGACGATACGACCGACAAGGCACTCTTTGAGAAGGCTGCTTCCTGCAAATCCGAATATGTCATTCTGGCAAAGGGCGAAGTACGTGAGCGCGAGAGCAAGACGGATAAGATCGCAACCGGTCATGTTGAGATCTATGTTACGGAGCTGCGCATTCTGGCAAAGGCAAAGACACCGCCTTTCGAGATCACCCCGCAGACCAAAGTCAATGAGGAACTGCGCCTGAAATATCGTTATCTTGATCTGCGCAGAGCGCCGCTTCAGCAGAATCTCATTCTGCGCCACAAGATCGCAATGTGCGCACGGCAGTATTTCTATGAAAACGGTTTTCTGGAAATTGAAACCCCGATGATGATGAAATCCACACCGGAAGGCGCAAGAGATTATCTTGTTCCGTCCCGTGTGCATCACGGCGAATTCTATGCACTGCCGCAGTCGCCGCAGATCTATAAGCAGCTGCTTATGGTCGCAGGCTATGACAGATACATTCAGCTTGCACGCTGCTTTCGTGATGAAGACCTGCGTGCAGACCGTCAGCCGGAATTTACGCAGATCGATCTTGAAATGAGCTTTGTCGATGTGGATGATATTCTTGATCTGACCGAAGGATTCCTGATCCGTCTGTTCAGGGATGTGATGCACCGTGAGCTGAAAACACCGCTGCCGCGTCTGACCTATACCGAAGCAATGAACCGCTTTGGTTCGGATAAGCCGGATCTGCGTTTCGGCATGGAGCTGACCGATCTTTCCGAAACCGTCAAGGAATGCGAATTTGCAGTATTCTCCGGCGCATTGGCAGCAGGCGGCACAGTCCGCTGCATTACCGCAAAGAATGCAGCCGCAACGCTGACACGTAAGGAAATCGACAAGCTGACCGAGATGGTCAAGGGTATCGGCGCAAAAGGTCTTGCATACATCCGCTGGGTGGATGCAGAGCCGAACTGCTCCTTCGGCAAATTTCTCAAGGAAGGCGAGCTGGATGCGATCCTGAAAGCTGCCGGTGCAGAGCAGGGTGACGTTGTTCTGATCGTTGCAGATAAGACTTCCGTGACACTTCCGGTTCTCGGCGCACTGCGAAATCATCTGGGCAGAAAGCTCGATCTGATTCCGGAGGGAGAATTCAATTTCCTCTGGATCACGCAGTTCCCGTTCTTTGAAAAGGATGAGGAAACCGGCGAATGGCTTGCGATGCATCATCCGTTTACCATGCCGATGGACGAATGCCTGCAATATCTGGATACTGCACCGGAAAAGGTCTTTGCAAAGGCGTATGACCTCGTCCTGAACGGTACAGAGCTTTGCTCCGGTTCGATCCGTATTACCGATTATGAGCTTCAGCAGAAGATGTTTGAATCGCTCGGTCTGACTGATGAGGAGATTGAAGCGAAATTCGGCTTCCTTGTTGAGGCATATAAGTACGGCGCACCGCCGCACGGCGGTCTGGGCATCGGTCTGGACAGACTGACCATGACACTTGCACAGTGCGAATCTCTGCGTGATGTTGTTGCATTCCCGAAGGTCCAGAATGCACGCGAGCTGATGAGCGGCTGCCCGTCACCGGTTGACAAGGACAGCCTTGATATCCTCGGCATTGCCACGATCGCGGAGGAATAAACACGCAAACCGTCTGCTGCCGCTGCGCACCTGGGGCGGCAGCAGAGATGATATGAATATTACGGGCAAATCTATCGAAAAAAGGGGTAAATTCAAATGACAGTAAATGAACTGATGGCGCAGATCCGCAGCGAAATGACGGGGGATGTGCAGAAGGATATCGCGCATCTGCGTGATGTTGCAGAGGATCTTGTAAAGGAAGAAAATGCAGATGAACTGACGGCTGCCGTTGCAGAGTTTGCATTTGAACAGATGCCGGCGGATACACGCGAAAAGATGGAGGATATGACCTTTGTCAACGGCAAGCGCATGGATATCGCATTTGGTGAAGCACGGCAGCTTGTCAATGAGGGTAAGTACGCTGAAGCAGAAGGCATTCTGAAAGCGCTTTCGGATAAAGCAGCACAGTATTATGAGGGCGAATCACCGAAGTATTTCAGCTTCCGCAATCCGTTCGAGTATCATGTATATCGTTATTATTATCCGAATGATACAGACTTTGACAGAGCACCGTTTGATTTTGCAAGCTATCTGGAACTGTATGGTTTTGTACTTCTGGAGCAGAAACAGGCGCGTGCGGCTGAGGAAGTGCTGGAGCGTGCCATAAAATTCAATCCGGTCAGCACAGATGCACGCTTTGAACTTGCAGAGCTTTGCAAATTCGCTCATAATCAGAAAAAGCTGCTTTCGGTCAACATCGAAACGCTCCGCTACTGCACGACCGCAGCCTGCATGGCGCGGACACTTGCGAATATGGGATTCTATTGCTATGTTGAGCAGGATTTCTATTCTGCGGCGGTATTCTATTTTGAGAGCATTCGTTTTGCACCGTCGCAGGCGGTTGAGTTTGAGCTTCAGGATGTTCTGCGCCGTATGAAGACCTTCGGACAGAAATTCGCGCCGCCGACACATGGTCAGACGATCGACGTCTATGAGAAATACGGCATTCAGCCGCCGCCGAATAATGATCTTGTCAATCTTGCCGTGACGCTGATCCAGAGCGCAAAGGAATACGGCAGAACCGATCTGGAAGCATTATTCAACCGTGTGGCATTTGACCTGACAAATGATGCGCATTTCCGTGAGGAAATGGAGCGCATTGCAAGTGAAAAACGCGCAGAAATGCAGTCATAAATATAAGA
>JAZQOZ010000135.1:0-3891 GCA_045628085.1 Oscillospiraceae bacterium | reverse complement strand
CTGCGTCCTTCGTGGATACAGGGCCTTTCTGTACTTGGCGGTGAACCGTGCGAAGAGGAAAACGAGGAAATACTGATTCCGTTTCTGAAACGATTACGGTCAGAACTTCCAATGAAAGATATCTGGCTGTATTCCGGATACACCTATGAGATGCTCCAAAACGATGAAATTCTCAAATACGTTGATGTGCTTGTAGATGGACCGTTCTTACCGGAGCAGAAGGATATCTCACTCGCATTCCGCGGCAGCCGCAATCAGCGGATTCTCCGATTGAGAAACGGAAAGCCCATATGATAGCGAATTAGAATTGACGATGCAAAAACCAACAGCCGCAGAGTAGCGGCAGACGCATATACAGGAGGAATGAGATGAAAACAGCAGAACTGCGAATGCTTCCTGTCTCGGAGCTGAAGCCTGCGGAATACAATCCGCGTAAGAAGCTGAAACCCGGAGATAAGGAATATGAAAAAATCAAGAACAGCATTGAGGAATTCGGCTTTGCCGATCCGCTTGTTGTCAATGCTGATATGACAGTCATAGGAGGACATCAACGCCTTACTTGTGCAATCAACATGGGCTATACCGAAGTGCCATGTGCTGTAGTGGATATCGATAAAGTCAGAGAAAAAGCCCTGAACATTGCGCTCAATAAAATCACGGGTGCATGGGATGAAAATCTTCTGGCAGACCTTTTGCAGGATATTCAGAACAGTGAATTTGACCTCGGCAAAACAGGCTTTGACCCGCCTGAGATCGAGCAGCTGTTCAATCAGGTTCATGATAAGCAGGTCAAAGAGGACAGTTTCGACGTTGAGGAAGAACTGCAAAAGCCGACCTTCTCACAGCCGGGAGATATCTGGATCCTCGGCAGACATCGTGTGATCTGCGGTGACAGCACAGTGGCAGAGACATACACAAAGCTGATGGATGAACAGAAAGCAAACCTCGTCTTGACGGATCCGCCTTACAATGTGGACGTTGAGGAAACTGCCGGCAAAATCATGAACGACAACATGAGCGACAGCGATTTCTATAACTTCCTGTTTTCAGCCTACAAGTGTATGTATGACAGCCTTGCCGATGACGGCAGTATCTATGTCTGGCACGCAGATACCGAAGGGCTGAACTTCCGTAAAGCATTCAAAGATGCAGGATTCCAGCTTTCCGGCTGCTGTATCTGGAAGAAAAATTCACTGGTGCTCGGCAGAAGTCCGTATCAGTGGATTCATGAACCGTGCCTGTTTGGCTGGAAGCAGAAAGGCAAGCATCAGTGGTACGCCGACCGAAAGCAGACGACAGTCTGGGAATACGATAAACCCAAGAGCAGCCCCGACCATCCGACCACAAAGCCGATTCCGCTGATGGCATACCCGATCAAAAACAGCACAATGACAAACGGTATCGTGCTCGATCCGTTCCTCGGCAGCGGTTCAACGCTGATTGCATGCTGTGAAACAGACCGTGTTTGCTGCGGCATCGAACTGGATCCGAAGTTTGTGGATGTCATTGTGAAGCGATATCTCGCATGGTGCAAGGAACATCAGACAGCAGAAGTTGCGTATGTCATCCGTGACGGACAGAAGCTGTCATTGGATGAAGCTATCGCCGCGATGCCACAGGATGGTGATGCCAATGGATAAACTGAAACCATTCTTTCACCTTGTAAGCTTTTCAGGCGGCAAGGACAGCACGGCAATGCTCCTGAAAATGCTCGAAACGGGTATGCAGATCGATGCAGTGCTGTTTTGTGATACAGGATTAGAGTTTCCGCAGCTCTATGAGCATATACACAAAGTCGAGCAGGATACCGGTGTAAAGGTTACGACCGTCAAGAGCGAACATTCATTTGAATACCTGATGTTCGATAAACCCATCAAACGAAAAAAGCCGGAACTGCAGGGCAAAACAGGATACAGCTGGGCAGGTCCGCTGATGCGGTGGTGTACGAATCTGCTGAAAACCGTCCCTCGTGAACGGTATCTCAGCGAATTGCGGAAGAAGTACGATATCATCGAATATATCGGCATTGCCGCCGATGAAACAGAGCGTATTACACATAAATGCAACAGCCGTCCGAATGTCAGGCTGCCGCTTGTGGAATGGGGCATGACAGAAGCCGACTGTCTGAAATACTGCAAAGATCACGGTTACGATTGGGACGGCCTGTATGATAAATTCGGACGGGTATCCTGTTGGTGCTGTCCGCTTCAGCCGCTGAACGAACTGCGGATTCTGTATTTCGACTTTCCTGATCTCTGGGCACAGCTTCGGGAGTGGGATGATAAAACATGGCGCACCTTCAAGCCCGGATGGTCAGTCCGGCAGCTTGAGGTGCGCTTTGCTTTTGAACTGGAATGGCAGACAGACGGAAATCAGCTCGGAACAAAGGAATTTCACAGGGAATTGCAGAACAGACTGGACAGAATCTCCGGCAAAAAGGAGGCGGAAGATGGATAATACAAAAATGACACTCGGCAGTCTGTTTGACGGCTCGGGCGGATTTCCGCTTGGCGGCATCCTCGCAGGGATCAAACCAAAGTGGAGCAGTGAAATTGAACCGTTTCCAATTCTTGTCACACACAAACGGCTGCCGCAGGTGAAGCACTACGGTGATGTATCTAAACTCAGCGGCGCAGAACTGCCGCCTGTGGATATCATCACATTCGGCAGTCCGTGTCAGGATCTTTCTATCGCCGGAAAAAGAGCCGGAATACATGACGGTGACCGGTCAAACCTGTTCTTTCAGGCGATCCGTATCATCAAAGAAATGAGGGATGCAACAAATGGACAATATCCGCGATACTGCGTCTGGGAAAACGTCCCCGGTGCTTTCTCCTCCCACGAAGGAGATGATTTTAAAGCTGTCCTCGAAGCAGTTATCGGAGTTAAAGAAGAAGGGATCGAGGTGCCTGCGCCTGAAAATCACCGATGGGCAAAATCAGACGTATATCTGGGAAACGGATGGAGCGTGGCTTACCGAGTTTTCGATGCTCAATACTGGGGTGTCCCCCAGCGAAGAGCAAGAATCTACCTTGTCGCAGATTTTGCTGGCAGAAGTGCCGGAGAAGTATTATTTAAGTCCGAAGGCGTGTCTGGGTATACTCCGCAGGGCTTCCGTTCGTGGCAAGGAACTGCCGGATGTGCTGAAGAAGGCGTTGGAGAGACAGGCGGGCGGACTGACGCTGGAGGTGGAACCCTCTGCGTAAACTGTCAGGGTAATTCCGGTGTCGGTATCACCGAGGATAAGGCGCTCGCACTCGTCGCACAGGATCACGGCAATCATCCTGCGGTACTTCATGCAGCAGGCTTTTCTACGGAACACAGTGCAAAGGCACGGAGCATTGGCTACGAGGAGGAAATCTCTCCGACACTGAGAGCCGGTGTTGTTCCTGCGGCTCTTTCCGTGGAAAATCATCCGACAGACGGCAGAGTGAAAATCCGTGAGGATGACACCTGCCAGACGCTTTGCAGCAGAGCCGGCACGGGTGGAAACAACGTCCCGCTTGTTGCAGAACCTGTGACACTGAAAATAAGGTCGGGCTGTGAGGGCGGCGGAAAGGGCGCTCTCTTGCAGACTGATAAATCCGCTACTCTTGGAACGCATAATGACCAGACGCTTTTTCAGCCGGAGGTCAGGGCTTTCGGTGTATGCAGTAAGCATTCCAATGCAATGATGTCGGACAATCCGCACAGCGGTTTTTATGAAGCGACAACAAGCAGAACGCTCGACCAAAGCGGTGGAAACAGCGTTACATCAAACCAAGGCGGAATTTGTGTGGTGGCACCCGCTACCGAAACCTATTCCCTGCAAGGTTCGATGATCGGCAGAGCCGACAAGAACGGTCCGCAGGGTGACGGCATCAACGAGGATGTCTGCTTCACTTTGAATAC
>JAZQOZ010000134.1:0-3304 GCA_045628085.1 Oscillospiraceae bacterium | reverse complement strand
GGCGGTATGTTCCGGTGTGATGATACCGGAGTGGGAGCGATGTGCATTTGCGCAGAAGAAAGCGATTATGCAGGTGCTTGTGCGCTGTGTGGCAGTAAGCGGTGATACACTTCACGTATTTTTAATATAGTGGCAGGTGGTGGATATAATTTTCTGGTTTTTATGTTCATTCGGAAGTAAGATTTGATTTACCATTCTTCATCGTTAGTCCGGATGTTCATTTTAGTTGGGCGCGGGGCGCAAATGCGAGGGGAAGAACCATAGGGAGAGGAGATTCTTCGCTTACGCTCATATCTCCCCTCTCCCTAAGGGTTTCGCCGCACCGTAACGTCGGTGCAGCGCTCACCTCTTTCCTTACCTACTCCCCTCTGTATGCGCTCCGGTTTCTTTATGTCGGCTTTTTTGAGTTGGATTCTGAAATAATATAATAGCGTGCATGAGGATTTATTCTGAGCGTTTCACATAGGCAGGGGAACAACCTCACTGATGCGCACCTCTGTATGCGCGAAATTTCATTCACTATGCTTTATCAAATGACACGGTAAAACTAAAATTCCGCGGAGCAAGGGGGTTAGGAATCAGGAAAAGGGAGCGCGAGGGAAAAACCTAAAGGGGATAGGGGGAATGCGAGCGCAAGCGAGTTTCCACCTGTCCTCTTTGGGTTGTGCCCTCGCATTTGCGCCCCGCGCCCAGCGAAATCTTACATCCGGACTAACGATAAAGAATAGCAAGCCAATTATATACAATACCGTGCCCAATCAAAATATAACATCCGGACTATGGGTAAAGAATAGTACACTTCACCCCACAATCATACCCAATAAAATAAACATCCGGACTATGGGTAAAGAATAGCAAACCAATTATATACAATATCACCAAAATATCATCAATATATATTTCTTCGTTTGGAAGTTCTCACCCTGCGCATACACTGAAAAGTGAAAAGTGAAAAGTAGTATATTGTAGCAATATAATCATCTTTTATGAATGCAAAAAATCCCGTCTGTCAGGAAACGATAAACGGGATGTGTATGCTGTTATCCAAACATCGGAGTGGAAAGATATCGTTCACCGGAATCCGGCAGAAGTACAGCTATGACCTTCCCCTTGTTCTCCGGACGCTTTGCCGCTTCAACTGCCGCCCAGACTGCCGCACCGGATGAAATACCAACCAGTATACCCTCATTCTGCGCGATCGCTCTGCCTGCCGCATAAGCATCTTCATCGCTCACGGCAATGATCTCATCGTAAATCTCCGTATTCAGCGTTTCCGGAATGAATCCTGCACCGATTCCCTGAATACCGTGACTGCCTGCTTTACCGCCCGAAAGCACCGGCGAACCCTTCGGTTCAACCGCAATGACCTTGATATCCGGATTCTGTGCTTTCAGATATGCACCTGTACCGCTGATCGTTCCGCCTGTTCCGACAGTCGCTGCAAAAATATCAACTTTGCCGTCTGTATCCTGCCAGATCTCCATACCGGTCGCCTCATGTGCCGCCGGATTTGCAGGATTCGTAAACTGTGACGGGATAAAGCTGTTCGGTATCTCCGCGGCAAGCGCTTCTGCCTTTTCGATCGCGCCCGTCATGCCCTTTGCACCGTCTGTCAGGATGACCTCTGCACCATAGGCTTTCATGAGATTGCGGCGCTCAATACTCATCGTATCGGGCATTGTGATGATAAGCCGGTAACCGCGTGCCGCCGCAACGGATGCAAGACCGATACCGGTATTGCCGGAAGTCGGCTCAATGAGGACGCTTCCTGCTTTCAGCAGACCTTTTTCTTCTGCATCGTCAATCATTTTTGCGGCAACTCTGTCCTTGACCGAGCCTGCCGGATTGAGATATTCCAGCTTTGCAAGAATGGTTGCCGAAAGCTGATTTTCCTTCTCGGTATTGACAAGTTCGAGCATCGGTGTACCGCCGATCAGCTCTGAAACTTCATGATAAATACGCATAAATACACTCCTTCGATGATATTCGCATAGCATTCATCTGTATGGTATGCTGAATTTGCACCTATTATAACAGAGTATGCCGGATTTGTCAAGACTGCGTGAATATCCGGCAATAAGAAACTGCAGAAACGGCAAATAAACCGAATCTGCGGTATATTTATTATTTTTCAGCAGCGGCGGCGGCGGCAGCAGCCTGTTTCTGCTTTTTTCTTGCAAGGCGGCGAGCGCCCTCACAGCCGTCCCATGTTTTCTTGCGGAAGATCTTATTGCAGATCGCAAGCGCGATCAGTGCATAACCGACACCGAACAGAATGCCGGCAAGAACATCGGTCGGATAATGCACATAGAGATACATACGGGAGAATGCCACGAGTGTTGCCAGTGTCAGCGCCGGAATGCCCCATTGACGCTTCCACATACAGATCGCGGTCGCGGCGGCAAAGGATGCCTGCGTATGACCGGACGGGAAAGCGAAGTCTGTCGGTGCTTTTACGAGAAGCTGGAGAATGGTTCTGCCTTCCGGAACAACAGTCACGCCGTCACGGACATAGAGCCGATCCAGCGGATTGCCCTGAATACCGATCATTGCAAGGGGATTCCCGTTTTCGAGCCAGAACGGGCGCGGTCTGGCGATCAGGTTTTTGAGGATCACGTTGCCGCCGACGACGCAGAAGATCAGAGCGATTGCGGAAACGTGGGCATATTTTCGTGTACGTTTGGGGATAAACAGGAGCAGTGTCAGGACGATCCAGAAAATGCCGCCGTCACCGAATTTTGTGATGATCGGCATGATTTTGTCCATGAGATCACCGCGCAGATTTTCCTGTATCCAGTTTAAGATTTGGAATTCCCAATCCATTTTCAACATCCTTTCGAGGTCAGTTACGGATTCATTATAACATATTTTCGCAGTAAATGCAATGGGTGTTGCAGAAAAAAGTCACAGCGCGACCAGAAGATGATTATATTGCTACAATATACTACTTTTCACTTTTCACTTTTCAGTGTATGCGCAGGGTGAAAACTTCCAAACGAAGGGATATATATTATTGATATTTTGGTGATATTGTATATAGTTGGTTTGCTATTCTTTATCGTTAGTACGGATGTTATATTTTATTGGGTATGATTGTGGGGTGAAGTTTGCTATTCTTTATCCATAGTCCTGATGTAAGATTTAGTTGGGCGCGGTGCGCGATTGCGAGGGGAAGAACCATAGGGAGAGGAGATTCTTCGCTTACGCTCATATCTCCCCTCTCCCTAAGGGTTTCGCCGCACCGTAACGTCGGTGCAGCGCTCACCTCTTTCCTTACCTACTCCCCTCTGTATGCGCGAACTCT
>JAZQOZ010000133.1:0-12985 GCA_045628085.1 Oscillospiraceae bacterium | reverse complement strand
TATACGGCATAACAGATGTCAGATCAACTGTTGTTCATTGATCATCAGCTTGAATTCAAGCCCCAGCTTATCTGCGGCTTTATCGCAATATTTTTTGAGACAACATAGCTTTTCCGAAAGCTGTCCGATATACTTATATTTTATATATTATATCACAATCCACTTCCAATTTCAATACCAAGCATATACATTCTCCGAAAAAAGTGCCGCCGATCTGGATTAGCACGGTACAGCCTTTACTCCCCTTGCTTTTGCAGATACTCTATGCTATAATAAAGTCATGCGAAGAATATCCTCTGTCTCAGGGCTTGCCAATTATGCTCTCATGCTGTGCAAACCGTCAACCTGTCCAATAAAACAGTGCATGGATTGTGGTATTCGCTGAAAATCCGGTCAGGCTCTTGACTTTGTATGAATGACAGGCTATATAATAAATCTATGCATCATACTGCGGTATGCAGCAAATCTATCAGAATCATATTCAGGAGGAATTTACAATGGAAGCAATCAATAATCTGCTCACAAGAAGAAGCGTTCGTCAGTTCAAAGACGAAACCGTACCGAAGGAGATCATCGGGAAGATCATCGAAGCAGGCACATACGCACCGACCGGCATGAACTGGCAGTCCCCGATCATCATTGCTGTTACAAATAAGGAACTGCGCGACCGTATCTCCGCATGGAATGCAAAGATCATCGGCGGCGGCTCCGATCCGTTCTACGGCGCTCCGGTCGTTCTGATCGTGCTTGCAGACAAATCAAAGCCGACATATCTTTATGACGGCAGTCTGGTCATGGGCAATCTGATGAATGCCGCACACGCATACGGCATCGCAAGCTGCTGGATCCACCGTGCAAAGGAAGAATTTGAATCTGAGGAAGGCAAAGCGCTGCTCAAAGAACTCGGTATCGAGGGCGATTATGAGGGCATCGGCCACTGCATTCTCGGTTATGCCGACTGTCCGGAAATTCCTGCACGTCCGCGAAAGGAAAACTATGTTTTCTGGGCAGAATAAGGAGAATGAACATGAAAACGATCAGCATAGCAAACGGTCCGCAGAATGTATCTGCGATCATTCAGGGCTGCATGAGAATGCCGGCACTCTCCAGAGAGGATGCGGCAAAAGTCATCCGCACATCGTTTGACTGCGGTATCAATTTCTTCGACCATGCGACCTGCTACGGCGAGAACGGTGCTGCGGAAACACGTTTCCGTGAAGCATTCCCGCTGACCGGCATCAAGCGCGAGGATATCATCATTCAGAGCAAATGCGGTATTTGCCCGGATCGGATTGAATTTGACTGGACAAAGGAAAATATCCTTTCCAGCGTGGATGACAGTCTGCACAGACTGGGTATTGATTATCTGGATACGCTGCTGCTGCACCGCCCTGATCTGCTCTTTGATCCGGAAGAAGTCGCAGAAGCATTTTCCGAACTCGAACAAGCCGGAAAAGTTCGGTTCTTCGGTGTCAGCAACCTGATGCCGATGCAGATCGAACTGCTCAAAAAATACGTGAAGCAGCCCCTTATTATCAATCAGTTGCAGCTTTCACTGGAACAGTCACAGCTTATTGATCAGGCGCTTTATATGAACAACAAAACCACTGAGTTTTCTGTCAGCCGTGACGGCAGTGCTTTGGATTACTGCCGCCTGAACGATATCACGGTACAGGCATGGTCGCCGCTGCAATACGGAATGTTCGGCGGTACATTCATTGACAATCCGAATTATCCGGAGCTGAACAAGGCACTCGGAGAAATCGCAGAGCGTGAGGGCGTTTCAAAGGCGGCTGTTGCGATCGCATGGATCCTGCGTCACCCTGCAAAAATGCAGGCGATCATCGGTACAATGAATCCGGCACATATCAAGGATATCTGCGCCGCTGCGGATATCACGATTTCGCATCACGACTGGTATGCGCTCTATCTGGCATCCGGTAAATTTTTGCCGTAAGCACGTTTTCGTTTGTGTAAAGCAAATGATTCTCGTAACATTCTGCCATATTCAACGAGAATTTTTCAGCAGAATATAAAAGCACGTAAACAGGCAAAAATACAGCCGCACATCAACTCTGACGCTGATGTGCGGCTATATCAGGCATTGCTCTGCTACCGTTCAGCGCGTGATTCCTATAACTGCAAAAAACAGTAAGCTAATTTTTGGGGTAAATACAATTTTGGATGAGTGTGACGACAAATGCTCCATTTTGTCAAATGTTCAGTATCACAGCAAATGAACGAATGTATACATATAGGCATCCCCGTATCATCATTTTCAGATGATACGGGGATGAATTTTTCATTCCGGAACAGACGGCTGCACATTTTCTTTCCGCTTTGCAAGATAAAGCGCATAGCCGCCGGCAACAATAATGATAAAGACTGCAACGATATAGTCCATCGCAGATGAAGTTACGCCGGAGAATTTTGATGTAATATCGATCAGGCTGTGTGTCACGATGCACGGGATCAGGCTCTTGCTCCTGTAGAATACCATAACAAATGCAAAGCCGATCGCTATGGCATACACGATCTGCAGGACTGTATCAACAGTCGCCTGCCCTGTCAGCAGATTGATGATATGCCCTGCGCCGAATGTGACCGCAGAAATGATAATGCCGCGCTTCACATTGTTTTTTTCGATTGCCTTAAACAGCAGCCCTCTGAATACGATCTCCTCAATATACCCGACCAATGCCATATTCAGCACGGCGAATATCTGACTCATTCCATCATAATGCAGCGATATCCCCGACCATAAATTCACGGATACGAGCAGGAGCAGCGGAATAAAAAACAGATATCGTTTCGCATCGTGAACGCTTGTCAAGCCGTATTTCTGTGTCAGTTTGTTTTTCACGATAAACACCGTCAGGACAGCGGCAATAAGACCTAAGCCGATCAGGGAAACCGGACTGCCGTCACCGAAATTGTTTCGCAGATTTCCCATAACAACAACATAAACGATGATCCACACAACAGCAAACCATATCTCGCTTTTCTCATAAAACTTTTTCATGTATTTCTCTCCATTCCTGATATACATTTATTCCTGAAATCAGTATAACATAAAATCGGCGAAAATGCAACCCTTTTTTAGACTATGAAAGCTCTGCTTCACTGTGCGGCTGCTTTTATTTTACATCACAGCTAAAGAATGCGTGAATCGAAGGCAAAAAAGCGGCTCACTTCAAAGTGAGCCGCTGAACGATTGAACTTGGTTTAATTGTTACGAATCGCTGTCATGGGATTTGTAAATTGTTCGGTACCGTCAATCTGCATGATCGCGTTTGTCAGATCCCCGAGTTCTTTTTCAGAAGCTTGCCCCATTGAACAAACACGAAGTTTCTTGATAATATCTTTTTCTTCAAGCGGATTCTCAGGATCGCCTTTCGGAACAAGTACAGTCTTAGAAAAGCACTTTCCATCATTTTGAATGATTTCAACCCTGGTGCCGCGTATCCCCTTGTTTCTGTCTTCCATCGCTGAATCAGGGATCAGATTGATTTTATTGATCAAATCAATTACATCATCTGTCATTCTCTGCGGATCCATATCAGCAATCCCATAAGAGCCGCTTAATAATGAGCAAGCCATCGTATATTGAATTGAAAACTTCGTTTCATCCTGATTTTTCGGATATTTTATTCCTGCCAGCTTAATGGCATTCGGATAGATATATACATTGATCTCAGCAATATTTTCTTTGTCTATCACTGTACTTAATTCAACAGCGGCATCAATACCGCAATGTGTGTGCCGACAGGACGGATAGATCTTAAAATAGCAATCGTGTAAAAGCAAATGGTCAGAGCCTGACATACAGCTTTTGTCAACCGCATCCGTAACTGCATGAAACCAGCCATTCGGACCTTCCAGCGCTTCCGTCGGACCTTGCATACCTTCTTTTGCAAGCATCGCTGCAAATACGCCGTTTTCAGCCGCTTTGCCCGGATTGAGCGGTTTGATCGCCGGACGCGAATCACCATACGAAAGCAGTCCGCCGGTCATAGTAGTCGCCAATGCAATCGCATCTTCAATACCTTGTGCATCTAAACCATACAATTTTGCACAAGCGGCTGCACACGCTAAAGTTCCCGCCATACCTGTTGAGTGGAATCCATGTTGTACCAGACCGGGCTGCGCCGCAGAAGAAATACGGATATAAGCTTCATATCCGACTGCCAATGCCAATAAAACATCTTCATTTGTGCTTCCGATTTTATCAGCAAGAGCGAATACTGCCGGAATCAGATGAACGCCTGCGTGTCCTGCCGCTTTCTTATTTCCGTCATCCAACTCAGCGCCATGCCCATACGCAGCATTCATGAATGCTGCAAGCCTCGCCGGATATTGATTCTTCTGAAGAAATACATAGCTTTCTTCAGCGCCCCCCTGCGGGAAGACAACATTCTCTACACTTCGATTGAAATTTCTGTTTTGCTTATAACCGGCGTATGAAGCTGCAAAAAAATCAATAATAAGAAGTTTTAATTGCTTTTTATCCTGTTCGGATAACTTTTGGATGTTATATAGATCCAAAGCCAGATCTGATGTTATTCCCATATATCTTCCTCTGCTTTCGGTTCGTAATCGTGCCTCTCTGCGCAGCATGATGCCGCAGGCTGCATTCAAAGCACCAAAACTGTTTTCGCCTGTCACGTTCCTTGTCCATAACATTCTGAGGAATGGGAAACAGATGTCCCCCATTCCGATTGAATATCATGAGATCTTCAAGTCTTATTTATGACTTCTCTTTTTCCTTCTTAAAGCTCTTTGTTGACAATGCTTCTACTTTTCCGATATACATTGCAATCAGTCCGATGATTACAGCGATTGAAGCAAGTGCAATGACCCACGGATAATACTGCTTATATAAGAAAAGCGAAATACTCTCGCCGGTTGAACCGCCGATACAAATTGCAGCGATGAACGGAATCAAAGGAATAACACCGCCCCAAAAAGCAATGCTCATGACAATGCCATATACTTTTTTCATAGCATTAAATATTTTTTCTCTCATGGCGTTTTTCTCCTTTAAGCAATCATTCCAATTAACGGCAGCCAGCCCATGATAACAACCACGGCCAAGAGATAATGGAATATAATCCACCATGCACAGTTTTTCAGTGTCGGGCCGAGTTCAGCTTCTGCAATACCCATACCGGTATACACGCAAGCGCAATACGGAGGCGTTACACCGTGCATTGCACCGCAAATACAAGGCAGCATACCGCAGGCAAGCAACGGATCAACACCGGCTCCTGCAAGAATTGTAATAATGATTCCGCCGAAGATCTTAACCTGAGTAGATCCCGGGATCAGCATACCGAGCACGGCAGTAAACAGCGGAAGGATCAGTGCAAGAGCCAATTTGTTCATATTCAGACCTGAAATGAATACACCGATCTCTTCTTCAATTCCAAGTGTTTCAAGAACATTGCTGACAAAGTACGCAAACAGAACCAATGCTGCTGTAGGAACAACTTTAATCATTCCATCCGTAATACTCTTTGTCATGCTGCTCATGCTCATTTTCTTTTTTGTTTCTTTGTCTGACAATGCGATCGCCACAACAACGATCAAAGCAGGAATAAACAACAGAATGCTGTTGGTAAAAGAGGAAGAACCGCTGCCCAGACGCTCCGTGAAGAAATCTTCAAACTTGGAAGTGAGTAAAAACGGAAGAAATACTGTAATCGGAAGGAAAATAGCTTTCCAGCCATGCTTGACTGATTCTTTGAAGCTGGGGATATCTTCTTTTGCCATCGGCTTTACTTTATAGTATTTGCACATTGCATACATGGTAACGATTCGCTGAAGAATAAACCACAATGCAATACCCCAAAGAAGCAGCCAATACTGAGAGATTGTATATTTTCCGGGATACATTTTATCAAGAATTGCAAATGCAGTGGCAATCATTCCGGCGGGCGGGATCATGTTGCCCATCGTACTGGAATGTGCTTCAACATTCGCTGCCAGTGCAGCCGGAAATCCTGAACGTTTCATAGCCGGAATTGTAAAAACACCCGTTGTTGCAACGTTTCCGGGGCCGGAACCTGACAAAGAACCCATATATGTCGAACCTATAATCGCAACATATCCTGCGCCGCCGGTCAGGCGGCCAAAAACAGAAAGAACGATCGCTATAAAGTCATCAATAATTGTCGTTTGGGATAACAAGGATGCAGAAATAACGAATACAATAATGACATACAAGCTCGATTCCGTTATGGCATCCCACATAAAGGTACCGGTGCTTGTCCAGGTGCCTGTAACCGCCACAAGAATGATGAATGCAGCAAGCATACATTCATAAAGCGGCCGTTTCAGAACAGTGAAGCCGATAATTGCGACTAAAAACACGACTCCAAGATACAAAAACGCAGTTGGCATACAAATACTCCTCCTAAAATTGTATTTCATACGAATCGGGGGCGGTTCGTATGAGTGTTTTACAATAGAGTCTATAGGCAAAACCCTATATAAAAACCATGAATATGCCAATCATCGTGCTATGATGATTGGCAATGAAGGATCATCTTTCCTGTATGAACATTTCTTTTAATTGAAGTACCGGCTTGGAAAGATATTGCGTTTTTCTGTGCATAATGATTATTTCTCTTTGATTGGTATTTTCCGCCAAAGAATAGAACCGTACTCCTTTGGTCGGATGAGCCATACACGATGGAATATATGCAAAGCCCATATCCATCTTTACCATCTCAAACAAAACTTCCAGACTGGTGCAAACAACAGTTGTAGTCAAGTTTAAGCAGTATTGGTCACAAAGCTGTTTCAACTCATATTGCATCGGATGCTCATCGTTTAACATGGCAAATCTGGAATGATCAATTTGAGAAACCGAAACAGCCGGAAATTTTCGATCGGGCATTGGCTTTCCATTCAGCTCAACATATTCAGGAACTGCCAAAACATTTTCCTCAATGTAAGCAGTTTCATAACAAAACTGAGGCGCAACCGGCAATGTGGTCAAACACAGATCGAATTCTCCGTGTTCGGCAGCATCCAAAATTTCAGAGCGCTTCCGTTCTTCAATATGCAGGACAATACCAGGATATAATTCCTTGAACTCTTTTACGATACGCGGCATTAAAGCCACGCTTCTATGTGCAGAAAGTCCGACGGTGATCGTACCTGTCTGATATTCAGCAATATCCATCAGCCTGGAATCCAGCTGATGTTCCAGTTCACGCATTCGTCTTCCTATTTGGATATAAACACGGCCTGCATCTGTCAGACGGACACTTCCTCCGGCACGATCAAATAATTCCATACCGAGTTCCCGTTCGGCTTTTTTGATGCTTTGAGACAACGTGGGCTGTGAAATATTAAGCAAATCCGAGGCTTTTGAGAACGAACCAACTGAAGCTAAAACCTGAACATATTGCAGCTGCTTCATGTTCATACAATTCACCTTCTCAAACTATCTTGTAAAATCTCTGCTATACGAACAAAATTTCAGCTGATCATAATGATGAACGCCATACAATAACATAGGGAAGGAGCATCCTATCTGTACGCCGGTTTCTTTTCCGTTCTCCGATCAGCTGCTCCCGATCCCCGAAAACCTGTATATTTCATCCTTTTCCGAAAACTTCTATAACATACATTTATATTATATAGGCTTTTTTCTATAATGTCAATAGTATTTGATAATAATTCTATCATACTATATAGAATATAAATTTTTGATATAAATACAGATTTCTTTATAATACAAACAGCACATTTCACCATCCGAATATAAATTCATTCAAACACATTTTTCACATCTCTTGATATTCCAATGGAATTATGGTATAATATATATAGTATAAGCTGTCATGTTGAACATTCTCTACAGTTTCATATACCTGATTTCGCTGAGATCGCTCCGCTGCTTGCTTTCGCTAAGAATGGAAACGGACAGAACGAAAACACAGGCGCAGGAAATGCAAATATAAAGTCATGCAGAAAGGATGTGCATTATGAAAAGAACGATGGCAATGATAACAGCGGTCATGATGCTGTCAGTATTATCAGCACCGGTCACGCCGGCAAGTGCGGACAACAGCTATGATCTGACCGTAACCGTGGACACCACCGGCTGCCGAAAAGCGATCAGTCCGTATATTTACGGGATTAACTATATCCGCCGCGGAGCAGAGCCGGATGTCACGGCGTTTTCCGCCCGTCAAGGCGGTAATCGCCATTCTGCGTACAACTGGGAAAACAATGCCTCTTCTGCCGGTGCGGATTATCAGCATTATTCCGATGCCTATCTTGCAAATTTCAAAAAGGAATCACTTGCGATCCCCGGCGCGAACGCACTTGAATTCGCCGAGGATATGACTGCGCGGGATGTAGGGTATAAGATCACGACCATGCAGATGGCAGGATATGTTGCCGCTGATACGGACGGAGCAGTCACAGAAGATGAGATCGCACCGTCTGCAAGATGGATCCCCGTGTACGCACAAAAGAACGCGCCGTTTTCTCTGACACCGGATACTACAGACAACGCTGTCTATATAGACGAGTATGTCAATTATCTTGTGTCAAAGCTCGGTGATTCGACGACACCCACCGGTATCCAGGCATATTCTCTTGATAACGAACCGTCGATCTGGAGCAGTACGCATTCCAGAATGCATCCCACACATACCACCTGTGAAGAAATCGTCAGTAAGTCCATAGAATACGCATCTGCGATCAAATCTGTAGATCCCAATGCAGATGTTTTCGGCGGTGTTCTGTACGGATTCAATGCATACAAATCGTTTAACGATGCGCCTGACTGGGAGAAAGAAGGCGCAGACTATAACTGGTTTATCTCCTATTATCTGGATAAAATGGCACAGGCAGAAAAGGAGAACGGAAAACGGCTCGTTGATGTGCTTGACCTGCATTATTACTCTGAGGCAAAAGGGACTGACCGTGTGACATCCTGCACAGATCACACACACAATGACTGTATCGAAGCAAGATTGCAGGCACCGCGCAGTCTGTGGGATGCGACCTATACTGAAAACAGCTGGATCGGACAGTATAACGAGAAATTTCTACCGATTCTTCCGCTTGTTCAGGAATCCATAAACACCTGCTATCCCGACACAAAGCTATCGTTCACTGAATACAGCTTCGGCGGCGGAGATCATATCTCCGGAGCGATCGCCGAAGCGGACACGCTTGGCATTTTCGCAAAATATGGTGTATACATGGCAAGCGGATGGGCGGTCTCGTCAGATGAAAGCTATATCCATGCAGCGATGGAGCTGTATACGAATTATGACGGTAAAGGCGCAAAATTCGGCGATACGATGGTGCAGGCAAACACGGCAGATATTGAAAAAAGTTCCGCCTATGCAGCAATCAGCGGCACGGATGAATCGAAGCTGAATATCGTGCTGATGAACAAAAGCCAGACAGAATCGCAGAATGCAAAAATAGCGATAAATTCCGGAGCAGATTATGATACAGCAAACGTATACGGCATTACGGAAGACTCCAGCGAGATCAAACTGCTGAAGACAGTGGAAAACATCAAAGAAAATACGCTTTCCATCGAACTTCCTGCGCTGTCGGTCGTGCAGATCGAACTGAGCGATGCGGCGTATACCATGCAGGGCGATGTCAATATGGACGGCACTGTGGATACTGCCGATGTCATACTGCTGCAAGACTGGCTGCTTGCCAAGCCCGATGTCACGCTGAAAAACCGGAAAGCAGCGGATATCTTTGAAGATGAAATGCTCAATGCATCCGATCTTTGTTTGCTGAAAAGAATGATCATGGACTGGCGGACAGAAACGATCATGCCGACCGAGATATCCTTTACCAAAACGAAAACAGCACAGTGGAAGCTGCGCAACGGCATGGAAGAAAAGACGCTTCAATGCTGCTTCAGGGGTACGCCCGGCAATACGATCAATATGGTCTATGGATACTGGAATCCTGTTGTGATCGACGAATCCACCGGAAAGCCCGGCAAGTGGTTCAACAATGAGAACACGAAGCTCGGTGAATATACATTTGATGAGAACGGAGAGACGTTCATTACATTTACTGTTCCGGCAGATGCTATGAACGTCGAACTGATCACACTGAACTACACCGCAATGCAGAACGGTCAAAAGGTGCAGCTTGATAAAGATGGAGTGGTGTTGGAAAAGGTCATTATAAAGGAGTGATCGGCTGCTGCTCAGTCAGAGTATCGCAGATTATACCCGAAAATCCTGATAACAGACCGGAACGCTTCAACACGTTTTCAGATCACGAGATCTGTCCCCTGCTCATTGAATCGATGGAAATAATCGTGATAACGCAGGCAGCTGCCGTTCTTTCTGATTGACTATTTCTCCCCTTATCTCGATGAAATGGAAAGATTATATTATAATGAAGCAGAGCAATAATACAATCTGTGCGAAAACATGGATCGGATTGATATTGAGGTGAAATAACGATCATACGATCAGTGAGGAATAACAATGGATGATACAACGCGAAACTGCAGCTGGAATCCCTGGCATGGATGTACAAAAATCAGTCCCGGCTGTAAATATTGCTATGTTTATCGTCAGGATGAAATGTATGGAAGTTCTGTGGCAAGCAGTCTGTGCAGAAAGACTTCTAATTTTGACCTTCCTGTGAAACATAAACGTGACGGAAGCTATAAAGTGCCGTCAGGTACGTTTATATACACTTGTTTTACATCGGATTTTCTTCTGAAAGATACTGACGAGTGGCGGCAGGAATGCTGGAACATGATGAAAGAACGGAGCGATTGCTGGTTCTACTTTTTCACCAAACGCATCGACCGGCTTGAACAATGTCTGCCCGATGACTGGGGAGACGGATATGATAATGTTCTGATCGGCTGCACAGTTGAAAATCAGGACAGAGCAGATTATCGGCTGCCGATTTTCAAAGCATTGCCGATCAAACACAAATCAATTATTATTGCACCATTTTTGGAAGCGATCAATATATCAGAATATCTTGATGAAACGATTGATGAAGTATCTGTCGGCGGTGAATCGGGGTATCATGCAAGGCCTTGCAATTACGACTGGATTCTTGATATTCGTCAGCAGTGTATAGAGAAAAACATCCCATTCAGATTTCATCAGACAGGTGCGAATTTCATAAAAGACGGTAAATGCTACAGAATCAAACGTGAATTTCAGCATTCACAGGCACAAAAAGCAAATATCAATTATCGGCTTGAAGATGTTGTTCTGCCTGACATTTCAAAAAAAGATGAGGAGTATCAGCTTTCTTTTGAGCTTGATATATAGTTTCAATGTATCATAGACGCTGAGGATGATTATATGACAAAACAGCCCTTTCGATACCCAAAGACAATCCCGAAAGCAGTGGAATATTCACATTTTCAGAATGGAGGTTTCCTATGAAAAGAATGGCTGCGATTTCGCTTGCGGTGCTGCTTGCGATGCGCTCAGTACCGCTGAATACCGTCAACGCCAGCGCTGAAACACTTGTCTCAAAAAAATTTGATTTCGGCGGACTCGGTACGGCAAGCGGGTACATCGGTGTTTCCGCATCTGACGCATACAGTTCGTCAAAAGGCTTCGGATTTTCTGATACATCCAAAGTCGAAAATGTCACCGCTGACGGAAGCGGCGCACTCTCCGATGCTGTTCGCTTTACAACAGGAAGCAGTGCATATACTTTTGACGTTGATTTGCCTGACGGTGTCTACAAAATTACGGTCACAACAGGTAATGTCGATTCAACTTCCATTTACGCAGAAGGCTATGCACAGCTGCTGTATATGACAGGCAGCAACGCTGTCGATACATTCACGCTTCCTGTTACAGACGGTCAGCTGAATCTCTATGCAACAGCAGGTATTTCAGGTACACCTTTTTCGATAAGCGCACTTGAAATCGAACAGGTTTCAGCAGAGGCTGCACATAATCCGACGATATGGACTTGCGGAGATGCAACCATTGCAAGCCGGTATAACATAGCAGACGATGATATTCACAGCTGGGCACAGTATTTGGGTTACTATACAGATACGGAACAATACAGTCTGCACAATCTTGCTGTGGATGGTATCTATGCAAAACAGCTTATCAGCCTCAATTTTTTTGATACGGTCGAGCATTACGGAAAAAGCGGAGATATTTTCATTCTTGCCGCAGGTGTCAGCGATTATATTTCTGCTTACAGCAAAAACAGAAACAATCCCGATGCGGCAGAATACAGAACCGCAGTCGTTGAAATGGTACGCCGCGCCAAAGCAAAGGGCATGACGGTATATCTTACCAAACAGCACACTGAACTGAGTGACAGCATCCGATATCCGCTGATACAGCAAAAATGGTTCGGCGATGTTCTGGAAGAAATTGCAGAACAGGAACAGGTGGAAATTCTGGATATTTTCACACCGTGGCTTACGTTCTGTCTGGAAGAAACATACGAGTCTGCAATAGAATACTATACAGAAGACGGACTTTACATGAACCTGAAGGGTGCGAAAAAAATGGCTGAAATGGTAAATGAACTGCTTTTCACGCCGAAAGCACCCCCAAAAGAGATCTATGATCCCTACAAGAATTTTGACGCATCATCCGCGGTTACTTATGAAACAGAGGTATCGGGAAAAGCCGTTCCGAATCCGCATAAGGGATTTGTGATGACAGTATATAATCCTGAAATGTTTGAAGCATCATTTCCTTATGGCAGCGGCGGTTCTATGAATAATCACGCATGGGACATTACGACCTTGATAAACGGTGTCCATTACTGGAACGACCTCAATCCGCAGGAAGGTGTGTATAACTGGAAAGAGATCGACGATATGCTGGATGCCTGTGAAAAACACGGCATGACCTATGTCATACGGATCCTTCCGTATTCACATCTTGAAGGTTCTCACGCAAATTACGGAGAAGAACATAATTTTGTTCCCAAATGGATCTATGACAAAGGTGCAAAGAAAAAAAGA
>JAZQOZ010000132.1:0-2449 GCA_045628085.1 Oscillospiraceae bacterium | reverse complement strand
CGGAGCAATCTGTGGTATTCGCCCAGAAAGACGACCTATGTCCGTTATATGGATCCGTCACAGCCTGCAATTACAGTGGATGCCTTTAATGCACAGACCGGTACAAAATCCAATCTTGGCAAGGATCCGATGTTTGTCAATGCTGCTGCCGGCGATTTCTCGCTGAAAGCAGGCAGTCCTGCGATCGGCGCCGGTGAAGGCGGCATCGACATGGGCGCTTATGCCGTCTATCCGAAAACGGATGTCGGCTATAATCAAAAACTCGGCCTTACTGAGGATGTGAATCTCAGCTTCAGCACGCTGAATTCTTCCGCCAAACCCGGCGATGTCATTGAACTGGAACTAAAGCTCAGCAAGCCTGCAACTGATACGATGTCATTTACTGTAACACCGGTCGCCGGTGATGCACGCCCGGATCAGGATTACAGATTTGTTGATGATCCGAATGTGAACTTCTCAGCAGGCGATACCGGAAAGACTGTCCGTGTCAAAATCCTGCCGGGATATGATCTTGACCAGCTTCTGGTATTCCGCATTACTCCTGCGGGCAGCACAAACCAAGAGGCAGTCGGCGCAAGAGATATGCATCTTGTCCGAATCCACCGCGAGGAAAAGCACGTACTTGTCATCAACAATGTCGGTGATTCTATGGGCACTTCAATCATCGAATACCATGCACCGGGCGAAGTCGTTACGATCGACGCAAAAACCAGACCGGGGTACACTTTTGACGGTTGGCAGCCGGGCATTGATGCAATGGATGTCAAGACAGAAGGCACACGCGGCATATTTATCATGCCGGATTATAACCAGCGCATTCAGGCAAAATGGAAAGTGAACGGAGCGTATGTCCATGTGTCGGGTATCAGCCTGAATCAGGATTCGATTGCCCTGAACGCAGGTGATAGTATGCCGATCGCGGCAGCAGTCGCTCCGAATAATGCAACGGACAAAGCCGTGCTGTGGACTTCTTCCAATCCGCTTGTACAGCAGCGGTGTTGTAACTGCATGGTCTGAGGGAACAGCCGAAATCATTGCAAGAACGCTGGAAGCAAGCGATAAGCAGTATACCGCAAAGTGCAAAGTGGCTGTCACCGGAACGGTTGCGCCCGTCAGCGATGCGAATGTGGTTGAGGCAGAGGATTACAATGTGCAGTCCGGCATTGACATTGAGGAGTGCAGCGAGGGCGGCAGCGATGTTGCTTTTATTGAGAACGGCGATTATATTGGTTTCCATGGCATAAACTTCGGCAGAGGCGCATCTTCCATTGATTTTCGTGTCGGTGCAAACAGCGGTGCCGGTACGATCGAAGTACGGTTGGGTTCGCCTGACGGCAAACTGATCGGCAGTATGGATGTCAGCGGCACAGGCGGCTGGCAGACATGGAAAACGCAGAGATGCAGCATTGATTCAACGATCGGCGTGAATGACGTTTATTTCGTTTTCAAGGGCGGAGAGGGGTATTTGTTCAATCTCAACTGGTTCAGGGTCAACTGTCCATACGAAAATGACGATTTGCTCGGTGACTGCAATCTGGACGGAGATGTCACAACCGCCGATGCCGTCATGTTGCAGAAATGGCTCGTTTGCGAGAGTCCTGAAATGACCTCATGGCGCCATGCGGACATGAATAAAGATAACCTGCTCAATGCAGCGGATCTGACACTTCTGAAACGAATGCTTCTGAAAAAGTAAACATATCAGCGACCGCCGCCTGCACAACAGCAGACGGCGGTTTTGTACATATTGGGAACATCGTGCTGAGCGCCAGTTTTATACAATCTGACGGAAAAGCGTAAGTTGTCATCTTGACCATATCTGTTACCTATACCATATCACGAGAATGCATACAAAGAATATGAAACTGTAGCTGTTGGAAAACAATGCCAATGCATAAATTCCCTTGCAGAGCAAACAATATCGTCAAGCTATCGAAAATAGCAAATCCAAAAGGAGGCATAAAATGAAAGCAACCGGTATAGTGAGAAGGATTGACGACCTCGGCAGAGTCGTGATTCCAAAAGAAATCCGCAGAACAATGCGTATTAGAGAGCGCGACCCCTCACTGACAACATTGACACAAGATATGGCTTTCTACATCGGTATGGAATCCGCTGCGGAACGATACATTGGAAAGTAAGCAGATACAAGAAAACAGCCGCCATCAGGCGGCTGCTTGTATGTTGTAAATTGCTGAATTGTGAGCATTGTTGCTCACGACGAAATGTTGATGCTTGATTACTTTCCGAGTTTTACCTTGCAGGTCTTTTTATAGAATGCGAGACCGTATTTGATGATGTTGTCAATTCCAAGGTCTGAGAACTCTGATTTGTAATCAAGCATTTCTATTTGCTGCAGTGCTTCTTCACATTTGGATGCTAACTGCGCTTGGGATTGTGCAAATTTAAATTCAAAAATTACGCCGACACTTTGCGTCATTGCATCGTA
>JAZQOZ010000131.1:0-1598 GCA_045628085.1 Oscillospiraceae bacterium | reverse complement strand
GTCTATGATCACATCACCTTCATCGGTAAATATCTCGATCAGGCGTTTCAGCAGATTTACGGGTTTCTGACTCGGATGTATTTTCGGGATATCCTTTCCGTCACGCACCCAGTCGAAGTGGTCGAAGATCATGTGCCGCTTCCTCAACGTCGAAACTGTCCTCTTTGACCTGCTTATCATGTACCTGATTGAAAAGCTGTTCAATCTCCGGCGGGTCAAAGCCGGTCTTGCCGAGGTCAAATTCACTGTTCTGAATATCCTGCAAAAGGTCTGCCAGAAGATTCTCATCCCATGCGCCTGTGATTTTATTGAGGGCAATGTTCAGAGCTTTCTCTCTGATCTTATCGATATCTACTACGGCGCATGGTACCTCGGTAAAACCGAGCGCTGTTGCAACGGTCAGACGCTGATGCCCGCCGATAATGGTCATATCAGCATTGACAACAAGCGGATCGGCAAAACCGAATTCCTCAATTCTGTTCTTGATTTTTTCATATTCCTTATCTCCGGGTTTCAGCTTCTTACGCGGATTGTATTCCGCAGGCTTCAGCTCCGAGACAGGAAGCATTCGCAGTTCTGCTGTTTTCATCTTATTCCTCCTGTATATGCGTCTGCCGCAACTCTGCGGCTGTCGGTTTTTGCATCGTCAATTCTATTTCATTGTCATACGAGTTTTCCGTTTCTCAGTCGAAGTATCCGTTGATTGCGGCTGCCGCGGAATGCGAGTGAGATATCCATATGCTCCTGTAAAAACGGCCCGTCTACAAGCACATCAAGGTATTTGAGAATTTCATCGTTTTGGAGCATCTCATAGGTGTATCCGGAATACAGCCAGATATCTTTCATTGGAAGTTCTGACCGTAATCGTTTCAGAAACGGAATCAGTATCATAAAAAAATTTAATCTTCAAAATAATAAAGAATATGACTTTTCTGCCGATATTCTGCTTACAAGAAGACAAACCAAGGAAGTGAAATCTAATCCGGAAATCTATCGATTTTTAGTCTCTAATTCTGTTTTTGACTTCCTTCCAAAAGGCTCAAAAGCTTCTTATCCTCTGAAATTCAGAATAGTCAGGATCAGGATATCTGAAAATCAATATGAAACACTTGTTACAAATCTTTGGAATGATGAATTTCCTGCTGAAGATATCAAGAAGATTTACAAACTGCGTTGGGGGATAGAAACTTCGTTTCGTGAATTAAAGTATCATGTCGGTCTTATAGCCTTTCATTCTAAAAAAAAGGACTGCATGATACAGGAAATATTCGCAAGCTTAATTATGTATAACTTCTCTATGTTGATTACCGAAAATATCACAATAGATGAGGATAAGCATAATAATTACCGTTACAAAATCAATTATGCTATTGCTATACACATATGCGTTGTTTTCTTTCGCTGTAATAACGTCAGTCCTTCTCAGTTAGAAAAGCTGATAGCAAGAAACAAGTGCCCTGTAAGACCTGATCGCTTAGCAATCAGAAAATCTTGTTATCATTCTGCCATTGCCTTCAATTACAGATTATCATAATTTTCACTTTTTGTCAATATTTTTTTCAGGCAGATCTATGATCTGTCTTTTCGTCGTGCATTTT
>JAZQOZ010000130.1:0-36523 GCA_045628085.1 Oscillospiraceae bacterium | reverse complement strand
AACCGGAATCCCCTTCCGACTTCGTACTCTTTTCCGGATGTACGCAGAAAAAATATAGTTTTCCGATTTTTTTCAAGTTTCCTCTTTACAATCTGAAAAAAATCGTGTATAATAATAAATGTATATTTTGACTTCGGAGGTATTATCCAATGGAACTGAAATACAAACGTGTCCTTTTGAAGGTCAGCGGCGAAGCACTCGCCGGCAGTAAGAAAACGGGTTTTGATTTTGATACGATCACCCCGATCTGTCAGGCTGTCAAGCGCTGCGTAGATGTCGGTATTGAAGTGGGCATCGTTGTCGGCGGCGGCAACCTCTGGCGCGGACGTTCGTCCGGTGCTATGGACCGTACCAGAGCAGACCACATCGGTATGCTCGCTACCACAATGAATGCACTCGCCCTCGCAGATGCACTCGAAAGCCTCGATGTCCCGACACGCGTCCAGACGGCTCTCACGATGACCAGTGTTGCCGAGCCCTACATTCGCGGCAGAGCAATCCGTCACCTCGAAAAAGGCAGAGTCGTGATCTTCGGATGCGGTACGGGCAACCCGTTCTTCTCAACCGATACAGCAGCAGCACTCCGTGCTGCGGAGATCGAAGCCGATGTCCTCATGAAGGCCACAATGGTTGACGGCGTTTATGACAAGGATCCGCATAAGTTCGATGATGCAAAGAAATACGACACACTCACCTTTACTGATGTTGTCAACAAACAGCTCGGTGTTATGGACGCAACTGCCGCTGCACTCTGCCGCGACAATAAAACGACCATGCTCGTCTTTGACCTCAGCCGGCCGGATAATATCTATGATGCCTGCATGGGCGAAAACGTCGGCACACTCGTTGTCCCATCCTGATTCGTCGTTACGATATACTATTTATAATAGTGTATTCGTCACATAATGATTCCAACACATATTTATAAGGAGATGAGATCAATGCTTGATATTTTGAAAGAAAAACTTGACGCATCCGAAAAAAGCATGAAGAAGGTTGTAGACCATCTTCAGAAAGAATACGGCTCGATCCGCGCCGGCAGAGCAAATCCTGCTGTGCTGGACAAGATCCCCGTTGATTACTTCGGCACACCGACTCCGATCAATCAGGTCGCTGCCGTTTCTGTTTCAGAGGGCAGAATGCTTCTGATTTCTCCGTGGGATCCGCAGATGATCCGCCCGATCACAAAAGCGATCCTCGCTTCCGATCTGGGCATCACCCCGACCGATGACGGTAAGACCATTCGCCTTGTTTTCCCGCAGCCGACCGAAGACCGCCGTAAAGAGCTTGCAAAAACTGCAAAGAAATTCGGTGATGAGGCAAAAGTCGCCATCCGCAATGAGCGCCGTGATCTCATGGATAAGTTCAAGAAAATGAAGAAGGATTCCGTGATCACCGAGGACGATCAGAAGGATGCCGAAAAGAAAGTCCAGATCCTGACCGACCGCTATACCGAAGAAGTGGATAAACTCGTTTCCGAGAAGGAAAAGGAGATCATGAGCCTGTAATCCCATGCTCAAATAAAGTCTGAGGAGTCATTCATGGCAAAGAAAAATGAACCGCCGGTACCGGCGGATATGATGCCGCGCCATATCGCCATTATCATGGACGGCAACGGCAGATGGGCGAAAAAGCGCGGTATGCCGCGTACCTACGGTCATGTACAGGGCGCTCTCGCTTTCCGCAAGCTGATCCGCTATGCAAATGAGATCGGCGTGAAATATATGTCATTCTACGCCTTCTCTACCGAAAACTGGAAGCGTCCGGATGATGAAGTCCATGCACTCATGGACCTGATGCGCAAATATCTCAAGGAAGCCTACGACCATTTTGATCTGCGCACGCGCTTCGTTCTGCTCGGCGATGAGGACGGCTTTGAAGCCGACCTCCGGCAGCAGTTCATTGATATCCAGAAGGATACCGATACATTTGAACGCATGACCGCCGGCATTGCCGCAAACTACGGCTCACGCCACGAGATCACCGGAGCCTGTCAGAAACTCGCACAGCTCGTCAAGGAAGGGAAACTCGAACCGGAAGATATCACTGAGGAAATGATCTCGCAGAACCTCTATACCAAAGATATGCCCGATGTCGATCTGATGATCCGGCCGGGCGGTGAACAGCGGCTCTCGAATTTCCTGCTCTGGCAGAATGCCTATGCGGAATTCTATTTCTGCGATACGCTCTTTCCGGATTTCGATCCCAAAGAGCTGGATAAAGCGATCGTCGAATTTGCCCGCCGCACTCGCCGTTTCGGCGGTCTCTGAGCGCATGGATCAAAGCCGGTCAGCATAGACTGTCAACAGGATCCTGCTGTGCGCCGGCAGAATACTTTTTTTGATTTGATTTGCAGCAGCAGCACCGGGCCGTGTAATGGCATACACAGAAAAAAGTCCGGCTGATGCTTTCTGCGTATCTGAAGAAATGGATTGGAGGCGCGGCTTCTCCGCCGCAGACATATATGGTCACACGTTTGATTACCGCAGCGATCGGTGTTGTGATAACGCTGATCGTCCTGTTCCTGCATAACTCCCTTGTTCTGCCGATCGCGGCAGGCATCATTTCCGCAATGGCGCTTTTTGAACTTCTGCGTGCTGCTAACCTGCTGCGCTATCGTCTTTCCACCATTGCGGCACTTGCTTATGCATTCCTGCTGCCGCTGCTTCAGGTCGGCATCGTTGCAAGATACCGTTCTATGATGATCATTGCAGCACTTTGCTGTGTGCTGTTCGATTACGTCCGGCATAAGAAGAAAATGGCAGAGAAAACACTCTTTACATTTCTTGCCGGAATGTATCTGATCCCGCCTGCAATGGCTGCCGCCGTCACGCTGAATAAGACGCATGAGATTCACGGCGTTGCTTATCTCGTACTCGCACTCGGCGGTGCATGGATCGCAGATACCGGTGCATATTTCGTCGGCTCGGCTTTCGGCAAGGAAAAACTCTGTCCGGAAATCAGCCCGAAGAAAACCGTTGTCGGATTCGTCGGCGCGATTATTGCAAATGTGATTTTCTTTATCACATTCAGCGCCATTTACTGCTCGGTCATGACCAAAAAAGGCATCCCGATGGGTGTCAACTGGTTCGCAACCGTTCTGGTCAGCATGGTCTGCGCAGTACTTGGTACACTCGGTGATCTTGCTGCATCCACGCTCAAGCGTCAGATCGGTATTAAGGATTACGGCGATATTATGCCCGGTCACGGCGGTATTCTCGACCGCTTTGACAGTGTTCTGCTTGTTCTGCCGTTCTTCACGGCATTCGTTCAGGCAACGAATTTCTTTGAATTAGCTTAAAAAGGAGTTTCATTTCACATGACTGACAGTATCGCAATTCTCGGCGCGACCGGAAGTATCGGTACACAGGCGATCGAAGTTGCACAGATGCATGGCATCCGTGTGACCGCACTGGCTGCGAATACCCGTGTCGAGGAGTTGGTTCAGCAGGCTCGTCTGCTGAAACCCGAACTGTTGTGCATCGCGGATGAATCCCGTTATTCTGCTCTGAAAGAAGCGGCAGCCGGTCTTGGCTGCCGCCTTTTGGCAGGCATGGACGGTCTTTGCGAAATTGCACAGCATCAAAGCACCGGTACACTGCTCAATTCCGTTGTCGGCATGGTCGGTCTTCTGCCGACTCTGACTGCGATCTCGGCAAATAAACCGATCGCACTCGCTAATAAGGAAACACTCGTTGCGGGCGGCGCACTCGTCATGCCGGCTGCCGCTGAACGCGGTCTGCCGATTTATCCGATCGACAGTGAGCATTCTGCGATTTTCCAGTGTTTGCAGGGAAATAAGCGCGAACAGCTCAAAAAGATCATCCTGACCGCATCCGGCGGCCCGTTCTTCGGGAAGACGAAAGCCGATCTCGCGGAAACGACTGTCGAACAGGCGCTCAATCACCCGAACTGGAGCATGGGCAATAAAATTACGATCGACTCTGCCACACTTATGAACAAGGGACTTGAATTTATCGAGGCACGCTGGCTCTTTGACCTCGCGCCCGATCAGATCGAGATCGTAGTCCACAGACAGAGCGTTCTGCATTCTGCCGTTGTCTATCAGGATGATTCCATGATCGGACAAATGGGCGTTCCGGATATGAAGATCCCGATTCAGTATGCCCTGCTCTATCCCGACAGACTCCCCTGCCCGACCAAACCGCTTTCCCTCACGGATTACGGCACGCTGACATTTGCAAAACCGGATTATGATACATTCGACTGCCTGACCGCCTGCATCCGTGCAAGTCAGATGGGCGGTACTGCCCCCGTCATCGCAAACGGTGCGAATGAAGCGGCAGTTGCGGCATTCCTCAAACGGAAGATCCCGTTCCTGCGCATCGGTGAGCTTGTCACGGCATCCATTGAACAGATCCCGTCCGAGCCGCTGACCTGCTATGAGGATGTTGCGGCGGCAGACCGCAAAGCACGCGAATTTGTCGCTGAAGCGATCGCATGAAAACGGAAAGCGTGAAGCGCGGGCAGCTCATGATACCGATTGCGGCGGCTGTCATTTTCACTGTTGGCATGATGCTGACGGAACAACTGCTCGCACCGCCCTATTTCATCAAAAGCCTCATCAAGCTGCTCCTGACTGTCACTTTGATTGGTATCGGCACAGCGCTTTCCAAGCGTCCGCTGAAAGAATGCATCCGGTTCCGGAAAATGCAGAAACCCAAAAACCTGTTCATCATTATGATCGCAGTGGTTCCGTTGATTTGGGTTGGATTTATTTATATGCTCGGCAATCTTGATCTTCCGACGATCCGGCAGAATCTCATGCAGAAGGAACAGCTCACAAAGGGAAACTGCCTGTTCGTTTTCGCATATATCACGCTCGTCAATTCTTTTCTGGAAGAAGCGTTTTTCCGCGGATTCCTCACGGAAGCATTCCGGCGTGCCAATCTTCCCCAAACCGGAACAATCCTCAGTGCGCTGACATTTGCGGTCTATCATCTCGGCATCGTGGACAGTTGGCTCAGTATCCCGATGCTGCTGCTCTGCATCGCGGCGCTCTTTGCGGCGGCACTCTTTTTGCAGTGGATCTGCGATCACTATCACAGCATGAAAGCAAGCTGGCTTGTTCACGGCTGCGCAAATCTTGCGATCAATACGATCGGTGCAATCCTGATTTTCCGGCTCTGAGTGCCTGAATTCTCCCGAATTTTTCACCTGATGCATCAGGAATTTCCATATTTTTCGGGTATTCTATATCATATATGCATTTCAATTCTGATGCGAAAGGAATCTGATCTATGACCATTCTGACAATCCTTGCCGCAATTCTCGGTTTCGGCATCATTATCATGATACATGAAGCCGGACATTTCTTTGTTGCAAAAAAATGCGGCATCCGCGTTCTGGAATTTTCTCTCGGCATGGGACCGGCGATCTTCTCCAAACAAAAGGGCGAAACGAAATATTCCCTGCGCATCCTGCCGATCGGCGGCTACTGTGCAATGGAAGGTGAGGACGAAAACAGCGATGATCCGCGTGCTTTCCGCAAGCAGGCTGTCTGGAAGCGAATGCTTGTCACGGTTGCCGGCGCTGTCATGAACCTCATTCTCGGCTTCATCCTGATCCTGGGATATGTCTGTCTGGATTCGCCGCTGACCTCGACAACACTTGCAGAGTTCCGCACAAACGATGACGGCGAAAATATCTCGACATCCTGTCAGTGGCTTCAGCCCAATGACCGCTTCGTTTCGATCAACGGCATGAAGATCTTTTCGTGGCAGGATATTTCCTATGCGCTCCAGAACGATGACTGCGATACCTTTCAGGTCACGGTCGAACGTGAAGGCGAACTGATCACATTCGATGACGTAACGTTCCTGAATAAGGAAACCAACGGTCTGCTCGATTTCTATCTGTTCCGCGATGAGAAAACACCGCTGACCATTCTCAGCCATACCGTCAAATATTACGCTACAACTGCCCGTCTGATCTGGATCTCCCTGATTGATCTTCTCAGCGGCAAATACGGTTTTCACGATCTCTCCGGCGTAGTCGGCATCATTGATGCAACAACAACAGTTGTCAACATGAGTGAATCTTTCCGCGAAAAACTCGTGACAATGCTCGATATTCTCGGATTTATCACGATCAATGTCGGCATCTTCAATCTGATCCCGTTCCCTGCACTCGACGGCGGCAGACTTGTTTTCCTCATCATTGAAGCGATCCGGCGCAAACCGATCCCTGCAAAGGTCGAGGGTATGATCCACTTTGTCGGACTTGCCGCGCTGATGCTGCTGATGATCGCGATCACATTTCAGGATATCTCAAAAATATTCACACGATAAATCTCAGTAAAGGATTGACATAACATGAAAAGACTGAAAAACCGATACCCTTTTAACGGAAAATACTATCCTTACATTGCAGCCGTTGCCGCTGCCTGCAGCGCTGTGATGATGCCGATTTATCTCGGCCTTGAACCCGGTTTAATCACGCTTGCGGGCATGATTCTGATACCGGCTGTCATACTGCTCGTCTGCTACATCATCGAGCAACGGCTTTCGGCTGAAGAAAAAGCACTGGTCGAAAATACTTCTTCGCCGCTCTGGTATCCGGTCGATGAAAACATCAGACGAAATCTCGCCAGAAAATATCAGGAAACACAGCATTCTCCCGTATATATCGTGTTCGTAAGCATCGTTGTCTTTGTGGTAACGATGGTGCTCGGAATGCTGCCGTCAGCAAAATATCACCGCGGTTTCAGTACACCGGCAGAAGTCCTGCCGATTGCGATTATATTTGCCGCTGCAGCGTTTTTTATCATATACATAAAAAAGGGCATCGGCGGAAACTGGCTCGATATTGATGATACCGCAATGTATACTGTTGTAAAGATCCACCATTGCTTCGATGTGCATTTCCGCAATAAATACGGTGACCATTATTATAAATATCTGGTATTCTATCAGCCGGACGGCAGATATGTTCTGCGTCTGACCGATCATGATACTTCTCAAGTTGATTCTGTTACGATCGTCAAATTCCGAAATTCCATCACATGGGTGCCGAATATCGGATATACCGGAGGGACTTTATGAAAGATGCGATTCTGCACGCACCGCTGATCCATAAAATCAAGAAAAACCTCACCCCCGATGAGGAAGCTTTGATCGCTGCTGCCGAAATGCCCGTCAAAGAGCCGATTTCCGACTCGCTTCTCTGGGAAACCCGTGACGCGATCCGGAATAACCGCAAAGTTCTCATTCAGGGTGTCTGCATCACACTCGCTGCAATGGGTGTCGGTCTTTTGCTCGGCGCGTTCAAATACAGCATCGCACTCGGACTCACTGCTGTCGTTTTCGGCATCGCCGCGATCGTCCTGCACCGTCACTCCAAAATCGACGAAACTGCAACGATGATGCGTGTTCCGATTCATCATACAAACAGCAATCTGATCGGCAATTATGCCGTCTGCTATCTGCCGGACGGAAAATATGAACTGCGGCTTTCCGGCGATAAAGACTTTGCCAACACACTGCTGATCGTGCAGTACCGCAAAATGACAAGCTGGCAGGCAGTATTCCATGACGAAAATGCTGAAAACGCTGCTCCGCCAAGTACGCTTGATCTGCCGGATAACACAGAAGATGCAGATGAACCGGAAGACTCCTGCGCATCTGCCGAACAAGCATCCGATCCGGAAGCCGTAGATCCCGATACATCAGAAAGGACGTAAAACCATGAGAAATCTGCATCCTGTCAAGGTCGGGCAATGTCTGCTCGACGGCAAGCATATCTATATTCAGTCCATGCTCAATACGCGCTCGGATGATATTGCCGGCTCGGTCGCACAGGCAAAGGCACTTGAATCAGCCGGCTGTGAGATCGTTCGCGCCGCAATTCCGAATATGGAAGCCGTTGCGCTGATCCCGGCGATCAAAGAAGCCGTTTCCATTCCGCTTGTTGCGGATATCCACTTTGATTATAAACTCGCGCTTGCTGCGGCAGACGCAGGTATTGATAAAATCCGCATCAATCCCGGCAACATCGGGTCGATGGACAGAGTGAAAGCAGTCGCGGACAAGTGCAGAGAGAAAAATATCCCCATCCGCATCGGCGTAAACTCCGGTTCGCTCGAAAAAGAACTGCTCGCAAAATACGGCGGTCCGACACCGCAGGCAATGGTCGAGAGTGCGCTGAATCATGCGAAACTGCTCGAAAAATATGATTTCAATGATATCGTCATTTCAATTAAATCCTCGGATGTGCAGAATATGATCGCGTGCTACCGGCTCGCGGCAGAATCCTGCGATTATCCGCTGCATCTCGGCGTGACCGAAGCCGGTACAGCACGTATGGGACTTATCAAATCGGCGGCAGGCATCGGCTCACTGCTCTGCGACGGCATCGGTGAAACGATCCGCGTATCCCTGACCGCTGATCCGGTCGAGGAGATCGACGCTGCACGCGATATTCTCAAAGCGATCGGCAAGCGCGGCGGCGTACAGCTCGTATCCTGCCCGACCTGCGGCAGAACGCGCATCGACCTCATCAGTACGGCAAAAGCCGTCGAGGAAGCCCTGCGCGGCTGTGAGAAGAATATCAAGGTCGCTGTCATGGGCTGCGTTGTCAACGGCCCCGGTGAAGCGCGTGAAGCCGATATCGGCATCGCAGGCGGCGACGGCTGTGCTGTCATTTTCAAGGGCGAACAGATCCTCGGCAAGGTGCCGGAATCGGAGATCGTTCCTGCCCTGCTCGCGGAGATCGAAAAGCTGTGAACATATTTCTGATCGTCAAGGATTCGATCGACCGGCTCGATCCTTTTGATCTGCTTGCAATGAATGCACCTGCTGATGAATATGACAATGAGTCTTTGCAGATCAGCAGGCGCATCTCTGTATCCGATTCTCCGTCAGAGATCGCGGCGATCATTGCAGATGTCATGCAGACTTCTTTCGGAGAACAGGTTTCTCCCGAACGCTTTCTCGATACGGCGGTTCAGATCTGCGAGGCACTTGTATCCGAATATTCCCGATTATCAACCGAAAGGAATGAACACGCATGACGCAGACACTGCGTGAATTTTTACGTGAATACGGCGCAAAACTGCCGGAGAACGTGCTGAACGGCAGAATTCGCTGCATTCTGTCCAATCACGGGCGCACCAAACTGTTTATCGAAACAGAATATGATGCGCCCGTTCCTTCTGCGGATTTGTTTGCGGCAGAAACTGAACTGACAGAAAGACTGAAACTCGCCGGACTGCGCATTCTCTGCCGCTATCCGGCATCGTGCTTTTCTGTTGATGTTCTGCCCGATCTGTTCATGGTGCTGCGCCGCGAGATCCCGATGATGAACGGTTTTCTTGACAATGCCGGACTTTCCCTGAAAGACAATGTACTCTCGATCGAATTGCAGAACGGCGGTGTCGATATCCTCGAAGATCTGCATTTCCGGGAAACGCTCGCCAAAGCGCTGCAAAAAATCTTCTCTGTTACGGTCAGCGTGGAATTTACAGGAGCGCATCTGCACATTTCCGATGCAGAACAGGAACAGATGCAGCATGAGGTACTGTCCGGTATGCCGCCGGAGCGCCGTCTGCCGCCTGAACCTGCCGCGCCGCCCCCGCCCCCTGCATTCACATCGCTCTCCGTCATTGAACCGGATGCAAAGCCCGTTCAGCCGGACCGCCCCGATCAGGATTCACTCAATATCCTCTACGGCAGAACCGTAAAAGAAAAGCCTGTTTCGATCGCCTCGGTCGTCAGTCAGATCGGTGTCGGCATGGAAGGCAAAGCACCCAAATTTGCGATCGCCTGCGAGGTCTTTGCAAAGCCCGAAACGCGCGTACTGAAAAACGGCAAAACACTTGTCACATTTCCCGTCACGGATTATACCGGCAGTCTGCTCGTCAAGATGTTCCTCGATGAGGAGAAACTCAAAGATTTTCCGCTCGGTCAGTGCAAACCCGGCGCTGCCCTGCTGATCTACGGTTCAGTCGCCTATGACGATTATGACCGCGATATCGTCATCAAGCCGACCGCGATCAACAGCTATACACCCGACCGCCGCACGGATGATGCACCCGTCAAGCGCGTTGAACTGCATCTGCATACGAATATGTCTGCGATGGATGCCGTCACATCGGCAGAAGCGATCTGCAACCGCGCCCACGAATGGGGACACCGTGCCGTTGCGATCACCGATCACGGCGTTGTGCAGGCGTTCCCGGAAGCCATGAATGCAACCGCGAAATGGAAGGATTTCCGCGTCATTTACGGCTGTGAGGCATACGTGGTCAATGATCTCGAAACGCTCAAAGTCATTGACCAGCCCGATCCGCGTTCGCCGCAGGATGAGGTCATTGTCTTTGATGTGGAAACAACAGGTCTTTCTCCGCAGAATGACCGCCTGACGGAGATCGGCGCGGTCAAGGTTCGCGGTCTGCGCATCATCGACAGTTTCGATACATTTGTCAATCCGGAACGTCCGATCCCGCAGAATATTCAGGATCTGACGCATATCACGCAGGATATGGTTGACAATGCGCCGAAGGAACAGGAAGCCGTTGAACAATTCCTGCAATTCTGCGGCGAAAATCCTGTCCTGATCGCACACAATGCGTCCTTTGATACATCCTTTATCCGGCAGGTTTTTGCACGGCATAATATGGAGCATCCGTTCGTCACGATCGACACGGTCATTCTCTCACGCGCCATTCTGCCGGAACTCGGCAGACATAAACTCGATACCATTGCCAAGCATCTCAAACTCGGTAAATTCGAGCATCACCGTGCCGCTGATGATGCCCTCATGCTTGCAAAAATCTATACAACACTCATGGAGCGTGTGATCAAAGAGCATAACCTGACGACACTTGCCGAACTGAACACCGTTCTGCCTGCCATTGATCCCAAAAAACTGAAATCCTATCACCAGATCATTCTTGCGAAAAATCAGACCGGCATCAAGAATCTTTATCGGCTCGTGTCCTATTCACAGCTCGATTATTTCTATAAAAAGCCGCTGATCCCCAAATCCCTGCTCATCAAACACCATGAAGGCCTGCTCTACGGAAGCGCCTGCGAAGCCGGTGAACTATTCACCGCGATCGTGGACGGCAAATCCGAAGCGGAACTCGACAAGCTGGCGCAGTTCTATGATTATCTGGAGATCCAGCCGATTGCAAACAATGCGTTCATGCTCCGAAGCGACCATTATCCGGCACATACTGAGGAAGATCTCCGCGATTATAACCGCAAAGTCCTCGAAATCGGCGACCGCAACGGCATCCCCGTTGTGGCAACCTGCGACGTGCATTTCATGGACGAAAAGGACGGCATCTATCGGCAGATCCTGCAATCCGGAAACGGTTTCGAGGATACCGCCAATCAGGCACCGCTGTTTCTCCGGACGACCGATGAAATGCTCGAAGAATTTGACTATCTCGGCAGTGACAGAGCATACGAAGTCGTTGTTGCAAATACGAATATGATCGCGGACAAGATCGACCATTGCCACGCGATCCCGAAAGGTACATTTACGCCGTCCATCGACGGTGCGGAAGAAGACCTCATCCGCATCACAACCGAGAAAGCCAAGAGCATTTACGGCGATCCCCTGCCCGAACTCGTCAAAAAGCGTCTGGACAGAGAACTGGATTCGATCTGCCGCCACGGTTTCTCCGTTCTGTATATGATCGCGCAGAAGCTCGTTGCAAACTCCGAAAAATACGGCTATCTGGTTGGCTCCAGAGGTTCGGTCGGTTCGTCATTTGTCGCGTCTATGGCAGGTATCTCCGAGGTCAATCCGCTTGTGCCGCACTATGCCTGCCCGAAATGCAAATACAGCGAATTTATCACGGACGGTTCGGTCGGCTCCGGTTTCGATCTGCCGCCGAAAAACTGCCCGAACTGCGGCACCGATATGAAGCGCGACGGTCACGATATCCCATTTGAAACATTCCTCGGATTCGACGGCGACAAAGCACCGGATATTGACCAGAATTTCTCCAGCGAATATCAGTCCGAATCGCACCGCTATACGGAAGAATTGTTCGGCAGAGCAAACGTCTTTAAGGCAGGTACGATCTCCGGCGTACAGGATAAGATCGCTTACGGCTATGTCAAGCACTATCTCGATGACTGCGGCGTGACCGTCAACAACAGCGAGATCAACCGCCTTGTCGCAGGCTGTGTCGGTGTGAAGAAAACCACCGGTCAGCATCCGGGCGGCATGGTCGTTATTCCGGAAGAATTCGATATCTTCGATTTTACGCCGGTTCAGCAGCCCGGTGATCCGGACGAAACCGATGATTCGGGCATGATCATCACAACGCATTTCGATTTCCATAAGCTGCACGATACCATTCTCAAACTTGATGAACTCGGTCACGTTGTTCCGACGCTCTATAAGCACCTCGAAGACCTCACCGGCATCAAGATCGCGGACGTTCCGACGACTGATCCGAAAGTATTTCAGATGTGTACCGACTGCTCCGTTCTCGGTGTCACAGAGGAAGATATCTACTGCAAGACCGGTTCGCTCGGCATTCCGGAAATGGGCACAAACTTCACGATCGGTATGCTGCTCGATGCAAAGCCGAAACTGTTTTCAGACTTTTTGCAGATCTCCGGTCTGTCACACGGTACGGATGTGTGGCTCGGCAATGCGCAGGAATTGATCGCAAACGGTACGTGTACGATTTCTGACGTGATCGGTACCCGTGACTCGATCATGACCTATCTGCTCTATCATGATGTCGAGCCGAAGCAGGCGTTCCAGATCATGGAAGATACCCGTAAGGGCAAAGCCCCCAAGACCTTTACGCCGGAGCGTATCCAGATGCTGCTCGACCACAATGTTCCGCAGTGGTATATTGATTCCTGTCTCAAAATCAAATATATGTTCCCGAAAGCACACGCGGCGGCGTATGTTACGGCGGCGATCAAGCTGGGCTGGTTCAAGCTCTATAAACCGCTGGAGTATTATGCAACGTATTTCTCTGTCCGCGGCGGCGACTTTGACGCGGATCTCGCCGTACAGGGCATCAATGCCGTCCGCAATAAGATCAATGAACTGATCGGCAAGGGCAAGGAACGCTCCAAAAAAGAGGGCGATCTGCTCGATATTCTCCGCATCGTCAATGAAATGATGTCACGCGGATACGAATTCCTGCCGGTCGATCTCAAACGCTCCCACGCCTGCGATTATCTCATCGAGGACGGCAAGCTGCGCATTCCGTTCGGCGCGATCGACGGCATCGGCGCAAAGGCTGCCGAAAAGCTCTATGAAACTGCACAGAACGGCGATTTCATTTCCGTTGACGAATTTCAGCAGCTTTCCGGCGCGTCAAAAGCCACAATAGATGCACTCGAAGCCCTCGGCGCTTTGGGTGATCTACCGAAATCCAATCAGCTTTCCCTCTTTTGACTTGACTTTTTCATGATATTATGATATCATGTTACCATGTTAGCAAACTAAAGTGAATTGATATCTGTTTCCGTATCATCACGGAACGATACCTCATGAAGGAGATCCACATGAATAAATTTGACCTTATCACGCCGGAAGGCACACGCGATGCACTCTTTTCGGAATGCACCCTGCGCCGTGAACTCGAAAACCGCCTGCACGGTCTGTTCACCGCACGCGGCTACAGCGAGATCATCACCCCGACACTCGAATTCTATGATGTGTTCAACCGCGACACCAACCCCTTTCCGCAGGAGAAAATGTATAAGCTGACTGACGCAAAAGGCAGACTCATGGTACTGCGTCCGGATAATACCGTTCCGATCGCGCGTGTCTGCGCAACCAGACTGCGTGCTGCCGGACTGCCGCTGCGCCTCTGCTATCAGCAGAATATCCACGTTATCTCCCCTTCTCTCAAAGGCAGAGATGATGAAATCTCGCAGGCAGGCATCGAGCTGATCGGCTCGGATTCGCGCATGGCTGATCTCGAAGTCATTGCAGCGGCGGTCGATGCTTTGCAGGCCTGCGGCGGCGAATATGCCCTCGAACTCGGCAATGCCGCTTTCATCACGGAGCTGATGCAGACACTTCCGGCTTCCGAACAGATCAAGGAAACCATCCGCGACTGCATCGAAGCAAAGAATTATCCCGAACTGAACGATATCCTCACCGCACTGCCGGAATCGGATGCAACCAAAACGCTCCGGATGCTCCCGCGGCTGTTCGGCGGCGAGGAAGTCTTTGAAAAGGCTGCAAAACTCTGCACCGGCGAACGCTTTGCATCCATTCTCAGCGATCTGCATACGCTCTGGAAAGCTGTTGCACAGTTCGCAGGCGCGGAACGTGTCACGGTCGATCTCGGCATGATGCACCGCACCGATTACTATACAGGCATGATCCTGCGCGGCTATATTGCCGGCTGCGGTGAGGAGATCCTCTCCGGCGGCAGATATGACAAGCTGCTCGCAGAATTCGGATACGATGTTCCGGCAACCGGCTTTGCCGTCAATATTGATGCGGCGGTCAAGGTTCTGAGCCGCCGGCAGACTGCCGATCCGGCTGCACTCCCTGCAAGCAATATCCTCATCTGGGCGGCTGAGGGATGTGAGGCGGATGCGGTCGAAGCGGCAACCAATCTCCGCAAAAAAGGTCTGATCGTTGAGCATTCACTGTCGGAAACACTCGAAGATGCCCGTCAGTATGCAGCCGAACACGGCATCGACAGCGTTCTGCCGATCGAATCCAGCAGCAAAGGAGAATAATCATGCAGAGACCGATTCGTATTGCCCTCACCAAGGGCAGACTGGAAAAAGATACCGTCGGAATGTTTGAACAGCTCGGTCTTGACTGCACCGCAGTCAGAGAAAAAGGCAGAAAGCTGATCCTTCCGATCGGAGACGGCAGCATCGAAGTGGTGCTTGCAAAAGCAAATGACGTTATCACTTACGTTGAACACGGTGTCTGTGATCTCGGCGTTGTCGGCAAGGATACCATTCTCGAAATGCAGGGCAAATTCTATGAATTGCTCGATCTCGGATTCGGCCGCTGCAAATTCGCCCTCGCCGTCAAAAAGGGTACGGAATTCTATTCCGGCTACGGCGTGAAAACGATCGCCTCGAAATATCCGAATGTCACGCGCAGATTCTTTGAAGCAAAGGGCATGGATGTCGATATCGTCAAAATCGAAGGCTCTGTGGAGCTTGCTCCCCTGCTCGAACTCTCTGACGGCATCGTGGATATCGTCGAAACAGGCACCACCCTCAAGGAAAACGGTCTGGAAGTCTATGAGGATGTCTGCCCGATCTCCGCAAGACTCATTGCCAATACCGTCAGCATGAAGCTCCGCCATGAGGAACTCGAAGCACTCATTTCAAAAATCGAAAGCTATTTCAGTGCGCAGAATGCAAGCTGAATCCCGGCAGAAAGGATAGATCATTATGCAAATCATTCGCTGCAACGGCAAGGATGAAGCCGCTTTCTTTGAACAGCTCCGCAGCCGCAGTGCCGCGCCCGATCCGAAGGTCGTGGAAACTGTCACCGCAATTCTCGAAGATGTCCGCACAAAAGGCGATGAAGCCGTGCGTGCCTATACCGAAAAATTTGACGGCAAATGCCCCGATACTTTCGAAGTCGATGCCGATACCATTTCCAATGCGCTCGAATCTGCCGATCCAAAATTTGTCGAAGCGCTGCTCAACGCAATCGAAAATATCGCAGATTTCCACAATCGTCAGAAGGAACAGGGCTTCTGCAATGCCCGTCCGGACGGTGTCATTCTCGGACAGCGTCTGCGCGGTCTGGAGCGTGTCGGTCTGTATGTTCCGGGCGGCACCGCTGCCTATCCGTCCTCTGTTCTGATGAACGCGATTCCTGCAAAGATCGCAGGCGTTCAGGAACTCATCATGGTCACACCGCCTGCAAAAGACGGCAAGCCGAATCCTGATATTCTCGTCGCTGCTGCACTCTGCGGCGTTGACCGCATCTTCCTCATGGGCGGTGCGCAGGCAGTTGCCGCACTCGCATACGGCACGGAATCCATTCCGCGCGTTGATAAGATCGTCGGCCCCGGCAATATCTTTGTCGCAACGGCAAAACGTCTGCTCTACGGCGTTGTCGATATTGACATGATCGCAGGCCCGAGTGAAGTGCTTGTTATGGCAGATGATACCGCTGTTCCGAAATATGTTGCCGCCGATCTGATGTCGCAGGCAGAGCATGATAAACTCGCTTCCGCAATCCTCGTAACCACTTCCGAACGTGTTGCAAATGAAACCGTCAAGGAATTTGAACGGCAGATGGAATATCTCAGCCGCAGCGAAATTATCCGCACATCGCTTGACAATTTCGGTGCAATTCTGATCTGTGATACACCGGAACAGGCTGTCGAGATCGCAAATGAAGTCGCGCCGGAACACCTCGAAGTACACATGGCAAATCCGCTGGAATATATCGGCAAGCTCGATAATGCCGGCTCTGTATTCCTCGGCGCATACGCTTCTGAGCCGCTCGGCGACTACTATGCAGGCCCGAACCACGTTCTCCCGACCAGCGGCACGGCACGTTTCTTCTCTCCGCTTTCCGTCTACAGCTTTGTCAAGCGCTCCAGCTACATCTATTATACCGAAGATGCGCTGCGTGAGGCAAAGGATGATATTATCCTTGTCGCAAACAAGGAAGGTCTGACTGCACACGCAAATGCGATCGCAGTCCGTTTCGAGGAGGATTCCGACAAATGAAACTGCCCGAAAAACTGACGAAACTCAAAGCGTATGATCCAATCACAGGCAGCTATGCCGTCCGGCTCGATGCAAATGAGTCTTTCTTCGATCTGCCGCAGGTACTCAAAGCGAAAATCGCTGATCAGATCGAACAGATCAGCTTCAACCGCTACCCCGATCCGCTTGCAACTGAGGTCGTCAATGCGTTTGCAGCATACTATCACATTCTGCCCGACTGTGTAACCGCCGGAAACGGTTCGGATGAGATCATCACGCTGCTCCTCGGCACATTCATGGAAAAAGGACAGAAGCTCGTCACCGTTTCACCCGATTTTTCCATGTACGGCGTATATGCGGCACTCTCGGAAATTGAAGTCGTTACCGTCAAAAAAGAGGAAAATCTGCAAATTGACATGGATAAGCTGATCGCGGCTTGTCAGCAGGCAAATGCAGTCGTATTCTCAAATCCCTGCAATCCGACATCGCTCGGTATTCCGCGCAGCGAGATCATCCGGCTGATCGAATCCGCGCCGGACTGCATGATCATCGTGGATGAAGCCTATATGGATTTCTGGGATGAATCCGTCCTCGATCTCGTACAGAAATATGAAAATCTGATCGTTCTGCGCACCTGCTCCAAGGCGATCGGTCTTGCGGCTGCCAGAATGGGCTTTGCGGTCATGGATACCTATAAGACAGGTCTGCTCCGCGCCGCAAAATCTCCCTACAACTGCGATGCGATCTCACAGAAAATTTGCGCGGCAGTGCTGCAGGAGCAGTCCATTTTACAGCGCTGCTGTGATGAGATCATCATTCAGACACAGCGGCTCTATGCCGGTATTTCGGAGCTTGTACGGCGATACCCCGATCTGCTGGAATGTGTCTATCCGCCGCGCACGAATTTCGTATTCGTGAAAACTGCCTATGCACGCGAAATATTTGAACAGCTTGAACAGGCAGGCATTGCAGTGCGCTGTTTCCCGAACGGACTGCGCATCTGCGCCGGCACACGGCGTGAGCAGACGCTCCTGCTGAGTGAACTGGAGCATATTTTGCAGCCGTCATAAGATAAAAAGGATGCCCGAAGCAGTCGAAAGACCGGTTTCGGGCATTGTTGTTTTGATTGGTTGTTAGATTCTTTATCTTTGATTCTTCATCTTTAGTCCTGATGTATATTTTAGTCGGGCGCGGGGCGCAGCACGCCCTCTTTCCTTACCCACACCCCTCTGTGCGCTCCCGGTAAACTTATTTTGAATCAGGTTCTAAGATTTGCGAAGCATAAGGGGGCACAAGGAATCAGCCATCACGCACCGCGCCCAATCAAAATAAACATCCGGATTTCAGATATAAAACAGCAAATCAAAACCGATTCCTGATAATCATTATAAATAGTAAAACAAACTCCGCCGCCACCCTTGACATCCGGCACAGAATGTGATAAAATAGTATAGTGAGCAGATTGAGCAGCCGCGGAAGCGCTTTATGCTTACGAGGAAAGTCCGGGCATCACAGAGCAGGGTAACTGCTAACAGCAGCCGGGGGCGACCCTAGGGCCAGTGCAACAGAAATAATACAGCTCCGGTCAGCTCGTCTGACCGCGTGCAACGGTGGAAAGGTGCGGTAAGAGCGCACCAGAGGGTGCGAGAGCATCCTGCTGTGTAAACCCTACCCGATGCAACGCCGATTGGTGTGAATGGTCATAACGTCTGCTCGGCGGATCATTCGCAAAGGCGGCTTGAGCAATTCGGCGACGAATTGCCTAGATAAATGGCTGCACTGCGTTTTTCGCAGCACAGAACCCGGCTTACAGGTCTGGTCACAGCCGAATGCCGATGCGCCCCACATGACGCATCGGTTTTTCCATGCATCTGCATAAAAAAGGAGTATGGTCTATGTCACGTAAATTATTGCTCACGCTGGCAGCCGCCATTTTATTGGTTGTCCTGATCGCAGGCATCTCTGCCGCAACCCGAAAGCAGGAATCTGCAGCGGAAGAATCATCCGAAGCCGTCAGCGAGGAGCAGATCATCATTGTACCGTCTGCGATGCCCGAAAGGATCTCATTTGAAGTTCCTGCCGGATTCACAGAAACCGCATCTGCCTCTTATGATAAATATTATGTCATGAATGACGCTTCCGTCATTGTGACCGGCGAGGATCTGAAGATCTACGGGCAGAATGTCCAAACCTACGGCGAAAGCGTCAAAGAACAGTATGCACAGACAGCCGATGATTTTGAACTGATCTCCGAGGAAACGACCGCTGTTTCCGGCGTTGACTGCTGTCTCTATGAATTCACCTACGCAATCAAAAATACTGATGCTTCGCAGGGAATGCAGTGCATCACCGCTGTCATGATCAAAGATGAGCGCGTTTATATCATGACCTGTAAGAGCCACCGCGAGAATTTCCCCGTCTATCGGCAGTCCTTCCGCAAAATGATCGAAACCATCAAGATCGCAGATGATACACCGTCCGTCAGCAGCGCACAAACCGACGCTCTGACTGAAAGTACATCTGCTGCGGTTGTATCCTGAAATATCACGCTGCCGCAATCAATTCAGCGTTTCATACAAGTCTTCCTGTCAATTTCGTCAAAATGCACAATGACAGCTTGTGAAAAAGCACGAACCTGACAATTTTTCAGTTTTTGCTAAAAAGGGATTTGACAAATTTGCGATTTGTGGTTATAATATAAGTAGCAGATATACGTCCGCTTACGGGCGTTTGTATAATTTGCGCAACGCTGCGGTCTTCTGAACTGCCGTATCATCCGGCAGCCGCGGCGAATGGGGAAAGGAGTTTCACCGTATGTCTAAAACAATCGCTGTTACATCCGGAAAAGGCGGCACCGGAAAATCCTCTATCTGTGCCGGTCTTGGCTACACTCTCGCAAAACAAGGAAGCCGCACGCTCATCATTGAGCTTGATTTCGGTCTGCGCTGCATTGATATCATTTTCGGTATGACCGGTCAGATCAAATATGACCTGAGCGATGTTCTGGAAGGCAAAGTCTCCGCTGTGGATGCCGTTGCCCGTGTGCCAATGGCAAGCAATCTGTTTGTCCTTTGTGCGCCGAAAAACCCGTTCCAGCAGGTCACTGTCGAACAGATCATTGATATCTGCTCCGCTGTCCGTAAGTATTATGATTATATCATCATTGATACCGGCGCGGGCATCAATAACCATGTCTTTGATATCGTGGAGCAGTCAAACCTGATCCTTGTCGTCACGACACCGGATCCGATCTGCGTCCGCGATGCACAGATGATGTCCGATGAGTTCTATTCCCGCGGCAACCGCCGTCAGAGACTCATTATCAATAAGATCAGCAAACGTGCGCTCGGCGCTGAGCTTGTCCGTGACCTCGATGAGATCATTGATACCATCGGCGTACAGCTCATCGGTGTCATTCCTGAGGATTACCAGCTCGTCATTGCGACAGGCAAGGGCGAACCGATCCCCTCAACTGCACCGAGCCTTGCTGCATTCGATGCGATCTCCAAACGTCTGCGCGGCGAAAATGCCCCGCTGACCGTGAAAATCGGCTGATATTCCTGCATCAGGTCTGAAACGCTGTGCGTATCTCTGCACGAACGTCATGACCTTGCGAATATATCTAACAGAAAGGATGGATTCAGATAATGACAATCGCTTTGATAGCGCATGATGCGAAAAAGGAACTGATGATTCAATTCTGTATTGCATATTCCGGTATTCTGAGCAGACATACGCTTTGTGCAACCGGTACGACCGGCAAGCAGGTCGCTGAGGCAACCGGCCTTCGTATCAAATGCTTTATGAGTGGTAATCAGGGCGGCGGACAGGAAATCTCCGCTCGTATCTCCTGCGATGAGATCGACGTTCTGCTGTTCTTCCGCGATCCGATCACACCGAAAGCAACCGAGCCGAACGATATGAATTTGCTTCGTCTGTGTGATGTGCATAATGTTCCTGTTGCAACCAATATTGCAACAGCAGAGGCACTGATCCTCGCACTGGAGCGCGGCGATCTCGACTGGCGTGAGATCGGCAACCCCACTGTTCTGTGACAATGAAAATCAACTGATTGCCCCTTCCGGACAGAGGGGGCAATTCTGTGTTTATATGCAGCCGCCTGAAAAACCGCACCTGCCGGACACAGAAGGAAACGGAAAAACACGGTTTTCGCTGAAAGATGCGGATTCCGAAGATGCTTGAGAGGTTATATTTTATGGCAAATTACCTGAAACGCCCGCAGGGCACAGAGGATGTTACACCTGACCGAATTCACAAGTGGAAAACAGTCGAAAAGGTCACCAGAGAAGTCGCTGAGAGCTTCGGATTCACCGAGATCCGCATTCCGACTTTTGAGGTCACAGAGCTGTTTCAGCGCTCTGTCGGCGAAACAACGGATGTCGTCCAGAAGGAAATGTATTCCGTCATTGCAAAGGAAACACAGTTCACACTGCGTCCGGAAGGCACTGCCGGCACGATCCGCGCAATGCTCCAGAACGGTATGCTCGCAGAAGCACTCCCCCAGAAAGCTTTCTATCAGCTCTCCTGTTTCCGTCATGAGCGTCCGCAGGCAGGCAGACTCCGTGAATTTCATCAGTTCGGTGTCGAAATGGCCGGCTCGGCTTCGCCCTACGCGGATGCTGAGGTCATTTTGCTCGGCAAAACCGTCCTCGAACGTGTCGGTCTGAAGGATATTGTCCTGAATCTCAACAGCATCGGCTGCCCGACCTGCCGCGCAAAGTATCAGGAAGCGCTGAAAGCCTATTTTGAACCGCACCGCGCTGAGCTTTGCGAAACCTGTCAGGAGCGCCTTGTGCGCAATCCGATGCGCCTGCTCGACTGCAAATCACCTGAAGATCAGGCGATCGCAAAGGATGCTCCGGTCATTCTGGATTATCTTTGCGAGGACTGCAATGCGCACTTTGAAGCCGTCAAATCCGCACTGACTTCGATGGGCGTTGAATATGTCATCAATCCGAAAATCGTCCGCGGTCTGGATTATTATACCAAAACCGTCTTTGAATTTATTACACAGAGCATCGGCGCGCAGGGTACTGTCTGCGCCGGCGGCAGATATGACGGTCTGATCGAACAGCTCGGCGGACAGGCTGTTCCGGCTCTCGGCTTCGGAATGGGACTCGAACGCCTCATCCTCACAATGGAACAGCAGGGCTGTGACTTCCTCGAACCGGACAAATGCGAGGTCTATCTCGCACCGATGGATGCCGATGCAAAGCCGATCGCCCTCAAATATGCCTGTGCGCTGCGTGATATGGGCATCCGTGCGGAATTTGATCTGCTCGACCGCAGCTTCAAATCCCAGATGAAATATGCCAATAAGCTCGGAACAAAATATCTGGTCGTTCTCGGCTCGAATGAACTCGAACAGGGCAAGGGACAGATCAAAAATATGGAAACCGGTAAGCAGTTTGACATCCGGCTTGATTCCGCTGAAAACTTCACCTCGGATTATTCCGGCATTTCCCTTGCAGAAATGTTCGGAAATGAGACAGAATAATCCCGGAATGGATATTGAAAATATCCGATGATTCGTGTTTTCCAATAGATAGAGGATGAACAGAAGATGAAAGAGATACTCCGTCAGATCTCCGAATTTCTGCGGTCGAGCTTTCTGGTGCTTCTGGTCTGCGTTTCGGCTTCACTTGCGATCTATCGGCTCGTCAGCCTGCAAATCGCTGCCGCTGAGGAAGAAGCAAACACGCCGGTCATCGAATCGGTTTATACGCAGATCATTCCGGCATCACGCGGCGAGATCGTGGACTGCACCGGTACACCCATCGTTTCCAATAAGATCGGCTACAGCCTGATCATCGAAAAAGAATATTTTCCAGATGACAATGCCGCCGGAAATGCCGTCATTCTGCGCACGATCAATCTGCTCAAGGAAACCGGCTATGACTGGAACGATACAATGCCGATCTCGAAATCAAAACCCTATGTTTTCGAGAAAAACCGCGATAACGATATCGCGCAGATGAAAAAAATGCTGCGCCTGAATCAGTACGCAACAGCTGAAAACTGCATCGACAAACTCATTTCGGATTACGAGATCGCAGACAGCTACTCCGATCAGGAAAAGCGCAATCTTGCAGGCATACGCTATGAGATGCTCCTGCGCAGTTTTTCGATGTCCAATGTATTCTATCTCTCGAACGATATCGACCTGAAAACCGTCACACGCATCAAGGAACTGCGCGTCACGCTGAACGGTGTCAATGTCATTGAGAATGCGATCCGAACCGTCGAAAACGGCAATGTTCTGCCGCATGAGATCGGTTATGTCGGACCGATCTATTCCGAGGAAGAATTCAAGGCGCTGAAAGAAAACGGTCACGATGACTATGCACTCTCCGATCAAGTCGGCAAGACAGGTCTGGAAAGTGCCTGTGAAGCCGATCTGCGCGGCATCAACGGAAAAAAAGAGATCACCGTCACAAATGGTGATGTGTCCTCAGTCGTCATTACGCAGGAACCTGTCGGCGGCAAAACCATTCAGCTTACGGTCAATGCGAAAATGCAGGAACAGCTGCAAAAAATTCTATCCGATCACTGCGAGAACCTGCGCAATACCGATTATGAATGCCGTGATGCCAACTGCGGCGCGATCGTAGTGCTGGATACAAAGGATAATGCCCTGCTCGGCGCGGCAACACTCCCGACTTACGATCTGTCGGAACTGCTTGAAAATTATAACGAAGTTGCAAAGCAGGATAATTACCCGCTGATCAACCGTGCAACAGACGGTCTGTACCGCCCCGGCTCGACTTTTAAGACAATTACGGCAACTGCCGGTCTGGATTCCGGCATTATCAACGCAAATTCGACATTTTACTGTGATACCACACTCATCTATATCGACCACCCGTTCCACTGCACCGGTCATCACGAGAATATCAATGTCATTGGGGCAATCACAGTTTCGTGCAATATTTTCTTCTATGAACTGAGTACGCGGCTCGGTCTGGATCTCCTGCTCGATTATGAGCATCTGTTCGGTCTGGGCAATCCGCTCGGTCTGGAATCCGGCGACAGCGGCGGCTATCTCGCCTGTCCGGAAACCTACGATGAACTCGGCATTCAGTGGTATGTCGGCTGTCTGCTTCAGGCGGCGATCGGTCAGTCTGAGGTACAGGTCACACCCCTGCAAATGGCAACGGTCGCTTCCACGATCGCAAACAACGGCGTGCGCTACAGACCGCACCTGATCCAGTCCTACTGGAACAATACCATGACGGAACAGCTTTCCGTAAAAGCACCTGAGGTCGTTGCAACAGTCGCGCAAAATAACGCAGATGCGGTATTTCCGTATGTCACAGCCGGTATGATCGGCGCGGCACGAACCCCGATGTGGGGCGAATATGACCTGAATAATCTCGGCTTCGATGTTGCGATCAAAACCGGTACACCGCAGTCGCCCCGCGGCACAGATACCTTTGTCATCGGCTTTGCACCGGTTGAAGATCCTGAAATTGCATTCTGTGCAATGGTCGAAGGCGGCAAAAATGCAAAGTTCATGGTACGCGGCATTCTCGATTCCTATGCGGAGAATTATCCCAATTCCCGTATCGGCGTTGCCCTGAAACGCAAATCTCAGCCCACTACCCTGCCGAATACTGATCAAGCTGACACGACTGATACAACAGATACCAATGATGCCGCAGCATAATTGCAAATATGAAAACAGCCGCTGAAATCTGCGTAAATGCTCGATTTCAGCGGCTTTATTATTGATATGTGAAGGATTATTTCCCGACAGCGGCTTTCAGTGCATCCGTCTTATCGGTGCGCTCCCATGCAGGCTGGAGATCCTCTCTGCCCATGTGTCCGTATGCGGCCAGCTTGCGGTACTGCGGTTTCCGAAGCTCCAGAGTGCTGATAATACCGGCAGGACGCAGATCGAATACCTCTGCAACGGCATTCGCAAGCGTTTCCTCGTCAACCTTGCCCGTACCGAATGTTTCAACGAACACAGAAACCGGTTTTGCTACGCCGATCGCATAAGCAAGCTGTACCTCACAGCGCTCTGCAAGTCCTGCGGCAACGATATTTTTCGCAATATAGCGCGTCATGTAAGCAGCGGAACGGTCAACCTTTGAGGGATCTTTTCCGGAGAATGCGCCGCCGCCGTGACGGGAATAGCCGCCGTAAGTATCGACAATGATCTTTCTGCCTGTCAGACCGGAATCACCCTGCGGACCGCCGATCACGAATCTGCCGGTCGGATTGACAAAAATCTTCGTGTTCTCGTCCATCAGATCAGCCGGAATGGTCGGCTTGATCACAAGCTCGATCAGATCATCACGGATCTGCGACAAATCTACAGATGCGGCGTGCTGTGTTGAAACGACAACGGTATCCACACGCACCGGCTTGTCGTCCTCATATTCGACCGTGACCTGCGTTTTGCCGTCCGGACGGAGATAATTCACCGTACCGTCCTTCCGGATCGCAGTCAGACGAAGTGCCAGCTTATGCGCAAGAGAAATCGGCATCGGCATCAGCTCCGCCGTTTCATTGCAGGCATAGCCGAACATCATGCCCTGATCGCCTGCGCCCTGTTCATCGGCATCCTCGCCGGAATCATACGCGGAATCTACGCCCTGCGCAATATCGCCGGACTGCTGGTCGATCGAAGTCAGAATCGCGCAGGTCGAACCGTCAAAACCGTACTTTGCGCGGTCATAACCGATATCAATAATGACCTCACGCGCAATCGAAGGGATATCGACCTGTGCAGTTGTGGAAATTTCGCCCATAATCATGACCATACCGGTCGTAGTACAGGTTTCGCAGGCGACACGCGCCATTGGATCTTTGTCGAGAATCGCATCAAGAACGGCATCGGAGATCTGATCGCAGATCTTATCGGGATGTCCTTCGGTCACGGACTCGGATGTAAAAAAGCGTTTCATATTAAACCTCCTTGAAATGCGCCGCATCATGTGCCGATACAAAAAGCGGCATACTGAACGTATGCCGCTGATATTGCATTGAGCAGACGTTCCTCATCTTCCGGCATAAATGCCGCAGGACTTGGCACCATACACCACCGGGTGCGGTTGCCGCGGCTTCACAGGACCCGTTCCTCCACCGCTCATGATAAGGCTGTCTTTATTATAATAGATTATGCATAATTTGTCAATAGGCTTGCAGGACATTATACATCAAGCATAAAAATCGGGAACAATTCTGCTGTTCAGCCGATCATATTGGAGATGAATATTTCCAGTCCGATGCCAATGAGCAGGATACCGCCGAATACGGTTGCTTTTCCGGCGAGCTTCACGCCTGCCTTTCTGCCGATCTTGATTCCCGCATAACAGATCAGAAATGTAACTGCGCCGATCATCAGCGCGGCGGCAATCGCCATTGGTGCATTATAATCTGCGATCGTGAAACCGACTGACAGTGCATCAATCGAAGTCGCAATGCCCTGAACGCAAAGTGCGCCGAATCCGACGGCAGCCGACTGTTTTTCTGTTTCTTCTTTTTGAGGATGCAGCCCCTCAATCAGCATTTTACCGCCGATAAACCCAAGCAAAATGAGTGCGATCCACGGGATCAGCTTCTCAAATGCCTGAAAATACTGTAATACTGTATGCACGCATATCCAGCCGATCAGCGGCATCAGCGTCTGAAAGCCGGCGAATATACCGGCAATGCCTGCCTGCTTGCCGCGCCGCATATCCGGCTCCTGCATTCCATTGGCAAGTGATACGGTGAATGCATCCATTGCAAGTCCTGCGCCGAGCATCAGGCTGTTGAAAATAAAGATCAGTGACATGAGATTCCCTTCCGACGACTAATTTTCTATATTATACCATATTGTCGCAGTAATTGCAATGGGAAAATACAGAAAAAAATCCCGTAGGGAGCATCATGGCAGAAAACGGATGCCGGCACTGCCGGCTTATACCATATTATCGCAGTAATTGCAACGGGAAAATACAGAAAAAATCCCGTAGGGCGCATCATGAGCGGAAAACGGCTGCCGGCACTGCCGGCTTATACCATACAAAAGGCAAAAACGCAAGGTATCGCCTGAAAAAACCAAAACAGCCTTCTCGCGCATGAGAAGGCTGCTTTGGTTACGGGTAAATTTCGAGAGGGCGATTGATTTATCACAAATCGGCGAGCAAGATAAATCAATAGCGGAGGAAAGGATGGATGCCGAATTCAAACGCTCACCTTGTCTATATTATAGCAAGTTGCTTGAATTTCGTCAAGTGCTTTTTGACATATTTGTAGAAAATCAGTATTGCACCCCATTTCTACTCATCAACTTTGTAAATACTGACGAACTTTATACTATTTGTAAACCCAATACAAAGTCTAATGCGTTTAATTATACGCGAAAGCAGCGATTCCGGCTCTGATTCTGCCGCAGGATATATCGTATCTGCTGAAAAAATCGGTGTCCTTTCAATTTCGACCGAACCGTTCCGCCAGATCATCTCCCCTATTTGTGTACCCGCCGCAACGGGTGCTGTCAGAAACGGCGGCAGCAATGCCGTAACCGTATATGCAGGCGGTTTGCCGTACCACGCAGTCATTTGCGGCGTTTCCCTGACATATCCCGCCACCGTCTGCACACTGCCGCCCTCAAGCTGTACTGTGACCTGTTCCGGCACAGGCGGTGTATATACCGATGCGCCTGCAAAGCCGTAATCATACAGCGCACTGTGGTCTGCCCAGTCATTGCGATCATTGAGCGTGACACAGATCAGCGTGCGCTCCTGCCGCCTGCACGCACTGACCAGACAGCGTCCGGCGGCATCGGTAAAACCAGTTTTTACGCCAATCACGGTATCATCCATGCCGAGCAGCTTGTTTGTATTGGTCAATGTGCGTGCATAAGGCGGATCACCATAGCAGACGGTCATAGACTGCCGGCTGCAAATCGCCGCAAAATCAGGATTTTTGAGTGCTTCACGCGCAAGCAGTGCCATATCGTATGCAGAAGCGCCGTGTCCCTCGGCATCCAGTCCGGACGGCGATGCAAAAAAACTGCGCGTCATGCCGATTTCTTTTGCTCTGGCATTCATCATTTCCAGAAAATCCGGAATACTCCCCCCAACACTGACCGCCGCAGCATTTGCTCCGTCATTGCCGGACGGCAGCAGCATCCCGACACAGAGCGCACGGCGCGTAACAGTGTCACCTTCCCGCAGGCCCATCGACGAACCCTCAACGTGTATCGCCGCGCTGTCCACGATAAACGGCGTATCAAGATCACCGCTTTCGAGTGTGAGCAATGTCGTCATGATCTTGGTCGTGCTTGCCATCGGGAGCTTTTCCTGCTCATTCTGTGCAAACAGCACATAGCCTGTCTGCGCATCCATCAGCACACAGCCCTTTGCCGTGATCTCCGGTACTTCGGCGGCATCGGCAGGCATTCCGTTCATCAGACAGCCGAGCATCACCGCGGAACAGCATATCCGCAGTATTCGCCGGAATCTTTGCTTCATATATAACGCCCCTTTGATTGATTCTGTTCCATTCTATGCGCATGAGCCGCAGAAAATACACAGAAAACAAATCCCCCATGCACAAATTGCCTGACTGTGCATGGGGGTATGAAGGAAGTTATTTTGCAATGAATGGATATAATCAGTTTCCAAGTATACTGCTTGAAAGCTGCAAAGCTGTTTGCATAACCGGAATTGTCGTATCAACTTTCCATTGACCGTTGATATGGATAACAGCAATGTCCATACCGACTGATACATCATTCGGCCCCAGATTGATCTGCATACCGTCTCCGGCAGCACCGTTGGTATCAGAACCTGCCTGAACCCGGTATATATAAACATCATCTATGTTAAACGCATCTGTAAATGCATATTCATTACCTAAGTCATTCATCTGACGCAGAACATCCATGTATTCGCCGGCTTTTTCCGGCATATGGACCGGTTCGCCTTCAAATGCAGTCTTTGTCTGCTCATTCTGTTGGATCTGGCTCTGGCTTTCATAAGTTTTTTCTAACAGAGCGATATATTCATCGCGTGAGCCCAGTCTGCCGTTCTCCATATAATACAGCAGTTCCACAGCATAGGAATCGACCATCGCAGCATAATCCATATCGTATGCTGACTGTTCAAATTCCCTTGCGATACGCTGCACCTCTGCAAGCGTATCTTCAGGTTCGGATTCAGACGGCTCTGCTGTTGTCGTTTCGGTCTCCGGTTCGTTTGTAGAATGCGCAGACGGCGCAAGCGTTTCCAGACCTTCGCCGTCCTTTATCAGTGCCTTCGCAAACGGATCGCCGCATCCGCAGAAGGATACCGCAGTCAATGCCAGAAGGATCGCCGTCAATTTTTTTGCCTTCATTATATATATCCTTTCACCAATGCCTGCATCGCTGATGCAGCGCATTGTTTGTTTTCAAAATTCAAAGCGTTTCGGGCAGTACGATGCTGATATGCAGGTACTGCCCGCTGCGGAGCGCTTTTCTGTCATGAACCAAAGTTGTTCGCTGAATTGTCTTGCAATGCTGTCATTTCAGGGGAAGTTCGATCATGCTGTCATGATGTAACGTCTGTACGCTGTTGTCGCTGTGTCGCACGGGTGAATGTCAGATTATGCTGTCATGATGTAACGTCTGTACGCTGTTGTCGCTGTGTCGCACGGGTGAATGTCAGATTATGCTGTCATGATGTAACGTCTGTACGCTGTTGTTGCTGTGTCGCACGGGTGAATGTCAGATTATGCTGTCATGATGTAACGTCTGTACGCTGTTGTTGCTGTGTTGAGCTTGTCATGTAAAACTGTCGGAATACTGCTGTCATCATTCACTGTCAAAACCTGCTGTCATCAATCACTGTCAAAACCTGCTGTCATCAATCACTGTCAAAACCTGCTGTCATCAATCACTGTCAAAACCTGCTGTCGTCAATCGCTGTCAAAACCTGCTGTCATCAATCACTGTCAAAACCTGCTGTCGTCAATCGCTGTCAAAACCTGCTGTCTTCATTCGCTGTCAATACTCGGTGTCGTCATTCGTTGTCAAAACCTGTTGTCGTCATTCGCTGTCAAAACCTGCTGTCGTCATTTCCTGTCAATACTTGGTGTCATACTTGCTGTCGTAATTCACTGTCAGTTGTGAATGTCAGGCTGTTCTGTCATGCCCTGCTGTCGGTGTGGTCATGTGTTTCTGTTGAACGATTTAGCTCTTGAAAAAGTTTGTCGCTCATGTCATGTCAAGCTCTGCTGTCGGACTGCTGATGTCATACCTGCTGTCATTCCCGGCTGTCAAACTATCGGTTTCATGAGGTGTTGTTCCCTCCCGATGTTCCAATGATACCACATTTCCCCAACATTTGCAAAGCCCGAGAAAATGCCGTAGAAATTTTGCGATGAATATTTCGGCAGATTTCTCACGAATGCTCCGAATTGCTCACTATTTCACAACAGGTCATGAAATCGCATCCGGCACCGTAATGCGCACTAAAATCAACGTATTACCTGCAAAATTATTTTTTCAAAAAGCAGGATGCTTCTCGCATATTTTGGATGCTATTAAAACATATACATATATATAGCCATGAACTGCCCTCGCATACGAAAAAAGCCGCAAAACCGGCATTTCTGCCAATTCTGCGGCTTATCATATACAACATAAAAATGTGCGCCGGAATCAATCAGAGCATATTCACGGTCAGACGCTCCGGAGATTCACGCTCTGCGTGCGCGATTGCAGCGATCGCTGCCCTGCCGTATGAACCGAGATTGCGGATCAAAGCCTGCGTATGAAGAAGATTGAGAACCGTTTTCTGCGGCAGCGAAGTCAGGCAGTCGTGAAGCGCATCGAGATTATTGCCGTAAAATCCGGGCAGATAAAGGGCTTCTGAAAATCTGCGGTGAAAATCTTCCTTTGTCTGAATCTCACCGCAATCAATTACAACAGTCATGCTTACTCCTCCCCGTACAGCAATTCAAATGTTTTATAGTGGTCTTCCGTATAGTAGATCAGCCCGTCATTGGAAAAGACTATGCGCTTTGCGCCGCGTGATTTCTTGCCGAGCGTGTCAATATCACATTCCGTGTATGATCTGCCTTTTTTCTCCGGCAGATTTCCCTCATAGTTACCGAAATATGAACCGCCGATGCTGCAGCCCGGCGCATAGGGTTCAAGTGAACCGCCTTCCCAGCCGAGTTTTTCAGCCTCTTTTTTCGAGATGAAATTATGCGGCAGCTCACCGTAGGTGTAGATATAGAGTGCAACATCGTCCTTCGTCGTGTATGTGCCGTCCTTGTCGATCACAGCCTCGACCGTGTACGAATCACCGGCATCGGTAAGTGTTCCGGCATCATACGATGCATCAGTTTCATCAGATGTAACGGCTTCCGTGACGGATTGTGTTGCGGTTGTATCAGAAGTAACCGCTTCGGATTCGGTATCCGCGGCATCCTCCGTCAGGACAGGGATCGTATCAACAGGCTGTGTCGCCGGCTGACCGGTCTCCGCCTCCACAATCTCAAGGCTGAATTCCGGTTCCGAAAATACAGTTGTTCTTTCAGCTTGCTGAACAGGTGTTTCCGCGCAGCCGGCGAGCATCATGAGCGCCGCAGCTGCAAATGTACCGGTTAATAACCGTTTCATGGTAATCGCCTCACTTTCTGATTGCTATTATAACACATAATCGTATGAAATGCAATGGGGATGCAGAAAAAAGTGACCATATCGCTTCCATAACGCAAAACGGCTGTGCATCATACACAGCCGCTTTTATGCATATCCGGATGCCTCTCCGCATATCATGATAGTAGTATACCACAATGATGAAGGAGAAAACACATGAAAAAGCTGATGTTTATCACCGTTGTATGCGGTTTGCTCTGCGCATTGAGTGCCGGAACAGGCACATCAGACCAGACGGCAACAACGCCGGAAACCGGCAGACAAATTATTCTGCATACGCCGTCAGTTACCGTGATACAAAATTTCGTATCCACAATAAAAGACACATTTACAGAGTTCTTGTCAGAGTTCACAGTTGAGCAAACAACAGCCGAAAGCAGCGGTGACGTATATATGATCTGCGTCGGCGGCTGACAATCATCCTTCTTCCGCGAGCCAAGCCTTCCAGACGGCAGCAGCCTCACCGACAGTTGCCTTCTGTCCGTTCCGGACGATCGGTGTACGGAGCATTTCGGGTGTTTCGAGCAGCATATCGAACTGCGCATCCGGCAGAAGATGCTGCCAGAGCGCAAAATCCTGATCCTTTGGATCAACAAGTGATTCCATTCCGCCAACTGCACGTACCACACTTTCGAGTTCGCGCTTGCTCATACCCTTATCCGGCAGGTCGATTCGCTGATATTTAACACCGCGTTCCTTGAAAAAACGCTCTGCCTTCTTCGTGTCAAAGCATTTTGATTTGCCGAAAATCTGAATATTCATGTTCATTCCTCCGCATTACAGCGCCGGAGCAGTTCCGCTTCATCAATGATCTCGATGCCGAGCGATTCCGCCTTGGTCAGTTTACTTCCGGCATCATCACCGGCAACCACAACACTTGTTTTCTTTGAAACAGAACCGGAAACCTTACCGCCGTTTGATTCGATCAGTGCCTTTGCTTCATCACGCTTCATCGTCGGGAGCGTTCCGGTCAGAACGAATGTCATGCCGGAAAAGCGCGTACTTTCAGATTTTTTCGGCTGATAATCCATTTTCACGCCATGTGCAAGCAGGGCATCCACAAGTGCATTGAAATCAGACTGTTTCATCGCATCCGCAACCGACTGCGCCATGATATCGCCGAAACCGTCGATCGAAGCAATATCCTCTGTTTTTGCCTGCCGAATCGCGTCGATCCCGCCAAAATGATCGCAGAGCAGCACAGCGGCAGATTGTCCGATATTGCGGATACCGAGTGCCGCGATCACACGGTCAAGCGGCTGAGATTTGGAATTTTCGATTGCTCTCAGGAGATTCTCAGCGGATTTCTCCTTGAAGCCTTCCAATGTCAAAAGCTTTTCTTTCGTCAGAGAATAAAGATCCGCAGGTGATGCAATCAGCTTTTCATCGAGCAGCTGCTGAACGATCGCAGGACCGAGTCCGTCAATGTTCATGCCGCTTTTTGATGCAAAATGCACGATTGCACGAAAAATCTGTGCAGGACAGGCAGGATTGAAGCAGCGAACCGCAGCGGCATCACCGTCCGCTTCCGTCACACTTCCGCATACCGGACAGCGTGACGGGATCTGATACGGAACGGAATCCGGCTCGTGAGATTCAGATGCGAGTACCTCCGGTATAATTTCGCCCGCTTTCCGCACACGAATCATATCTCCGACACGGATATCTTTTTCAGTAATATATTGCTGATTATGCAGAACAGCTCTCGAAACGCTCGTACCTGCAAGCGAAATCGTATCAAATACCGCAACCGGTGTCAACACGCCAGTCCGCCCGACCTGAATCTCGATCGAACGCAATTTTGTCACTTTTTCTTCCGGCGGGAACTTATAGGCGACCGCCCATTTCGGATATTTTGCAGTTGCGCCGAGCTGTTCACGGGCAGAAAGACTGTCCGTCTTGATGACCACGCCATCAATATCATACGGCAACTCGCCGCGCATTGCTCCGATTTTCTCAATCGCTGCGCGGATTTTCTCCGCATCAGCCGGACACTTTTCATAGGGGATCACAGGGAAACCGAGTGCTTTCAGACGGTCGATCGTCTGCGAATGCGCTGCGATCTCCTCTCCCTCGATGCGCTGCAGATTGAACACGAATATATCGAGCCTCCGCGCCGCCGTGACCGCAGAATCTTTCTGCCGGAGTGAACCTGCCGCCGCGTTTCTCGGATTCCGGAACAGTTCCTCCCCTGCCGCCTCCTGCTGCGCAGAAAGCCGTTCAAAGGATGCACGGGACATATAGACCTCGCCGCGAACTTCCAGCACAGGCGGCGCGTCCTTCAGCTTCAGCGGAATGCTCCGGATCGTCTTGAGATTTGCCGTAACATTCTCGCCGACATAACCGTCGCCGCGTGTCGAACCGCGCGTCAATACGCCGTTTTCATATTCGAGTGACACCGAAAGTCCGTCAATTTTCGGTTCAACCGTAAACACCGGCTCATCGACCGACCTCGCAACTCGCTCGACAAATGAAGCGACCTCCTCAAACGAAAATACGTCCTGCAGGCTCGCCATCTGCACTGTATGCGTGACCTTTTCAAATTTGCCGGAAGCTTTGCCCTGCACGCGCTGTGACGGCGAATCCGGCGCAAGAAGATCGGGAAATGCTGCCTCCAGATCGCGCAGTTCATGCATTTTCATGTCATATTCGTAATCCTCGGCGGTCGGCGCATCAAGGTCATAATATGCGTGCGCCATTTCCAGAAGTTCCTCTGTCAGCACGCTGATACGTGCTTTTGCTTCATCATGCGTCATATATATCCCCTCTTTTCACTGCATATTTGCACAATTTGAGATATGTTTCCTGTTTATACACTATCTGAGCTTGCGTTCCATCTCATCAAAGCACAGAAAATCGCCGTTTTCTGTTTCGATCATGTTTCATTTTACGAATGTGTAGCCGCGTTTGAGATAAATCGCTTTTGCAGAAAATGATACATCCAGAACGGCTGATTCATAGGATTCCGCGATCATTTTTTCTGCAAAATCGAGCAGTGCCCGTCCGTAACCATTGCCCTGGAATTGCGGCAGAACGAACAGCCGACCGATCTCTCTGCCGCTGACAGTGACCGTTCCGACCGTTTCATTCGTATCCGAAATGCACAGAAATACGCAATTTTCAGAGATATCCTTTTGAATTGCCGCGTCATTATGATGTGCCAGAAAAAAATCGACCGCGCCTGCCGGATAATAATGCGGATAAACTTTGCGAATGGTTTCCTGCGTGATCGTACGGACAGTTTCAAAATCTGCCGCAGCAGCCGGAATAATGTTCATTTTATGTACTCTCTCTCTAATTTATGCAGCCGCGTGAAGCAGATCATCACGCGGCTGTATATTTTTGTTACTGCATCGGCATCTGAATACCGGAAAAGCCCTCGCAGCGGAGCTTTTCGGCAGATTGCTGCGGCGTACACCCGTCCTCTGCCGGCGCAAATTCCTCTGTCGGAAAATTCAGGCGGCTGAACACCTCGCAGGGTGTATCTGTTTCGCCGGAACAGGATTTTGTCGGCACCTGATAGGGGTACGCGGCAACTGTCATCGTGACAGGACGTGACAATTCCACGACCGAAAAGACACCAAGTGTCAGCACAACGGTTCTTCGCGGCGCTGCGGCTGATAATTGCGGTTGCTCCTGTGCAGGCTGCGGAAGTACGCAAATACGTGTTTCCAGCGCAATCGGATCGACACAGCGGCAGCTGACAGTCGGCAGATTGGCGGTATCACAGCCGCAATTTGTGTTTGCGTTCATCGTTCCGCTGCTGAAAAATGTTTTCGTGTTGGATTCACTGCCGTAGAGAATAACGCTCTTTGATGCGCTGGCAACACCGCGCATGACCGCAGGCGGTTCGCCGTTTCGGGTACAGCATAACAGCTCGACACCGAATGTATAGGTCATATCGACGGTGAAATAGCCGCGATTGAACGGGATCGGTTCAACACTCATGCAGATATCGTCAATCGAAATACTGCGTGTTTTCACAGATGTATACTGCGGCGGCAGTTCGATGCAGTCATCGAGCGTGACCTGCAGATCCGTGATGCAGTCCTTGTCGCTGCAGCTGTCAAATATGCGTTCAAGGCGAACCGGAACGGCATTGATGCATTCGGCATTCGGCAATTCGTTCATAGAAATTCCTCCCGATTACATTTTGGAAATCCGGATACGATCCACCGGATCCATATTGCAATATATTCGTATCAGGAAGAAAATGTGACAATTCTGCCGGAAAATGCGCTCAGGTATTCTTGTCTACCTGATGGAACTGTTTGAGATTACCGATCTTCTCGTTGCGTGCTTCCAGAACTTCCTCAACCTCAGACCAGTCAAGTCCCTGATTGGCAGCAAGCACCATGACATGATACAGCAGATCATTGATCTCATTTTTCAGCTCATCGTTATCGCCGTTTTTCGCAGCAACAACGGTTTCAGTCGCTTCTTCGCCGACTTTCTTACAGATTTTGTCAACGCCCTTGTCAAAGAGATAGGCGGTATAGGAATTCTCCTGCGCCTGACCTGCTTCAAAAGCGGCTTTACGTGCTTTAATGACCTCAAAAATTTCTCTGTAGACGTTCATGCTTCATTCTCCTCATCGTTATAAATTTCCTTGAAAAAGCAGCTATATGCGCCGGTATGGCAGGCAACTCCGGTTTGTCTGACGTTGACAAGCAGCGTGTCGTCATCACAGTCCGCAAAAATAGAAACGACCTTTTGCAGATGACCGGATGTCGCCCCTTTATTCCAGTATTCCTGTCTGGAACGGCTCCAGAACCATGTATAGCCGGTCTCAAGGGTGCGTCTGAGGCTTTCCTTATTCATATAGGCAAGCATCAGCACGGTTTTCGTATCGACCTCATAGCAGACGGCAGGGATCAGCTCTGCCTTCTGAAAAAAACGGTCGAGGTCATTCAAATCAACTTTGACCATTTGCAGCATTCCTTTCGTTTATTTTCTATATTATAACACAGACAGAAGAAAAATGCAATACAAGACGCGATACTGAGGACAAATTCATACGATCGCCGATTGCAGTATAGAAACCAAAAATGGGGAAAGAAGCCTCCCGACTTTGCCACTTGGGCATACAAAAGCCTTCAAAAAAATTTCTCAAAATCGCCGTTAAATCGACGATTTACTATTGACAAACCATTCAGAATGTGGTATAATAGAAAGTAGAGCTATAAGAGCTATCAAAGGAGGT
>JAZQOZ010000129.1:0-24158 GCA_045628085.1 Oscillospiraceae bacterium | reverse complement strand
AAGCAGCTGCCTGCCAAGCCGCTCCACTACGCCGACACCTAAGGCAGCGTTAAAGCAGATGCCGCAGAATAAACAGGCTCTGCGCTGTTTCAGATATGCTTGTAAACAGAAATTTCTCAGCTTATCGTTTATTGATGGCTGCATTCACCCTGTCATATTGACGGGGTGAATTTTTTCAGCTGATTCTGTTCCCATGCAGTTTTCGTGCTGCTATTTTCATCTTCACCTATTGTATTTCCTAAATTATTATGATATAATATATCAGAAAATTGTTTCAGATAAAGGAGTTTATCAGCTATGGCATCAAGAGCTAAAAAAAAGCGAATGCGAGCTATGTCTGCTCCGCCGCAGGTACAGACACAGCCGCCAGCCGATACACCGGCGGTCAGTGCCGCACCGCCTGCCGTTCAGGAACGATATGCCGGAATCGACCTCGTGAAAATCTGCGCAATGTTTTTCGTTGTATCGCTGCACTTCTACCTGCACGGCGGCTTTTATAATTTCCCGATGAAGGAACTTCCGGTTTCCGTCATTTCCGGTTTCCGGATGCTTTTCTATGAATGCGTTCCGCTGTTCCTGCTGATTTCCGGATTCCTGATGGGCAAAGCAAAGCCGACCGCAAAACATTTTATCAAAATCACACCGATCGTTGTCAATTCCCTGCTGATCGCCGGAATTTCCATCGCATTCAAAATACTGGTTCTGCATGAAAAATGGCCGCTTTATACTTGGATTGAATCCGTTTACCATCTCCAGCAGCCCTCATACAGCTGGTACGTAAATATGTATATCCCGCTTTACCTGATGATGCCGTTTATCAATGCTGCATATCGGGGAATGCAGACGAAAAAAGCAAAAATCACAATGCTTTTCGTTTTGATCTTTGTCGCAAATCTTGCGAATGCTGTTAATCATTTCCGTGTGATCCAGCATCCGGAAGAAAAGGTCTCGATTGGCTTTACGCCGAATTTTTTCGGTTCGATCTGGTCGTTTTCCTATTACTGGACGGGCATGATGATCGCGGAATACCGTCCGCATGTCAAAAAATATATCCTGCTGCCCGTTCTGGCGCTGCTCCTCACGGGTACTGTCATACTCGACCGCTTTACAACGGAAACCGGTTGGAATCAGGGCGTGAATTTCACCAATGAAGATTTCCCGAATATCCTGATCGCATCTGTCATTTTCCTGCTGCTCTATGACATCAGGATCCGGAATCAGATCGTCTGCAAGATCCTCAAAGCGGTCGCATCGCTTTCCATGACGTTCTATCTGATCTCGTACATCGGAGACTGCATTTATGTCCGGTATTTCCTTGTCGGTGAAAATACACCTGTGATTTTCATTCAGCGCTATTTCAAGATCATTCCGCTGCATTTCCTGCTGACGGTGCTTGCAAGTTTTCCGGTATTTTATCTGGGCAAGCTGATCAGTTGGCTGATCATGAAACCGATGTTCCGGCTTGCAGAGCATAATCAGAAAAAAGCCGAAGCTGCACAGCCGCATAGATAGATCTCAGCTTGTCGATAAAGTCCTCTGTTCTGATTCAGAATAACACAAAAGCGGTATAGAGATTCATAATGGGGAAAGCGGCCCAGCATTTTTTCAAAATGCGGGGGCACTTTCCCCAAGCACCTATCTTCCCCAAAATAAATGCAAAACAGGGATTTTCAACTTTTATTTTGGCGTACACATAGTTTTTCAACAGACCGAGATCTGATACATCGTTTTCAGTGTATCAGATCTTTTTTTCTGAATCTGCACAATTTCGTATCTGTTTGCTGTCTGAATAGACAGAGGAACATGAAAGGACGGTGAGAATCCGTGACTGATAAAGCGATCATCGCAATGTTCGAGCAGCGCAATGAACAGGGAATCGCAGAGGCAAACCGTGCGTACGGCGGCTTGCTGCAAACGATCGCCATGCATATCCTGCGCGACAGCCGCGACGCAGAAGAATGTGTCAATGATACCCTGCTGAATGCATGGAACAGCATCCCGCCGAAAAAGCCGGTATTCTTTTCGGCATATCTCGCCAAGCTGACGCGCAATCTCGCGCTCAACCGCTATGCAGAGGAGCATACACTGAAACGCGGCGGCGGCGAAATTCCGGCTGTTCTGGATGAACTGGCAGAATGTATCCCGTCACAGTCTGATACGGAGCAGGTGATCGGCCGCATTGCACTCACCGAGGCACTGGAAAAGTTCCTCACAACACTTCCGAAACAGCATTCGCAGATCTTTATGCGGCGCTATTTTTCGATGCTGACACCGGAGGAGATCGCGGCTGAACTGTCCGTCAGCGAAAATACCGTTCGGAGCACATTGCGGCGGACACGCGAAAAGCTGCGCGTATTTTTGGAAAAGGAGGAACTCCTATGAAAAATGTTGATCTGCTGAACGCACTCGGCGAAGTATCCGAAAAAACAGTTCAGAAATATGCGCTGCCGGATTCCAGCAATATGGAACGTGCAACGGAGGATACGATTATGGAGAAGGATACAGCGAATCAGGAGCCGATCATTCAGACAAAGAAGAAAACATCCCGCATCAGCATGGGCACTGCTGCTGCGGCGGTCGCACTCTGCGTCGGACTGAACGCGGCAGTCTTTTTCGGCATTCACAAAATGCGGCAGAACAGCAGTCCAGCCTATGCACCCGATTCTGCGGCGGAGATCGTCGATCTCGATCAGACATATATGGAACTGATAGAAGCCTGCCCGACCGGTATCGCCGTGCGGTTTGTCAATGAAACGACACACAATCCGCAGTTTATCATTCAGCAGAACGGCGAAAAGGTCTGCGATGCGCAAATGTTTGATATGCTGTCTTATGATCAGGAAGAAGTTTATCATAACTTCCGGTTTGAACAGCTTCCGGCAGGCAGCTATACGCTTGTCAATCTTGCGGCAGACGGTGAATCAGAGGATGTACTCGGACATCTGAATTTTGAAATTTCAGCAGAATTTGACAATATGGTGTATATCCGTGATCTTTCCGGTACGGATGCGCTGGATGCAGAGGATTATCTGGAGGAAAACGGTCTGATCAGCATAAAACGTTGTAAAAGTAATGATCCTTTCACAAATGAGATGCTGACAGGCGGCGGTAACCATTATACTGTTGTATCCATTGAACCGCAAAACACATTTTATCACACAGACGGAGAGGGCTACTGGGTAATGTCCGGCGATACGATTCTGCTCAATGTGGTCGAAACTCCTATCCCGGATGATGCGCCCGGCGATATGGTTTCCATACCGGACTGCACAGGATGGGATTTTGAAGAAGCAAAGGAAGCAATCGCCGCCAAAGGATTGTACGTAGACAAGCGCACCACATATAGTCCGGACATTCCGGAAGGCAAGGTTGTATCAACGGATCCGGAAGGACCGGCAGATGTTGAGATCGGTTCGTATGTGAGCATATTTGTCAGCTGCGGCCTCAGCGCAACGCCGGTTATCAATACGGTCCCGGATTTCGTCAATATGCAGTTGGATGCAGCGCAGGAAACAGCAGAGAGCTTGGGCTTTCGCCTCAGATGCAATGCAATTCCTGACGATGCACCGGCAGATACGATTCTGAATCAGAATGTTAAACCGGGTGAAAAAGTATCCGCAGATACGATAATCGACCTGACCGTTTCCGCCGGACCGGATAAAACGAATACGAAGATTCTCCTGAGTTTTGATATGCCGGAAGATGTCAGCGGACAATATCATGTCTATGTGCAGAATATGCAGGATTATACGATTGCACTCGGAGATACATTTGATCCTGTCGATGCAGAAGGCACATTTTTCATTGCAGTGGAAGGCTATGAGCAAAACAAGGAAGTCAGGGTAATCCTTGTCAATGACGGAAACGGCATGAAAAGCTGGCTCGGAAGCTATATGCTGCATTTCGATACGCAGACCTACGAAACCATTACCGAGGATATTGCGGCGGCATTTGACGAAGTACAGGAAGTAAGATAATCCGACAGAATAAAATAACCGCAGAATCAGGCATTTCGCCGATTCTGCGGTTGCTTTTTTATATGACTTATTACAGAGAATTGCGCTTTCTGAACCAGTTGGCTCCGGCAGCGGCTGCAAGCAGCGGAAAGACCGGTGCTGTGATCAGCCCTGTTATGGAAGTCAGCGAATTCAGCATGGACACTGCCGCTGCATCCTTCGCACTGAATAATAAGCGCGTAAGGAATGAGGCGATAAATATATTCATTACAAAGGATATGATTCCGAGGATCACGGTGCTGACCGGTATCAGGATCATCAATACACCTGCGCCGCCGCTTGGCTTTTTGCATTTCGAAAGCAGGACCCAGCCAAACAGTACAACAGCAATGAGCCGCAGCAGCGGAACAACATACAAAAGCGGATGATTGACCGCCGCTGTGCTGTCCGCGATCTCAGATGAATACAACAGCGATAAGAAAGCGGAAGGCGCTGAATGTATGATGAAAAAGATCAGTGTTTCGATCGCTTGCAGCACGATCGCCGTGATCGCCATAATACGGATCGGTTTCACATTGTCATTCATATCGGCACTCCTCTGTCAATGTCGGTTTTGTATGCGATCAGCCCTCAACAGCAGCCTGAACGATGACGTTGAAATCAGCAGCCTTCAGGGATGCGCCGCCGATCAGACCGCCGTCGATGTTCGGCTTTGCAAGCAGTTCAGCCGCATTCTTTGCGTTCATAGAACCGCCGTACTGAATTGTAACAGCGTCCGCAGCAGCCTGATTATACAGCTTTGCGATCGTTGCACGGATGAAGCCGCAGACTTCCTCTGCCTGCTCCGGAGTAGCGGTCAGACCGGTACCGATTGCCCAGACCGGCTCATAAGCGATAACGACATTCTTCAGCTCATCCTCGGTCACATCCCACAGGTCGAGCTTGATCTGCTTGCCGACAACTTCCTCAGTGATGCCGCACTCGCGCTCCCACTTCAGCTCACCGACACAGACGATCGGCTTCAGACCTGCTGCCAGAGCAGCCTTGGTGCGCTTGTTGACAGTCTCATCTGTTTCACCGAAATACTGACGGCGCTCAGAGTGACCGATAACAACATACTCAACGCCGAGTTCGGTCAGCATATCAGCGGAAATCTCGCCGGTGAATGCGCCGGACTTCTCAAAGTGGACGTTCTCTGCACCGATCTTGACATTAGAACCTGCGGTCGTGTTGACAGCGGTTTCCAGATTGGTGAACGGTACGCAGGCGATGACTTCGATCTTGCCCTCTGCATTTGCAACGAGCGGCTTGATCTCCTCCAGAAGTGCCTTTGCTTCCGGACGGGTTTTGTTCATTTTCCAGTTGCCTGCGATAATTGCTTTTCTCAGATTCTTGTTCATGGTAATAAACTCCTTTTCAAATCAATATATTTTCCGGTCTTGCCGGATGATTTGCGTAAATTAACTGAAGATCTCCCGCAGCACATATAACAAACCAACGGCTGCGCCTGCGGATATCGTTTGATCTCCTGCGGATTTTCCAATATTTTATGCGTATTCAGAATATGGATTTCTCCGTCCACACGTTCCCATTCGGGGCATAAGCCAACGAACAGTTCCTCAAATCAAAATTTCAGGATCTTGCTTGGAAACCATATCCACATGAAAACACAACTGCAGCCACTGTGGGAAAAAACAGAATTTTGATGATAATCATAATGATGCAGCACTCCGGTCACATTACAGGCAGCTTGCGCTCTGTGCGCTGACTGTCTGCGATCATGTGTGTATAGGATGCAAACAGTTTCGCCTGCTCCAATGCACGGCGCATCTCATTTTTCTGGGCTTGCAGGAACTGCATCTGTTCTGTCAGCATGAAAAGCTCCTGCGACATTGTATATGCTTCTGCCGTTTTTCCGCGTGCATAGAGGGCATTCAGCTCCATCAATCCGGTATAGAACTGTGATTCGCCCGGTGAACGCTTGCTGAGCTGAAACGACGCAAGTTTACGATATTGCGTCTCTTTTTCCGGATGATTCGTCAGGATCGAATAAACCGCCGAAAGCATATAGAATTCAAACGCATCGTCACCGTAAACTCTATACTCCGGAAGAAGATCCGGCTGTGCTTCATAAGCATCTTCCAGCGTGCCGTTATGGTTCTCAAAAATGCGTCCTGCCTTTTCCATACGGCTCGTCATGATATACAGCCTGATCTTTGCCGTCATGATCATTGCGAAATCCCGCATATCCTGCTGTAATTCGTCAATATGGGCGATCTCCCGTTCGGCATTCTCGTAATGCTCAGCCATAACAAGGGTGAAAACGCTCAGCGCGCGTTCTCTGGGGGACGGTGCAGGCGTGATCGCATTGATCGTATCGAACATTTCTTTGCAGTAGCCCTTTTGCTCAAAATAATCATCGAGCTTATTCAGCGTATGCTTGCGGATCAGCGAAAAATACAGTTTCCATGCATAGATGATGACCAGCGCCGAACCGGCGGCAAGCAGCAGATAATAGATCAGGTTCAGCAGTGCTCTGCCGAAAGACATCGCAGCCATCGAAATCGTCAGCATCACCCCGACAAACATGACCAATGAAAATAAGATCAGTGCCGTCAGCCGTACAAATTTCGGGCAATCCTTTAGAATGTGGCGAAATAATTGTTTCATTGCGGGAACTCCTGTCTGTTTTCAGGTGCAACATCCTTTGCCTTTGTCAGGAGCTGCATCATGCGCTCCTTCTGAAAGCTTTTCGCGAGGATCGGACTGGTTTCGATCTCCTGTTTTGCCGCTGCTTCCTGTTCCTTTGCCTGCTTGTCAAAGCCGAGCGCATAAAGCTGCATAGTTTTTGCGATCATAACAATGATCGGCGACATGGATTTCTCAGCAGAGATCGCTTTCTGTGCGGCGGCGATAAAATGTTCAGAGTCCTCATAATCTCCTGCGACCGCACGGATCACCGCCGCATTGCAGCCGTAGACCGCACCGCGCAGCGGATGCATATTCGCATAGATATCCATAAATTTCCGGCAGGCATCCAGCTCCGCGATCGCCTCTTGATAATGATCGGTTGACAGCAGCAGATCCAGACGCGCATTCTGGTATTCAAATTTCCGGTCATCGTCCATATCAAATGTTGAAATGGAATCCAGCAGTTCGGAAGCTTCGTCATAGCGTCCGAGATAACCCAGTACATCCACTCTGCGGAGCTTTTCTGCTCTGGTCGGTGTCGGGTAGATCTCGCTGTGCTTTTGCAGCCATTCCTCACAATATCCCTTTTCTGCCGCGATCTCTGTCAGCGGTGCCTCTTTTTTGAGTGCCTTAGCGATCAGCGCTGTCAACAGAACGGAAAAACCAAGCGCTGCGAGCAGCATGATACAAAGCGGTTTCCAAAACGGCATTGTGTCCTGTGATTTGAACCAGATCAGGATGCCGATTGCCGTGAATACCGTAAAAATCAGAAGGATCGGTTTTTTGATTGCTTTAAGAGTCTGTACAAAATAGTTCATTCCGTTTATCCCTCTTTCTGAATACAGTTCAGGCGGATATGTTCTATCCGCCCGAATCTGCAAATCATGCTATCATTATTTCTCAGCGATTGCTGCAACACCCGGCAGAACCTTGCCCTCAAGATACTCAAGGGATGCGCCGCCGCCGGTGGAGATGTGGCTCATCTTATCTGCAAAGCCGAGCTGAATTGCTGCGGTTGCAGAGTCGCCGCCGCCGATGATCGTGGTTGCGTCAGCAGCAGCCAGAGCCTCGCAGACAGCAACAGTACCCTTCTTCAGAGTCGGGTTCTCAAATACGCCCATCGGGCCGTTCCATACAACAGTCTTTGCGGACTTTGCAGCATCAGCAAAGAGCTCTGCGGTCTTCGGTCCGATATCGAGGCCCATCTTATCAGCCGGGATCTTGCCTGCTTCAACAAATTCAACATCGATCGGAGCGTCGATCGGATCCGGGAATGCTGCTGCGATCGCAGTATCGACCGGCAGAAGGATCTTCTTGCCGAGCTTTTCAGCCTTTGCGAGCATTTCCTTGCAGTAATCGAGCTTTTCATCATCTACGAGGGACTTGCCGATCTCGCCGCCCTGTGCCTTGATGAAGGTATAAGCCATACCGCCGCCGATGATCAGCGTATCGCACTTTTCGAGCAGATTGGAGATAACATTCAGCTTATCAGCAACCTTTGCGCCGCCGAGAATTGCAACGAACGGGCGCTGCGGATCCTCAACTGCATTGCCGAGATACTGGATCTCTTTCTGCATCAGATAGCCGACAGCAGTTTCCTTGACGAAACGTGCGCAGCCGACGGTAGAAGCGTGTGCGCGGTGAGAAGAACCGAATGCATCCATAACAAAGACCTGTCCGTCAACGAGGTCTGCAAGCTCCTTGGAGAAGCCGTCATAGGAAGCCTCTTTTGTTTCCTCATTGCCGCGGAAACGGGTATTTTCGAGCAGAACGATCTCGCCTTCCTGCATTGCAGCAACAGCAGCCTTTGCGTTCTCACCGACAACGGCATCATCAGCAGCAAAGACAACCTTGGTCTCCGGCAGCAGCTCTGCCAGACGCTTTGCGACCGGTGCGAGGGAGAACTTTGCTTCCGGACCGTTCTTCGGCTTGCCCAGATGAGAGCAGAGAACGACCTTACCGCCCTCGGAGAGCAGCTTCTTGATGGTCGGGAGAGCCGCAGTGATGCGGTTGTCATTGGTGATCTCGCCGTCCTTCAGCGGTACGTTGAAGTCGCAGCGGACAAGGATCTTCTTGCCCTTTGCCTGAATGTCGTCTACTGTAACTTTATTCAGTCCAGCCATGATAAAAACATCCTTTCAAAAAAGAATATGGTGTGAGATATGCGGCAGCAGCCGCATTCTTTTCTATTATACACTATTTTCCGGATTTTTGCAATATGCAGAAAAAAAATAGTTGCCGCATTATCAGTTTAACGCACAAACACTTTAACGCATGATAAGTTTGTGCAAGTTGCCTATTGCAATTCTGCCGGCTTTGTGCTATAATCAGGGTATATTGATCAGAAAGGAAGCGCTTGCCGTGAAGAATGGCAGAATGTTTAAAGCTGCATACCGATATCAGGGCTTTATCAGATATTATGGTAAGGTCAGATTTGTCATGGCTGAAAACATTTGCGCAGTATAAGGACGTTTCTGCGGTTTGCCGCATTCGTTCTCTTTATTCTGATAACGCAAGCGCTTACAGCCTGACTGCATGGCTGCAAGCGCTTTATTTTTGAAAGGAAGATGTATTATGATCGTCGTACTGAAACAAAATCCCAATCAGACACAGCTCGAAAGCCTGATCGCATGGCTGGAAGAAAAGCAGATCAGCGTCAACAAAAGTGTCGGTACATCGCATACGATTCTCGGACTTGTCGGTGATACCGCCGCGATTGATCCCGATCTGATCTCTGCACTCGATATCGTTGAAGATGTCAAGCGCGTACAGGAGCCGTATAAGCACGCAAACAAGAAATTCCATCCGGAACCGACTGTTATTCATGTCCGTGATACGCAGATCGGCGGCGGTACATTGACGCTCATGGCAGGCCCCTGCTCGGTCGAAAGTGAGGAACAGATCGTTGAGATTGCAAAGCAGGTCAAGGCAAGCGGTGCAACGGTTCTCCGCGGCGGCGCATTCAAGCCGCGTACTTCGCCCTATTCTTTTCAGGGCATGGGACTGGAAGGCCTGGAACTGCTGAAAGCCGCAAGAGAAGAAACCGGTCTGCCGATCGTGACGGAGATCATGGATGCAGAGCATCTGCCGGCATTCAGGGATGTCGATATCATTCAGGTCGGCGCACGCAATATGCAGAATTTCTCCCTGCTCAAAGAGCTTGGTCATCAGGAAAAGCCTGTTCTCCTGAAGCGCGGACTTTCCGCGACCTATGAGGAATGGCTCATGAGTGCCGAATACATCATGTCCGGCGGCAATCACAATGTCATTCTCTGCGAACGCGGCATCCGGACATTTGAAACCTATACGCGCAATATTCTCGATATCGGCGCAATTACCGTTCTGCGGCATCTGACGCATCTGCCGATCATTGTTGATCCGTCACACGCCTGCGGAAAGGCATGGATGGTACCGAAGATCGCACCGGCAGCAGTTGCGGCAGGTGCAGACGGTCTGATTATCGAAGTACACAACGATCCGGAACACGCAGTCTGCGACGGTCCGCAGTCGATCAAGCCGGAAGCATTCGATACGCTTGCAAAGAAACTGCACGCGCTGCACGGCTTTATGCAGGAACAGTAATGAATCTGCACATCGTCACGCCGGAACAGTATCCGGAGATCAGGCAGATGATCGGACCGGAACGCTGCGGCGCAGTCTATCCGCTTTCCGTTTTGCTCGGCATTCAGTCCGGAATCGTATTTGCCGATGATTCCATGCAGGCGGTACTGATCTGGCATTGCTGCGGATTCGGATTCCTGTTCGGTGCATACGATCACGCTTTTCTCGAAGCGGTCGCGGAAATCATGCAGAATCCGGTTCAATATCCGCGCCTGCTGCTCTTTGCGCCGGATGAAGATACGGTCACATTTTTTCGGAAGAAAGACGGTTTTCTGTCGGAACAGCGGTTATTTTTCCGGTATCCGGACGGACAGACACCGCCGGAAAGCAATGCCGCATCCGTTATCACATCGGATATCCTGCCGAATATACACGGCAGGATCACACCGGATTTTTCGTGGACATCTTCCGCAGATTTTCTCCGGTCAGGCAGAGGATTCTGCGTGATGCAGGAGAATATTCCGGCGGCATGGGCATTTTCTGCGGCGGTCAGCGATACTGAAATTGATATCGGCGTGGAAACGGACGAACAATTCCGCAGACGCGGCTTTGCATTTGCAGCAGCCGCCGCAATGTGCCGCGATATCCTGTCACAGGGAAAAATGCCGGTCTGGGCTTGCCCTGCGGAAAATACCGGCTCGCAGAAACTCGCCGCCGCACTCGGATTTATCCACTGCGGACAATGCCTGACAATCAGGAGAATTTCACATGAATGAACTGAAAATCATTGCCGATACCTTTACGGCAGAGGAATATATCACGCTGTGGAACGCCGTCTGGGACGGTGCGCCTTCCCGTGAACAGACGGAAATTGCACTTGCACACAGCATTTACCGCATCGGCGTATATGACGGTGAAAAAATCGTCGCAATGGCGCGGATGATCGGCGATCTCAGCCTGTGCTACTATATCAAGGATGTAGTTGTGCGGCCGGAATATCAGCGGCGCGGCATCGGCAGAATGCTGATCAATGATCTGCTCGGATTTATCCGTGCGCACGGCGTTCCCGATACGGAAATTTTCGTGGAACTTTGTGCAATGCCGGATAAGATACCGTTTTATGAGAAATTCGGCTTCAAAGCAAATGAAGCACAGCGGCTCAGAATCATCTATCGTGCAGAATAAATCGGAAGAATTGCAGCGGAACATCCGCGCGTTTATTGCAACAGCCGTAACGTATACTATTGTCCGGATTGCAAATCTGTCTGGATGTCTGAAAGAGAACTGCCGAAAAAAGCAGACGAATCAAAGTGAAAATGTAAGCGGCTGCTACAACCTGAAAGGAGAATGACTATGCGCTGTCCGAGTTGCAGGGAAGGATCTATTCATCGTATGAAAGCAATCAAAAATAACGGCGAAACATTCACGTTTTATCTTTGCGGTGAAATGGAACATACCTGGATGGATGAAATCTGCTTGGAAAAAGAAATGATCGGTTTATCTGATGAAGAAGAAGATGTCGTTAAATATGAATATCTTGATACACCGGATTATGAAATCAGCATCGAAGAATACGATGCATTGAATCATCGCAAAATCACAGATATTGACTGTCCGTATTGCAGAGCGGAAAAGCTGATGTATGCCGTCACAGGCTATACAAAGAGAGAAGTATATCGCTGCAATCGCTGCAAAACATTCTGGATCGGCGATGTATGCCCTGAGAATGTTTCCAATTACCGCAAGTACGTAAAAGGCGGAGTGCGGATTCCTGATGCATCAGAAATTGATATGTGGGGACTTAAATTCCCTGCGGAGTTTATAGAAGAAAAAACAACAGAGCATATTTGTCCGAAGTGCAAAAACAATATTAAATTCGGAAATTTTGCAAAACCTACAAACAATTATTTTGACAAACACAGCGTTTATTACTGTCCGGAATGCAAATCTGTCTGGGCGTTTGAAGAAATGCTGCCGAAAAAACAAATCACTGATAAGGAGAATCCATGACAAATGCACAGATTCTCGGCGCAGCGATGCAGCAGTCAGCGGTCGATCTCGGATGTACGCCGGAGGATTTCACAAAGGATCATCCGGTCATTGTGCAGTCAGCCGCTTCACCGGATGCAAGAGCCTATCTGAAACTGCCGGCGGCCTGCTATATGGTCAGCTACGGAAGTAATATTGTCGCATCGGCGCTGCCGGAACTGATGCCGGCGGCTGAGCAATATCTGGAAACCTATCGGCTTGCACATTGCTTTGAACCGCCGCATCTGCATATTCTGCATCAGGCACTTGCGCCGTTCGGATACGGCATCGGTACGACCGCTGAATACTGGCTGCCGGATGTCAATATCCTGAAGCCGCTGCCCTGCGCCTATGAAACACGAATCCTGACACAAAAGGATTTTGCAGAATTATATCTGCCGGAATGGAGCAATGCGCTCTGCGAAAAACGCGCGGAACTGGATATACTCGGTGTCGGGGCGTATGACGGCGAGAAACTCATCGGATTTGCAGGATGCTCTGCGGACTGCGCGGAGATGTGGCAGATCGGAATTGACGTACTGCCCGAATACCGCAGAAAAGGCATTGCCGCCGCACTCACATCCACGCTTGCGGCTGAGATCCTGAAACGGGATAAGATACCGTTTTACTGCTGTGCTTGGTGCAATCTGCCCTCGGCACGCAATGCCGTGAAATCGGGATTCCGTCCGGCATGGACGGAAATGCAGGCGGACAGTCTGGAACATATTGCGGAAATGAACCACATCTGAATCAATCAGCATCAAAAGGAGAATATCACATGAATATAGCAGTGATCGGCTTGGGACTGATCGGCGGTTCTTATGCCAAAGCAACAAAATCAAGAACATTACATACCGTATACGGCTATGATCTCGATCAGGAAGTCATGATGTTTGCACGTATGACCGGTGCAATGGACAAGGCATTGACGGATGATCTGCTCCGCGAATGTGACCTTGTCATCACCGCGCTGCGTCCGGCGGCGGCAATTCAATGGACCAAAGAACACGCCGCCGTACTCGGCGAATCGAAATGCGTACTGGTCGATATCTGCGGTGTCAAGCGTGCCGTTGTCGATGAAATGGCGGCACTTGCCGCTGAAAACGGCTACAGATACATCGGCGGTCACCCGATGGCAGGCAAGGAAACCGGCGGCTTTGTCAATGCAAGCGAATCGCTTTTTGACGGTGCTTCCATGATCCTGACACCGGATGCCGCGACCGATCTGCCGACACTTGAAATGCTCAAAAATTATTTCACGGACATCGGTTTTGCACATCTCACATTCACCAATCCGGATGAACATGACCGCATTATCGCCTACACATCACAGCTTGCGCATATCGTTTCCGGTGCTTATGTCAAATCACCGACCGCACAAAAACGCCGCGGATTTTCTGCGGGCAGTTTCCGCGATCTGACGAGAGTTGCGCGTCTGGATGAAAAAATGTGGACGGAACTGATGCTCGATAACCGCGAATATCTCGCAGATGAACTGCGCATACTGATCGACAATCTGAAGCCGTATCTGGAGGCACTTGAAAATAATGATGCCGAAGCACTCTGCGAATGTCTGAGAGAAGGCAGAATTGCAAAAGCATCCGCCGGCGGTAATTAAACCAGAACACATACAGCTGAAAGGAAATCACATGAATACACAAATTCTGACCACACCGCAGGGCGAAAGCTATCCGATCAAAACCGGAAGCGGACTTCTGAACAGCATCGGCGCAGAGCTTGCCGCACAGATCACGCCCTGCCGCGTGATGCTCGTCAGTGACAGCAATGTTGCGCCGCTTTATCTGGAACAGGTGAAAAAATCACTCGCAGAATCCGGATTCACCGTCAATACACATACCATTTCGGCAGGGGAGCAGAGCAAATCCATCAGCGTACTCAGTGCGCTGCTCGAATCTTTTGCAGGCGCACACATGACCCGAACCGATCTTGCAGTCGCACTCGGCGGCGGTGTGATCGGTGACCTGACCGGCTTCGCGGCAGGCTGTTATCTGCGCGGCATCCGGTTTGTGCAGATGCCGACAACGCTCCTTGCCGCAGTCGATGCATCTGTCGGCGGAAAAACTGCCGTCAACCTCGTACACGGAAAAAATCTCGCCGGATTGTTCCATCAGCCGATTGGTGTATATTGCGATACCGACACCATGCAGACGCTTGCGCCGCGTGAAATGGCAGACGGTGCGGCAGAGGCGATCAAAACCGGAATTCTCGGTGATCCGGCACTGTTTTCAATCTATGAATCCGGCAGACCGCTTGAGCAGCTTGAGGAGATCATTTCCCGTGCCGTTGCATATAAATCCAAAATCGTCATGGAAGATCAGCAGGAACACGGTGTCCGGAAACTGCTGAATCTCGGTCATACACCGGCACACGCGATCGAACGTCTGAGTAATTTCTCGATATCACACGGTCATGCAGTCGCAATCGGAACGGCGATCGTAACAAGGGCAGCCGTTAAAAGGGGAATCATAGATTCAGACGAATCTGCACGGATTTTGCAGACGATCAAACGCAGCAATCTGCCGATTTGCTGCAAGTATTCCGCAAAAGAAATGGCAGAGATCGCAATGCTTGACAAGAAGGCGGCGGCATCAGATATCACAGTCATTCTGCCGGAAAGAATCGGCTCCTGCCGTATGGAAAAAATGCCGCTTTCTGAACTGGAAACACTGTTTGCAGACGGTCTGGAGGAACAAGCATGAACATCAGATGCTATCCGGCAGTCCTTTCCGGAACAGTTTCCGCGATACCATCCAAATCCGATGTTCATCGGAAACTCATCTGTGCCGCGCTCTCACAGGAGGGCGGTATCCTGCCGCTGCACGCTCCGTATTGTGATGATATTGCGGCGACGGTTCGCTGTCTGAATGCACTCGGCGCATCATGCACGGAAACGGAAAACGGTCTGCATATCTCACCGATCCGGCGGCAGAATAATGCACATCTGGACTGCGGCGAAAGCGGTTCAACACTGCGCTTCCTGCTGCCTGTTGCAATGTGTGTATGCGATCATATTTCGGTCACGGGCGCAGGCAGACTGCCGGAGCGTCCCCTCGATGCCTTAACGGGAGAAATGTCCGCACACGGCGTACAATTTCAACAGACAAAGCTGCCGCTTTCTGCGGACGGCGCACTGTCCGGCGGTATATATGAGATCGCCGGAAATATCAGTTCTCAGTTTCTAAGCGGCTTGCTGATGGCACTGCCGCTGTGCGAATCCGACAGTGTTATTCGTCTGACGACACCTCTGCAATCCGCCGCTTATGTCGATATGACGCTGGATACACTCAGACAATTCGGCGCAGAGATTATTGTCAGCACTGAAAGCGGGTTGCTGCGATATCATGTAAAAGGAAAGCAGCAGCTTCATTTTCCGGAACATATCATGGTTGACGGAGACTGGTCGAATGCCGCATTCTGGCTGACCGCAGGTGCAATCCAGCATAACAGTCCGATTCAGGTAAAAGGGCTGCTGTCCGATTCCGTTCAGGGTGACAAAGCGATCATACCGATTTTGCAGGCATCCGGTGCAAAAGTTGAAGAAAATGCATCCGGTATAATTGTTTCATGTGGAACAATGTCTGAATTTGACGCTAATATGGAGAAAATTCCGGATCTTCTTCCGATCCTTGCCGTCCGTGCAGCACTGAGCAGCGGCTCTTGTCATTTTCTGAATGCAGAACGTCTGCGTCTGAAAGAATCTGATCGGCTCGCTTCAACTGCCGCAATGCTGCGCGCGCTTGGCGGTTCTGCCGATGAACATCCGGATGCTCTGTACGTCCACGGCGGACAGCTTACAGGCGGAACAGTCGATGCGCAGAACGATCACCGGCTTGTCATGGCGGCAGCGATCGCGGCACTGAAATGCACAGAACCGGTCACGATTCTGGGTGCAGAGGCAGTCAACAAATCATATCCGTCATTTTTCGCCGATTACGCATTGCTCGGCGGAAAATGCGAAGAAATACATTGATTTCAGGAGGCTCTCAATGGCTTCACAATTCGGAGAACGCCTGCGTGTATCTATTTTCGGTGAATCGCACGGGAACGGGATCGGTGCTTTGATCGAAGGACTTCCGGCAGGTGAACAGATCGACTTTGACCGGCTCATGCGCTTTATGGAACGGCGGCAGGGCGGCAGAAATGCACTCTCAACATCGCGCAAAGAACCGGACGTTCCGGAATTTGTTTCCGGTATTTTTGAGAATACAACGACCGGATTTCCGGTTTGCATTCGCATAGCAAACACGAATACGCGTTCCGGTGATTATAATGATCTTGCGCTGAAACCGCGTCCTTCTCACGCCGATTATTCTGCCTATATGAAGTGGCACGGTCATGCGGATATGCGCGGCGGCGGCCATTTTTCCGGCAGACTGACTGCGCCGGTCTGTGCCGCAGGCGGCATTGCACTGCAGATTCTTGAGCGTCACGGAATCTTCGTAGGTGCGCATCTTTCCTCTGTCGGAGCAATTCACGATGACACGTTCCCGATGCAGCCTTCACCGGAACTGTTTGATACGATCGCGGTAAAGGCATTCCCTGTTATTTCCGATGAAAAGGGCGACGCAATGCAGCAGGAGATTCTTGCTGCGCGTGAAGCACAGGATTCTGTCGGCGGAACGATCGAATGTATGATTCTCGGTCTGCCTGCCGGTCTTGGTGATCCGATGTTTGACGGGATCGAGAATCGTCTTGCGCGTGTTTTGTTCGGTATTCCGGCAGTAAAAGCGGTCGAATTCGGAGATGGATTTGCACTTTCGGAGATGCGCGGTTCTGCCGCGAACGATCCGTTCGGAACGGATACTGACGGCAATATCATTACAAAAACAAACCGGAACGGCGGCATCCTCGGCGGTATTACAACCGGAATGCCGGTACGTTTCCGTGTAGGCATCAAGCCGACACCGTCCATTGCGCAGCCGCAGGAAACGGTCACGCTGCCGGACGGTGAAGCGGCAGTAATCGAGATAAAAGGGCGGCATGATCCCTGCATTGCACAGCGTGCAGTACCGGTCATTGAAGCGGCGGCGGCATTAACCGCGCTGGATGTCCTGCTCTGTGACAGCGAATTGCGCTGATATTATCCAAAGCAGTGCCAGACCGCAATATTCTTTCAAAAGAGGTTATGATATGGAATTATCGGATATTCGCAAGCAGCTTGATGAAGTCGATTCCGGACTGCTTGATTTATTCTGCAAACGGATGACACTGGTTGACAAGGTTGCAGATACAAAAAAACGTGATACGTCGAAGCCGCTGTATGATCCGGTGCGCGAACGTGAGATCCTGATGCGCATTCGGGAAAATGCAGGAAGTGAGTACGGCGATTCTGCGCATCAGCTTTTCCGGATGATTCTGGAATTGTCACGCGCACGGCAGGCTTCACAGCTGATTCCTGCAACGACCGTTGCAGCGCGTGCCGCCGCCATGTGTGCCAATGAGCAGAATGTATTTCCGCAGAGCGGCAGAATTGCTGTTTCGGGCGTTGAGGGCAGTTATGCCGGCGCAGCCGCAGACCGGCTGTTCCCGAAGGGCGATATCATTTTCATGGACGGTTTTCCGGCAGTTGTGCAGGCAGTTCAGGCCGGACTTTGCAAATTCGGCATACTGCCTGTTGAAAACAGTGTTCAGGGCTCGGTGCGTCAGGTTTATGAGCTGCTCCGCGAACCGGATATCTGCATCGTTCGCAGTGTCCGTCAGCTGATTCGTCATGTATTGCTGACGCAGAAGGATGCGCAGCTTTCGGATATCAAAACGATCTATACGCATGAGCAGGCAGCCGGACAGTGCAGCCGGTTTATTCAGCAGCTCGGCGTTGATGTGATACCGTGCATCAGCACTGCACACGCCGCACAGCGTGCCGCCGCGGCGCATGACAAATCCGCTGCGGCGATTGCCGGAGAAGCCTGCGCAAAGCTCTACGGGCTGACCGTTCTGACTGATGATATCCAGAACGAAAGCAACAATGATACGCGCTTTTTGTGCATTGCAAAGGGTGCATCCTGCTATGCCGGCGCAGACCGCATGAGCATTCTTGTCAACTGTGCAAATTCGCCGGGCGCTCTGTATCAGATGATCGCAAAGATCGCGGCGCTCGGCATCAATATGTGCAAGCTCGAAAGTATGCCGATACCGGGAACGAATTTCTCTTATCGTTTCTATATGGATCTCGAATGCAATCTGCATCAGGAAGGGATCCTCGGTCTGCTCTGCGAACTCGAACGCTCCTGCGATTCGTTCACGCTGCTCGGAAACTACACCGAAATCGTTTGATGAGGAGTATCACATGACTGATTTTCAAACACCATACGGATTGATCGGGCGGAAACTCGGACACAGCATCTCGCCGCAGATCCATGCGGCACTCGGCAATCCGCAGTATTCCCTCTATGAACTCGAACCGGATGAACTGCCCGTTTTTCTCGCAGATACGCGTCTGAAAGCGCTCAATGTCACAATTCCCTATAAAATTGACGTGATTCCGTTCTGTGCTTCGCTTGATCCGCTTGCAGAGGCGATCGGCAGCGTGAATACGCTTGTCCGGCAGCCGGACGGCACATGGAAGGGATACAATACCGATGCTTACGGTCTGCGCTGTATGATGCGTGCAGGCGGATTGTCTTTTAACGGTGCAAATGTCCTGCTGCTTGGCAACGGCGGTGTATCGCAGACGATTCAAGCAGTTGCAAAACTCGACGGCTGTGCATCATTGACCGTTCTGAGCCGGCATGATACGGATTACAATTACAATGATCTGCCGAAATTCTATAACAGTACGACATTGATCGTCAACGCAACACCGGTCGGGATGTACCCGAAAGCCGGTGAATCGCTTGTTGATCTGTCAAAATTCCAGAATCTGCGCGGCGCGGCAGATGTGATCTATAATCCGGCACGGACGGAGATGCTCCTACAGGCAAAATCACGCGGCATCCCCTATGCAGGCGGTCTGACGATGCTTGTCGCACAGGCAAAGCAGGCGGCAGAATATTTCTTCGGCACGCCGATTCCTGACAGCAAAATTGCAGAGATCGGCGCGGATATGCAGCGTGATGCAGAAAATATCGTCCTGATCGGAATGCCGGGCTGCGGTAAATCGACAATCGGCAATGCACTCGAAAAACTGACCGGACGGGAGCAGGCTGATCTCGATGCGGAGATCATCAAAAAAGCGGGCAAACCGATTCCGGCGATTTTTGCAGAGGGCGGCGAAGAAACTTTCCGCAAGATTGAATCCGAAGTTGTGCGTGAGCAAAGCGCAAAGCGCGGCGTGATCCTTGTGACAGGCGGCGGCGTTGTGACACGCGCTGAAAACGATGCACCTTTGCGCAGCAACGGCAGAGTATACCATATCTGCCGTCCGACCGATCAGCTCAGCCGGCAGGGCAGACCGCTTTCGATCGGCGCTGATCTGGATGCAATGGCGGCAGTCCGTATGCCGCTGTATCAGAAATTTGCAGATATTGCGATTGAAAATAACCGCACGCCTGAAGCGGCGGCGGCTGAGATCTGGAGGGATTATTGTGCATATACTCGTTCTGAATGGGCCGAATTTGAATATGCTGGGAATTCGTGAGCCGGAGCATTACGGCACACAGACACTTGCTGATCTGATCGCCATGCTCGAAACGGAAGCAGAACAGCTCGGCATCACGATCGAATGCTATCAGTCAAACCATGAGGGCGACCTCGTGGACAAGATTCAGGACGCATACGGCAATGCAGACGGCATCCTCATCAATCCGGCGGCATATACGCACACGAGCGTTGCGCTGTTAGATGCGGTCAAAGCGGTATCGCTCCCGACTGTTGAGGTACATATTTCTGATCCGGATACACGCGATGAATTCCGCAAAATATCCTATATCCGGCAGGCTTGCATCGCAACCGTCAAGGGCAAGGGTTTTGCAGGATACATCGAGGGACTGCATATTCTGGTTGATGCGATTTCTCAGAATAAATGAAAAAATACATCCGCGTGATAATGTATTAAATAGGGATAAATAAAGTTTTCGGTCAAGCCTTTTTCAAGTCGGCAAAGCGCAAATTGCGACCAAAACTTTTATTTTGGCGTTCACATAGTTTTTCGACAAACTGAAACCGCGAACCAGACTGATCGGTTCGCGGTTTTGCTCTTATTCGATTGCTTCAACTTTCAGCAGATTGGTCGTGCCGGACACGCCAAGCGGAACACCGGCGGTAATGACGACCAGATCACCCGGCTCTGCATAGCCTGCCTTACAAGCCGCTTCAACGGCATGGCGGAACAGCTCATCGGTACTGCGTTCCTCTGCAATGACCAGCGGATGCACGCCCCATGACATATTCATCTGCCGCTGTACCATTTCATCGGTCGTGCAGGAGATGATCGGGAACATCGGACGATATTTCGAGAGCAGACGCGCAGTTTCGCCGCCCTTTGTCACGGTTACGATCGCAGTTGCATCGAGGTCATGTGCCGTTGTAACGGTCGCGTGCGCAATCGCATCGGCAATGGTCGCTTTTTCATCAATACGCGCAAGAAATTCGCTCTTATAGTCAATACTGCTTTCCGCAGTCAGCGCGATTCGCGCCATTGTTTCAACCGTTTCAACCGGATGCTGACCGGCAGCGGTTTCGCCGGATGTCATGATCGCACTCGTGCCGTCATAGATCGCATTTGCAACGTCTGTGATCTCGGCTCGTGTCGGGCGCGGATTGTTGATCATGGATTCGAGCATCTGCGTCGCAGTAATGACCTGCTTTCCGGCTTCATAGCCCTTGCGGATGAGTTTCTTCTGAATATCAGGGATCTGCTCAAAGGGAATCTCTACACCCATATCGCCGCGTGCGACCATAATGCCGTCTGCGGCTTCGAGGATCTCATCAATATTGTTTACGCCCTCGCGGTTTTCGATTTTTGCGATAATACGGACACCGTACCAGCCGAGGCTCTGCGTGAATTTGCGCAGATAGCGGATATCCGCGCCGGTTCTTGCGAAGCTCGCCGCGATAAAATCAAAGCCGAGTTTTGCGCCGAATTCCAGATCTTCCATATCCGCATCGCTCAGATACGGCATCGAAAGATGAACGTCAGGAAAATTGCAGGATTTGTGATTTGAGAGCGTACCGCCGTGAATGACTCTGCATTCGATATCGGTCGAAGAAACGTGTTCGATCCGCATTTCAACCAGACCGTCGTTGATCATGACGGTATCGCCGGGCTTGACATCCTTTGTCAGGCGCGGATAATTGACAGAACCGATCTTGTCGTCACAGGGTACATCGCGTGTGGTCAGCGTATATATATCGCCTGACTGGATCTCGACAGAGCCTTCCGGAAATTTCCGCAGACGTACTTCCGGACCTTTCGTATCAAGCATCGTTGCGATCGGCAGACCTAGCTCCTCACGCAGACGCTTGACCTGTTCAAAACGCTGCTTATCTTTTTCATAATCAGCGTGTGAAAAATTGAAACGGGCAACATTCATGCCTGCCTGCATCATCTGACGCAGAACTTCATCCTTATCGGTTGCAGGGCCGACTGTGCATACAATTTTGGTTTTTCTGAGCTGCTGAAGCATATTGGCAATAACTCCTTTTATTGTAAATCAGAATCACAATGATCCTGTTATTTGCTGTTGCAGATATGGCAGCCGAACCATGTCAGATAGACACCGTGCCGCTGACAGCGCGGAAATCCATGAAACACCGGATCATCGTCATCCATATCATCAAGCCAGTTTTCAAGTGCATTCAAATCAACATCCGCAGGTTTCAGCCGCACAAAGCTCTTGCGAAACCATCCGAGCATCGGCATCAGATGATCGGCATTCGGACGGTATTCGAGCACTTCCCAGCCGGTTTTCTGCGAAGCGGCATCCGTCACGCGCACCATAAACTGCCGATCCTGCTCAAAGGATTCGGCATCCCACGGCATATCCGCAAGATAAAAGCCGACATCCCCGATCCCCAGCATCCGGTCATGCTCGGCAAGCCAGACCGCAAGACGCTTCTGCGAATCGGTTTCTGCCAATGCTGAGGCGGCAAGCACGAGGATATTGATGAGTGCTTCTGCGCCCCTGTCAGGAATATTGATCAGTTCCTCCGGCGGATCTGTGCGCCGGACACCAAAAATATTCGCCATGCTATACCTCCTTTTTCTTCGGTCATTATGTGCATTTCACTGTGCGGTCTGCTTTTCCAGAACGGCAAATGCCTCTTTCAGACCGGAAACACCGTGCAGACGTATCCGGAAACGGTCAGTTTGCAGCGCACGGAGCGTCTGCTTCGGGAGAATACAGTCCGTAAATCCCAGACGTTCTGCCTCTTGTATGCGCTGTGACGCATTGGACACAGAACGCAGTTCACCGCCCAGACCGATCTCACCGAATGCGATGACCTGTTCCGGAACGGGTTTATTCATGATCGCGGAATACAGTGCAAGTGCAACGGCAAGGTCACCTGCCGGTTCATCAAGCCGGAAACCGCCGACAATATTCAAATATACATCCAGAGCCGCCACGCGCAGCCCGATGCGTTTCTCCAATACAGCAAGCAGAATATACACGCGGTTATAATCCAGACCTGTCGCAGTCCGGCGCGGCGTGGAAAGTGTACTTTTCGTACACAATGCCTGAATCTCCGCAAGGATCGGGCGGCTGCCTTCCATCATGCAGCAGACGCAGGTTCCGGAAACGCCGAGCGGTCTGCCGTCCAGCAGCATAGCCGAGGGATTGGCGACCTCGGAAAGGCCGCTGTCGCGCATTTCAAATACGCCGATCTCATTGGTCGAGCCGAAACGGTTTTTCACCGCACGCAGAACACGGATGCTCTGATAACGGTCGCCCTCAAAGATCAACACCGTATCGACCAGATGCTCCATGACCTTCGGTCCGGCGATCGCACCCTCTTTGGTCACATGACCGACAAGAAAAATGGGAATTTCCTTTGCTTTTGCAGCCTGCATGAACATTGCGGTACATTCACGAACCTGTACGACTGAGCCTGAACCGGAACTGATCCCTGCAATATGCATAGTCTGGATCGAATCAATAATGACGATATCCGGCTCTGTCTGCATGATCGTATCGCAAACAGACTCCGCATCGTTGACCGTCAGCAGATAAAGATTTTCGGTATCGACACCGAGTCTGCCGGCACGCAGCTTGATCTGCCGTGCAGATTCCTCGCCGGAAACATACAATACAGAACGGTCTGCTCCGAGATACTGGCAGATCTGAAGAAGCAGCGTACTTTTTCCGATGCCGGGCTCACCGCCGAGCAGAACAACGGAACCTTTGACCAGACCGCCGCCGAGCACACGGTTCAGCTCCGGAATACCGGTATCATAGCGGATATCCTCATTCAGACTGACTTCAGCCAGTTCCCGAATCTGCGCGGTCACATCAACGGGCACACTGCGCGTACCGGCGCTGCCGGAACGAACCGGTGTATGGATCTCCGGCAATGCTTCTTCGATCGTATTCCATGCGCCGCAGTTCGGGCATTTGCCGTTCCATTTCAGGAACTCAGCACCGCAGGCGGTACATTCATATCTGGTTTTTGCTTTTGCCATTCAGAACAGCTCCTTTCCGCAGAAGCGGCAATGCTCAGCGGAGCAGCGGAAGAATGAAAAATCCGAGCAGCATGACAACCATAATGACGATGATCGCAATGCGCAGACCAAGCGGCTTTGAAGATTTTTTCGGCTGCGGACTGCGTGCCGCTGCACGTTTTTCCTCTCTGTTTCTGCCGCTGACCTGAGATGTATTTTTTGACTTACTCATAGTAAAGCTCCTTTGCTGACTGATAACAGATATCATTTCCATTATAGCATATTATCGTGTGAATTGCAATGGGTGTGCAGAAAAAAGATACTCGTTCAAATGAAAAGTGAAAAGGGCCGGTTACCGCATTTAT
>JAZQOZ010000128.1:0-5987 GCA_045628085.1 Oscillospiraceae bacterium | reverse complement strand
CCGCTCGGCGATCAGAAGATCTATTACGTCTACTATCAGAAGCCGAAAATCGTCTATGTCGAGGAAACATCGGAAGGCCTGAAACTGATCGAAAATATCACAATGGGCGGCAAGTCCGATCCGGTTACGCTGAACGGCGGCACAGTTTCGCAATGGTCATATCTGACGATTCCGGAAGGCGAAAGTCTGATACTCTCGCAGTCTATGGACGATTATCAGGTACCGCCGAAACTGGACGGAAAGAGACCTAATTCTCTGATCTACAAGTGGATCGGTGTCGGAACGGGTACGCAGCCGACGCTCGGCAAGGTGACGGATTCTTCCGATGAAAAGTACATGGAGCTGCGTATCGAAAACGGCTCGGTCGAATACCGCTTTTCCGCCTCGGATGACAATGACTGGAAGCCGTTTGAAGGCGCTCCGGTCGTCTATGCGGTGTATAAGGCAGGCAATGATCTTCGCATCACGAAAGATGTTGTCGGACAGGATACGGGCAAAAAGTACAATCTTGAGATCAAATCGGAAAAGTTTGACAAAGATTCGGAATTTGATATCACCGGATATTCTTTAAACGGTACTACAGTCAATACAGTCAAACCCGATGCGAACGGCATCATTTCACTTGAGATTGGGGATGCGACTGATATCAAGATCTACGGACTGCCGGAAGGCGCATACGTCCTGCATGAATCTGCAAAGGATAACAGCAAGTTTATCCTGAGCGCAGAGGTGAACGGCGTTGCAGCAACGATCCTGGACGATCAATTCACGATTGATCTGAAAAAGGACACAGAGGCCAAGCTGAAAAACAAGATCCCGGATGTGGCACCGACCGGCTATCGGGAAAAAACAGTTCCTTATGCAGCAATGGCTTCGCTGATGCTGCTGATGGTATTATGGATCCTGAAAAAACGTTCCGTTCAGAAGGGGGTGATGTCTGATGGCAGCTCACCGATCTAAACACGGGAAGCGTCTGAAAGGCATCAGCCGCGACAAGCCCCCATAGATCCGGACAAAGTACAGCAACTACCCGGCAAAAAACATTACACAGTAAAAAGACCTGCACGGAATGTGCATCCGAATGAAAAATGAAAATTTATGATGAAAGGAAATTTATTATGAAAACTACATTCAAGAAAATCGCTGCTTTTACAGCGGCAACACTCATCACTGCGGCTCTCGCAGTTCCGGTATTTGCGGAATACGATGCAAATAATACACCTTGGTTCGTTGGCACTGGTCTGGATGCGGACACGGATCCGTACTTTGTCAAGACGCTGACCATCTACAATGACAACAATTCAAATGTATATGTACCGGCTGTCAAGTATACTTACACAGTTGCACCTGCGACTGTTTCGGTCGGTGATAAAGCTCCCACGGTTAAGGACAAAGACGGTCTTACTGCAACTGTTCAGGCAGGTCCGGAAGGCGGCTTCCTTCTGAAGGGTTCTGACGGAAAAGGTACAGACGAGTATGTTTTCCAGTTTAAAGATAAAGACAAGGCTGTTGAATTGGAAGATACAAAGGCTGTTGTATCAGATAAGATCTATGTTGTGTTTGATGCTGAAAAGTTCACGGGCGGAGCCGGCGTTTATCGCTATGTTGTGACTGAAACTGAAAGTGATTATGCTGATTACGGTATCAGTCGTGCCGAGGGCGATATTGTCCGCTATGTTGATGTGTATGTCGAAGAAGGTGATGACGGAAAGCCGGAAGTTTACGGTACTGTGATGTTCTACAGCGATGGTCCAAATGCAAATATTGACATTGCAACCAACAAAACAGATGGTTTTTCTCAGAACGGTAATAATACCGGTGAAGGAACAGGTGAAGACTTTGAAGCTGAAAAGAAAAAGGAAGTTGATCCGGACGCATATAAGGGCGACGAACTCTATACCTATGACTACACCGTTGAAAAGATCTTCAAAAATGACATGATCGTCGGCAATACACTGCCGTTCGTAGTTACTGTTACAAATACTGATACAAATAAAGCCGTTCAGTATTTCAACTACTCCAAAGTTTCTGCTGATAGCGCAGCGAATGCGATTGCTGCTGCAAACGATGCAACCAATGGTACAAAGGGAACTGTTGACACAGCTGATACTACTGTAAAACTTGGCGACGAGAAATACCTCGCTGTGACAGGTATTCCGGCAAACTGCCTGATTACTGTTACTGAAACGAACGACAAAGATGCTATTTATGATGTAACAGTTGAGGATAGCATTGCTGGAAAGATTATAAAGGATACTGATAATATTTCTATTGGAAAGTCTGATTCTGCATCCATTGGCGGTACTGCTCCGATTGCGATTTCTGACTATGACGGTGATGATTCTAAGCTGGCAGCAAACCTTGAGAACACGATTTTCACCAACACAATGAAGTCGATCTCCCCGACAGGCTTGCTCTTTACAGTTGCACCGTTTGCGGCAATGGCCGGACTGGGCGCAGGCATGATCGTACTGTTCTCCAAGAACAAGAAGCGCGATGATGCTGAAAACATCATCTGATTGCGGATTGATGCTGCGGCAAAAGCAAAATAACCGAGAACTCTCCCGTGATATTGCAGTCACGGGAGAGCTTGTTTTCCCGCCGCAGATATTGACAATTCTGCAAAAGTGTGGCATAATGAAAAATGACAGACAATTATACTGCTGATACGATAAAATGATGATCGAGGACGGGGGATATGCTGCATTCAAAACGATTCTGGGCGGCTGTGATTCTGCTGCTGATCCTGCTGTGCTGTGCTGTCGGCAGGGCAGTTTATCAGAACAGCCGCAATACTGCGGAAACGGATTCTGCACTGCCGCCGTTTGTCCGGCAGACGGTCTGCACAGAGCAGACGACCGTTCCGGCAACACAGACAGACCGCATGACCAAAACAACGACCGTCACTGAAACGGTCACAGTGACGGAAACAGAACCGCTGCCGGAACCTTCCGCAACGGATCCGGAACTGCCGGACTGGAAACTGAATGAATTGCAGGAGAGAACACGGCGGCTTTCTGCGGAATTGTCGAATTTTGTCGGGTGGCTGTATATTGCGGATTCTTCGATCGATTATCCGGTCGTGCAGGGGAGTGACAACCAGTTTTATCTGACGCACGCGCCGAATGACAGTTATCTGGAGATCGGCTCGATCTTTCTGGACTGCCGCTGTGACCGCGCTTTGCGTGATACGACAAATATTCTGTACGGGCATAATATGACCGAGGGAATGTTCGGGGATATCCGTTCATTTCGGACACAGGAGCAATTTGATGCGCACCCTTACGGCTGGCTGATCACGCCGGATACAGTCCTGCGAATAGAATTCTTCGCGCTGGCTGTGACAGATGCATTTGATATGCTGTATGATGTGCCGGCAGACCATGCGGAATGGGCGGCGCGGCTGTATGAAACGGCGGAATTTTCGCGTGATATGGCACTTGCGGAAGATGACTGCCTGATCGCGCTCTCAACCTGTACGCCTGCACCGATAGAGCAGGCGAGGGCATTATTTGCCGGACGGGCAGTGCCGATACAATAACCGAATAGAACCCAATGCCCTGAAACGCTTTCAAGTGTTTCGGGGCAAAATATTTTTTGCGGACAGGAACGGAAACCGCTCTGCACAGATTCTATATTTTTATACTATCGTGCGCACCGGTAAAAATTTATATACATTGCAATATACGTTCTATTGTGCGCGGTACACGGACATATTTTGTTTGGAAAAGAACATGATGTATAACTAATTATGAACATAAGGTAAAATTTAACAATTTTTTTCAAAAGATATTGACTTTTACAAGTGATAAGTGTTATAATACGGATAGATGATTTCGACCGGTCTGTTCGGATTGAGCAGACACATTAACAGCTATCCGAGGTGATGCGATATGGTAATATTGCGGATGCGGTGCTATTGAACAGGATCGGCATCGTAATCCTGATGCAATGATACGGCAGTTTGACAATCTATTATGCATTTGTATTGTGTGTCAGACAAGTTCTATTCGCAATCGTTCACAGATAAGCACATTTCCATCCCAATCCCCGAATTCAGTTCAGATATCAGAGGAGAATGTACCATGAAAAAGAAAGAAAATAATGTCGTTATGGAAGGTTTTAACCCGAAAACGTATCGCCGCACATCCCTAATGTTTATTATCCTGACACTGCTGAATATTGCAGTTGTTATTTTCGCTTTTCAGCGAACCGGTTACGGTTTATGGCACGCTGAAGATGCATTGAGCCGCATTGCAAAGATCAACAGCAACTTCGGCAGCATCAATGAAAGTCTGTTGAGAATTGAATTAAACAGTTCAGACGATGTTCTTGTTCAGTACAACATCGAGGAAATTTTAGAATATAATAAGGAAATCGCGCAGAATGCTGATGAATTCCGCAAAATTGATCTGTCCAATATTGATCCGACGCTGGATGATGAATTTGAAGTCAGCATGGAGAAAATAAATGAGTATTATACAACGATCGCCGGAAATCTGAATGCTGTTAAAAATCATACTGCTGAGGCGACCGTCCTGCGCAGTGTTGAGGTCGATGCGCTTCAGTCGGATGCATCGAAAAAGATCAATGATCTTTTTGAAAGGGCAGACCAGTCAACATACGAATTCTTCTGCCGCGTCGGACAGCGCTTCCTGTTCGTGATTTTGTTCCTGATCATCACAATGGCTGTCGGTCTGATCTCAACTGCAAGAGCGAAAAAGCGCGACTATGCTTCCGCATTGAAAATCCAGAAGAGTAAGCAGAAGTCTGAAAATATGCGCCAGAAGGCGATTGATATTGCGTATATTAACGTGATCACAGGACTGAAAAACCGTTTCGCATTCGAGGAAATGTTTGACACGGAACTGAAGGCGGAGGACGTTGTTGTTGCAATGTTCAACTTCAATCACTTCAAGAGCATCAATGAAAAGTACAGCCGTGATTTTGCCGATGAATATATCGCAACGATCGCAAAGAAGATTGTTGACACATTCGGCAAGCAGGCAGAGGTCTATCATACGGAAGTTGACGAATTCTGCGTTCTGTTCAATAAGGAACTCTCGAACGGCAAGGCGGGCGACATCGCACAGAAGATCCTGCGCTCGTTCTCGCAGGCGATCCAGATCAACGGTGTTACGGTTCAGCTTACGGTTTCGGGCTGCATCTGCTACTGTGATGCAAATACATACCAGTCGGCAAATGCGCTGCTGATGATGCTTGACAACGGCATCAATCGCGTTAAGACGATGTGTCACGAACAGAACAGAAGCATTCTGCTTCCGGTGAACCAGTTTGGCAGCGATCAGCTTTAATTCTATGATACGAGGCGGACAGGTCAGATGACCTGTCCGTTTTGTCTGTTAGAACGTCTTTTGCGGCTGCATGATGCATCCGGTACTGAAATAATTATTTTATCGCGCAGATACGTGATTTTCGTGCTGTTTTCAGTTCTTTCTGCCGAATCATGACCACCCGTGAAATTCAAAGGAATCGGGAGTATTCCGGAGAAAACAGCCTGTTTTTTCAAAACAGCGCATATATCTGATTATGTTGCGATTTGTGATTATTATCAAGATGTGATATGATAATGCCATAGTCGGAACGGCGATCCGACTTTTCCATCCGATCGGAATATAAAGAGGCATTTACGAAACAAAACATTTACGGCACAGGATCAAGCATTTCTATTCAGTATGATAAATTCATAGTCATTTTGCATAGTTTTCTTTATTATATCAGCTTGTAATTATCAGAAGATCTTTTGAGAAAATTTGTTTTATTCGTATCTGCGTAAAAACAATATGTGTTGCCGCTTGTGTTGCCGCACGTATAATGAAAATCATGGTTGAAATTATATTGCAAAGCGAGTATAATGCATATTGTAAGGACAACACAGACAGACATCACGAAATGACACATCATTCAGACAGCATTGACTTTGACCTATCAGCTTGATTTTTGCCGCTGTGCAGTGTATTTGCATA
>JAZQOZ010000127.1:0-2511 GCA_045628085.1 Oscillospiraceae bacterium | reverse complement strand
GAATTCTTCAAAGCTGACATTATGCGGATTCTCGCTGATATACGGGAAAATAGTTCTGTTTCCGTTCATAGGCTCAAAATCCGGTTCATATATCAGCGTTCCGCCGTAATCAAACAGTATCATTTTCGGCTTATTCATGTTGTATCACTTCTTTCTGATGTTTCTTTGCCTGTGGCAGGCATAATATCATATTCCCAGAATCCCTAATGTTTTCCGGTCCTCGCTGCCGTGATAGAACTTATCCAGCACTTTCTGAAATACAGTTTCTTCCGGTGCCGCGTGTTTGAATAATGTCATGCAGGAGCAAACCTTGAATGCATCAGGGTATCCGAATACAGAACCGGCATCATTCGATTCGATATGCAGCAATACCTCACATATCTCACGCAGTCTTGCGCCAAGAACCGGATGTGCATAGTAATCAGCAGCTTCTGCCAAATCCGTAACAGAAAAATAAGCAGTCGTTCCGCTCAGCCCCAGTCCCTGAATCTGCGGAAATACATACCAGATCCAGTGAGATTTCTTATATCCCTGCTTCATCTCGGACAAAGCCGCTGCATAAGCAGAACCAAAACCATATCCGCGCTCCTGTGCATCTATAAATTTTTGGAGATCGGTCAGGCGCAGTTCAATGCCGAGCGCGCCGTATTGCGCCTGCTTTTCAGGGGAATAGTATTCATCCATGATCTGCGGATCGGGTGTTTCATTTGCAGCATAGCCCATTTTTTCTTTTGGCAGGGAGCGAAACAGTTCTGCAAATGAGGCGAAATGATGCAGGGCTGTAACTCTTGTCTGAATTCTTTTCGTTGAATCATCAACACAGGTAAATTCGATGAAATCACCGACCTGAACAGACTGCCGCTTTTCATCATTCAGACGCAGTTCAACCGTTTTTCTTCCGCTTCTGATTTGCTCAAACGGAGCAGCTTCCAATTTCATATTGTGCAGCATATAGACTTCACCCTTTCGCATTTCATTCCGCTGTATTCTTATTTGACAATGCCTGTTGAAATAACGTAGCTATCATCAGTTTTGCTGATGATTTGATTATCTTTGACATAAAAGCACTTATTTTCTTCCATGATGATTTCTTTGAGTTTCGTGCAGCCCTCAATTGCAGTTATTGAAATCATGAAAAGCGTTGATGGCAAGTTGATGCGCTCAAGATTTTCACAAAATGAAAACGCACCCCAACCAATTACAGTAACAGATGTCGGAATTTCAATGCTTTTCACTGTTTCGCACCCACGAAATGCTTTCTCATAAATCATATGAACACAATCAGGAATAATCACGTTTTCGTCAGTTCCTGTGTATTTATACAGCACACCATCTCGAATATCAAAATCATTCTCCATTGCCGATTCTCCTTTTCAATAATTCATTAGTTGCTTTCTCACCCATGCACTCTCAAGCACATCATAGATATACTGATTCGGCGCACCTTCTTCAAAATACTTGCTGTTGTCGCCGCCGAGCATCTCTACCGCAAACGCTCCGACTGCTCTGGATCGTGACTGTCCTGCGTAGCAATGAACTAACAGCGTGTCCACTGACCTCCTGTGCTTCTCGATGAAGTCGATGATTTTATCCGCCATATCATCATCGAATAATACAGTTCCATCCACCTCTGTTACAATATCATCGAAAATCAGCGTCAGAACGCCTTTGCAGAACTGATTCTCTGTAAAACTGATACCGAATCCTCCTGTGTGACTGTCCTGAATTGAGATCACTGCATAGGTGTCGGTCAATGCTCCCTGTTCTGCGGCCTCATCAGCCATGCCAAATGGATAATAATGATCCATGACATAGCCGAATGCACCATGAACGGATTTCACAAGAACACGTTTCAATATGCTCGACCTCCCATGCTTTTATTCATCATCAAAATCGTTCTCTTCTCTGCCGGACTTCTCATACTCCAAGCCGTTTTCGTTCTCAGCCGCACTTGCGGTGATCGAGATGTCTGTAAGATCAGTACATTCAATATCTTTCGTGTTTCCGGTGTCCGGGTACTCTCTTACCGCCGGAACTTATATGACAGTAATTCCAATCATAACAGTATCGCCATCAGAATTGTTCCAAACAGAGTGCGGTATCATCCCGTTCACAAGGAAGCTCTCGTTCTTTTTTACAATGACAGTTTCCTGATCCGGCAGTATTTTTGCCTCACCCTGAAATGCACCTCCTAAATATCTTCGTGTAGAGATTCCCTCTGCTATATATATTCATTATACATCAATCCACTTGAAAAGTAAAGACGGTGCGCCATTGTTTTTTCATAAGCCGTATTTCTTTACGGCTTATGACAGCTGCGATATATAGACATATCTAAATTTAACTATGGGAGAAAAAGAAAATGAATCCAGTTAAGAAAGCGGTACAGTATTATGAGAAAGGATATATGTGTTCGCAGGCGGAATGAAATGGCTGAACCGGCTGATGGACATTGCGGTATTCTGTTGAAACCGGCTCGAAAATTACATTTTGTAAAGCATGAGAGCAAAT
>JAZQOZ010000126.1:0-2081 GCA_045628085.1 Oscillospiraceae bacterium | reverse complement strand
CAAAGCCTGTCTGCAAGGCGTGTGCGGATGAAGCACTGGCACTCTGCCGTGAGGATTTCCTTGATCTCGATGCAGGTGCATTTGATGATACCGCAGAGGAATCGGACATGACTGCACCATACGAAGCAGATACCGATACAGCCGTATTCAAACAGCCCGGACTGATCCCCATAGCAGAACTTGCAGAAATACTGCCGACGCTGAACAGGATATCCTCTTGGATCGAGGCGGTATTCGCGTTCGTCTCCTCCGAGGCAATCAACCACGGCGTACCCATTCCCGGCTACAAGGTGGTCGAGGGACGCAGCAAGCGCATTTTCACTGACACAAAGGCGGTGGTCGATACTGCCGTGCAGAACGGCTACACTGATCTTTACAAGCAGTCGCTCATATCTCTGACCGAGTTTGAAAAGATGATGGGCAAGAAAAAGTTCAATGAGCTGCTCGGTGAATATGTCGCCAAACCGCCCGGTAAGCTGGCTCTCGTACCGGAAAGCGATCCAAGAGAGCCTGTCGATCTCACATCAGCCCCCGATCAGGAGTTTTCGGTATTGCCTGACGAGGAATAAAAACTACATTTCAGGAGGAAAAAACAATGGCAAACAACAATACAGCACCCGCAACGAAGGTCATCGTGCCTTGCCGCATCTCTTTTGCGAATATCTGGGAGCCTAAGAGCATTAACGGCAGTGATGAAAAGTATTCCGTTTCTCTGCTGATTCCCAAGGATGACAAGGCGACCCTTGCTAAGATCAAGAAGGCAATTGATGCCGCAAAGGAAGTGGCGAAGGAAAAGAAGTGGAACGGAAAAGTTCCTGCAAACCTCAAGCTCCCGATGCATGACGGCGATATTGACCGTCCCGATGATGAGAACTACGCAGGCCATTTCTTCTTCAATGCGACAAGCAAGGATGCTCCGCAGATCGTTGACAGACACGTTCAGCCGATCCTTGACCCGATGGAATGCGGCAGCGGCGATTACTGCAATGTGAGCGTGAACTTCTACGGCTTTGCGGCATCCGGCAACAAGGGCATCGCAGCAGGACTTCAGAATATTCAGCTTGTTCGTCACGGCGAGCGTCTTGCCGGCAGACCGACCGCAGCAACCGATTTTACAGAGGTTGAGGGCGACGATGCAGACGAACTTGATGACGAAGATATGGATTTTCTGAACTGAAATACGGGAGGCACTGCCTCCCTTGTACATAAAGACTCACAGGTGGTGATAACTTGGCAAAAAGAGTATTGAGTATAGATTTGGAGACCTACAGCGATGTTGACCTTCCGAATTGCGGTGTGTACCGCTATGTTGAGGGAGATTTCCATATTCTGCTGTTCGCATACGCATTTGACGATGAAGAAACCAAATGTGTGGATATGGCTTGCGGGGAGCAGCTCCCGGCAGAGGTCATGGATGCGCTGCAGGATGACAGTATTATAAAATCGGCATGGAACGCACAGTTTGAACGCACCTGCCTTTCAAAATATCTCGGTACACAGCTTTCTCCGGATGCATGGCAATGTTCGATGGTCTGGGCGGCATCGCTGTCTCTGCCGCTGAAGCTGGCAACGGCGGCACAGGCGCTGAAAACTGCACAGCAGAAGGATGCCGTCGGTGAACGCCTGATCCGATATTTTTCTCTGCCCTGTAAGCCCACCAAAGCAAACGGCGGCAGAACACGGAATCTGCCGAAACACGCGCTCGATGACTGGAAGCTGTTCAAAAGCTATTGCATACAGGACGTGGAAACCGAACGGGATATCCGCCGGAGACTTGAAAAGTTTCCATTGCTCCCGCAGGAATGGGACTACTACCACATGGACCAGCGTATCACCGACCGCGGTATTCTGATCGACAAGGAACTGGTACAGCAGGCAATTATCTGCAATATGGCGATGTCCGAAGAAATGACGAAACGGGCATACGCATTGACAGGACTTGAAAATCCGAATTCCGTATCTCAGCTGAAGTCATGGCTTGAAGATCGCGGAATAGAGGTAGATTCCCTCGGAAAAAAGAATGTCGCTTCACTGATAACAGACCTTGACAAGCACAGCGCTGACGGTGAGGCGCTCGATAT
>JAZQOZ010000125.1:0-6898 GCA_045628085.1 Oscillospiraceae bacterium | reverse complement strand
GCTCCGCATTCTGGAGGGCGATCTGATCAGACCGCAGTTCGGTCTTTCGGATGCAGACTTTCATCTGCTCTCAGAGAAAACAGACTGCATCATCAATACCGCCGCAAATGTCCGGCATTACGGGCATCATTCTGAGTTCTCGGAGATCAATGCGGAGCTGATCCGGCGGCTGGGCGCGTTTGCGCAGGAAGGAAAGCCGAAGGCGCTGCATCATGTGTCGACGATCGGTGTGGCAGAGGGCGTTGTTTCAGAGACGCCGTTCTTCCTGTTCACGGAGGATGACAGCGATGTCGGGCAGATCGTAACCAATTACTATACGGAGACGAAGCTGCAGGCGGAACGGTATGTACAGGAGGCGCGGCAGCAGGGCGTTTCAGCCAATATTTACCGCGTCGGAAATCTGATTGCCGATTCGGAGACCGGCGTTTTCCAGGAGAATATTGATACCAACGGATTCTACAAAACGCTGCGTGCCATGCTTATGCTGGGTGCCGTGCCGGACACCAATGTCCGGATGATGGATTTCTCGTATATTGACCAGATCGCGGAGAGCATGGTGCGGCTTGTCTTTTCCAATGACGGCGGCAATCAGAATTATCATCTGTTCAATCCGCATCAGCTTTCCACAGCCGCATTGTCTGCGATCCTGCATGAGATTGGCATTGCGCCGCAGGTCATGTCCGCAGATGCATTTCTGGATCTGCTGTATACGCAGTATAATTCCGAAGCGCTCGGCGATTATATCAGAGAATTCATTCTGCACACAAGACTGTTTTCTGTGCCTGATGAAACGCATTTCACGCTGCTTTGCAGCCGAACGTGCGCGGTGCTGTCGAAGCTCGGATTTGCGTGGAAGAAGACAGATGCACAGTTCTTGCGCAAAATGCTGGATTATTGCATTCGGACAGGCTTTTTGCCGAAGGAAACGGAGGGAAATGGGTATGGTACAGCCGGGTGATGCCATTGTGAATCCGGTGTCCGGTGAGAAAATCGTGTTTACGGATACCGCTGCAACGACGAACGGCGAATTTGTTGCATATGATTATTATTCCAAAGAGGGACAGCCGATCGCACCGAAGCATTTTCATCCGATCGTTTCGGAGGAATTTGAAGTGATCAAAGGTGAGCTTTCCGTTTCGATGAACGGCAAGGTGCATGTGTATCATGCAGGAGACAGGCTGCTGATCCCGCCCGGAACGGTTCACACAGGCTGGAACAGCGGTAAGGGCGTCATGCATGTGAAATCAAAGATCAGTCCGGCGATGGCATTTGAAGACTATTATAATGTTGCATTCCGGCAGGCAAGAGCCGGAAAGGTGAATAAAAAGGGCGTGCCGAGTCTGCTTCAGATCGCGGTGCTCTGCCGGAAAACGCCGGATCAGCTCTATGCGCCGAAATGCATCTGGGGACAAAAGCTCTTTTTCGCACTGGCAGCACCGATCGGAAGGCTGCTGGGGTATCAGTCGGAATAAACAATCTGCACACGGTGCATGCCGGAACCAAATGCTTCCGGCGTGCATCAGAACATCAAAACAACAGGGAGGAAATACGGACATGGGATTGATCCGTTTTGAAAATGTGCTGAAGGAATACAAGGTCGGAAAAAGCGCAGTCAAGGCTGTGGACCATATCAGCTTTGATATTGATGAGGGAAAGCTGACGGTGATCCTTGGACCGAGCGGTTCCGGAAAAAGCACGACACTGAATCTGCTCGGCGGCATGGACCGTGCCACAGGCGGCAAAATCATCATTGACGGAGACGATATCACGCAGTATTCGGACAGAAAGCTGACCTATTACCGCCGTGAGGATGTCGGCTTTGTGTTTCAGTTTTATAATCTGATCCCGACGCTCAATGCATACGAAAACGTGGATGTGTCCCGCAGACTCGGCAGAGAACCGATGAACGCGCTGGATGCACTGAAAGCGGTCGGACTGGAAAAGCGGCGGCGGCATTTCCCGTCCAATATGTCCGGCGGTGAGCTGCAGCGCGTGTCGATCGCAAGGGCGATCTGCAAGAATCCGAAGGTGCTGCTGTGTGATGAGCCGACCGGCGCACTGGACAGCGAGACCGGACGGATGATCCTGGAGCTTTTGCAGAAAATGAGCTGGGAACAGAAGAAAACGGTTATCATCGTGACGCACAATGCAGCGATTGCGGAAATGGCAGACAAGGTGATCCGCATGAAGGACGGGCATATCGTTGAGCAGAAGAAAAACAAGAACCCGCTGCCGGTGGAAAAGGTGGTGTGGTAATTGCTGTCACTGTTTAAAAAGATGCTGCGCGACATCCGGAACAACAGCGTGCAGTTTGCATCCGTGTTTCTGATGGCGCTGCTGGGCATTATGATCTATGCCGGAATCGAGGGCGTCTGGCTTGGCATGGACAAGAACTCCGCAGCATTTTATGAGCAGTCGGATGCTGTGACAGACTGGGTGTTCGGCAGTGATCTGACGGAGGAGCATCTGGAGGACATCGAGGATCTGGACTATGTGAAGCAGGCGTTGCTCTCCATGCAGATCGACTGCATTCACGCTGTCGGAACAGATGAGGATGAGGACGAGGAAACCTATCATCTCCAGCTGAATACGTTTTCGGACACGGAGATGAACCGTCCGCATCTGACCGCCGGAGAGGAATTCTCGGAGGACGGCGATGCGCTCTGCTGGCTGGATGACAATTACGCAGATGCGCATAACCTTGCCGTCGGTGACACCGTGACGCTGCGGTATATGGGCGCAGAGCGGGAATTCCGGATCGAAGGCACAGTGATCAGTGCGGAATACACCAGCTATACGGGCAGCAAGACCACGATCAATCCGGATCATGAAATGTACGGCTACTGCTATATCAATGAGGACGGCGCAAAAGCGTTTCTCGGCGGCATCCGCTATAATGTCTGCAAGCTGATCACAGAGGACGGTGCAGACAAGCTGATCCATGATCTTCCGGACATTCTGGAGGAGCATTACATCATTTCCTATGACCGCAGCAATTATGTCGGCGTGCAGGCGTTCACTTCGCAGATCACGCAGCTCAGAAGCATGTCCTTTATGTTTTCTGCGCTCTTCATTCTGCTGTCGCTGCTGTCTATGCAGACAACGATGAAGCGTCTGGTTGAAACACAGCGGACGCAGATCGGTACGCTTAAAGCCCTCGGCTTTACGGATATGCAGATCCTCTTTCACTTTGCGTTTTACGGCTTCTTTATCAGCGGCATCGGTGCCGGACTCGGTTTTCTGCTGGGACCGCGCGTGATCACGCCGCTGCTGATCACGGTGCAGAAGGCTTTTTACACGCTGCCAGAATGGTCGGGCGAAAACTCCGAGATCTCACTGGCGATCATTCTGATCACCGTGCTGACCTGTACGTTTATCACGATCCTTGCATGCCATGAAAGCATTCATCTGGTTCCGGCAGAAGCCATGCGGAACAAGCAGATTATCGTCAAGGAACAGCAGGGAGAGCATCGGGAAAGCTCGCTGCCGTTTGAGTGGAAATGGTCGCTCCGGTATATCTTCCGCAACAAAATGCGGACGGCTGTCGGCGTGATCGGCGTTGCAGGCTGCCTTGTCATGATGATGGCGAGCATCGGGCTGTACGATTCGCTGAACTACGCCAATCATTATCTGTACGGCACACAATATCAGTATCAGAACAAGATCGTGCTGAACGACGATGCGGATCCGAAGCTGATTGACGACATTGACAAGGAACTGCAGGGCGATATCCAGACTGCAAGTGAGCGGATCATTCAGCTGAAAACAGCAGACACCGTGTATCCGAGTACGATCACGGCAATCGAGAAAGGGTATTATGTTTCGTTTTACCGTGATATCCTGAATCAGGATGAGCAGATCGTGCTGGATGAGGATGCAGTGCTGATTTCGAGCAAGCTGGCAGAGGAACTGTCCATCTCCAAGGGGCAGACCGTGAAGATGAAGCTGGCGGGAGACAACAGATATCAGAATGCGGTGATCACGGATATTGTCTACATGCCGGCGCCGCAGGGCATTGTGGTATCGGAGGAATGCTTCCGCAGTCTGGGATACAGCTATGAAACGAACTGCATCTTCACGAATGCGTCGGATATGGATGAGATCCGCGATATGGACGGCGTCAGCGAAGTGACCTCGCTGGATGAGCAGTACAAAAGCGCAGAAACGGTGCTGGACAGTGCCATGATGATCGTGATTTTGCTGATTATGGCGGGCATTGTGCTGAGCATCATCATCCTGTTCAATCTGGGCATTCTGAACTTCACGGAACGCATGCGGGAGTATTCCACGCTGAAGGTGCTGGGCTTTGAAAACAGCGAGATCAAGGGCATCATCATGAAGGACACGGTTTTCACCAGCGTTCTGGGCATTCTGATCGGTGTGCCGCTCGGCAAATGGTTCCTGAATCTGTACGTCGGAACCGTTTCCACAACAAGCTTTGATTATTACCCGCATATTGCGTGGTATTATCTGGCGGCTGTGATCGCTGCGACATTGATCTGCGCTTTTGCAGTGAATCTGATCGTTGTATCCAAAATCAAGCGGCTGGATATGGTCGAGGCGCTGAAATCGGTGGAGTGATGGCAGTCAGGATCTGGTTTGCGGATACAGAACGTATGGATGCGGCAGCGGCTGCGCTGATTTGTGAGCGGTTTTGCAGAATAAATGAGACGCAGCCGATCCGTTACAGACAGCCGGCAGACCGTCTGCAGCATCAGGCGGGACTTGTCATGGCGGCGGAACTTCTGGGGATTCCGGAGGCTCTGCCGCTGACTGTTTCCCGCGGCGCATTTGGAAAGCCGTATTTCAAAGAGCATCCGGCGTTTCATTTCAATATTTCCCATTCCGGCAGATTTGTTGTGTGCGCGGTGGATGAATTGCCCGTCGGCGCAGACATTCAGGAACCGACGTGTCTTCCGCCGGAAAGCTGGCATCTGTTCATGACAGACGATGAGATCCGGTACTGTTCTTCACCGGAGCAGGCGCTGCGGCTATGGTCGGCAAAGGAGGCTGTCAGCAAATGTACTGGCGCGGGATTTCTGCGAACGGTTCCCACGGTCGGCGGGCTCGGTTCCTTTGGAGAAATGCGCAGGATACAGCACGAAAACGCTGAGTTGTTTGTATGGCAGCAGCGATTTGCGCAGGATTATATCTTGTCTGCGGCATTTCATACAGCGGAAGCGCCGAATGTTCATCAATTTGATTTTATTCCGTGACTGACGGATTGCGCACATATCAGTTTTTATCGCTGTCGGAGATTATTCTGACAGCGATTTTATACTACGCTTAATTCCCGAACTACATAGCTTTATCAGCAAAAGGTGAAAAAGGAAAGATGCTGATAAATAAACTGCCGCGCGGTACATAGACAGCAGTTCACAGTACAATTCCTTTGCCCATGCATGCTTCGGATGATTCTCCAAAATGCCTGTCAGCTCACGCAGAAGATGCGCACAACATATGGCATGTTTGAATCCGGTCGTCTTGAAATATGATGCCCAGAAATCGTGCATCACAATACTGTGATAGGAAGCTAGAAATCCGATTTTTCGCTGTAACAAGGAGGATGCGTTGTTTGCATCAGGATACACTCCCGTTTGATCGAATTATGAAAGACTACAACGAAACCAACAATAACCGCTACCGCTCTGCTACATATTTAACAATCTGCCAACTGAGTTTATCAGCATTTCGGTTATTATAACCAATTTATGACTACCGATTGTAATTGATTGAAATTTGTGCTATACTTATGATATACGTCAACGGTTCTGGATTTCGATGGAGGAAACAGTACCTGAAGACATTATCTTTGATTCCAAATTGCCAGCAAATGGGTGATCATTCATGAAAACAATCAATGTAGCTGCGGCTATAATCCGTGACGGTGAGCGTATTTTTGCAACACAGCGCGGATATGGCCCTTATAAAGACGGCTGGGAATATCCCGGCGGGAAAATAGAGCCCGGTGAATCCCCGCAAGACGCTCTAAAAAGGGAAATAATGGAAGAACTGGATACGGTGATCGAAGTCGGTGAAAAACTCATGACCGTTGAGTATGACTATCCGGATTTTCACTTGCATATGGATTGCTTCTGGGCACAAGTTGTTGAGGGAAATCTTGTATTATCGGACGGACATTACGAACACAGTGGCAAAGCGTTGTATGGCGATGACGGTCATATGACAAGACTTGATATCGTTTCGCCTGTTTCCGGTCAGCCTGGGTATCATCATCATGAGTGGTGGAATGAGCGTGAGGGATATGGCCATGGAATCCATGAAGATCACTGATTAACACACAAAGCACTTGTCAACTACAAGGCTACATACCCATACTGCAATTTGCACCCTCTCCGATTTTCAATAAGAAACGATAGCTTTTATCCCAACAAAAAATGCACCCTCCGAAATAACAGAGGGTGCATTGTATCAAAATAGGAGTCTTTAGCCAACTTTTTGGGACTATATTGCAAAATATAGTCCTTTTAATTTTTGCCTGAATATAGGCTTATAACGATTATAAAGAACTGCTCGCAGAAGAGATTTAGTATCATCTTGCAAGCAGTTATATTTTTTGATTATATGCTCAAAAATGGATTTGTTCATCAATTATACATCAATTTTGAAATTTTTCGTTTTTTACCATTGACTGTCAGTGTGTTTTTTTCGGTATCACAAAAATATTTTGTTAGCATTGGTTAATATTATAAGAGTATCCTGATTTAATAAGTCAAAATAACGGCGGAGCATTTGCTCCGCCACAGCCTGTAGAAAAACCACTGTTATATGAACCAGAATCGGTTCTGAAAACAGTGGTTTTGTTGTTTTTTTGATTAACATATGCAATTAATTCGTTTTGAAAGAAAAAACATGAAGTCGGATCGTAGCCATGTCG
>JAZQOZ010000124.1:0-4705 GCA_045628085.1 Oscillospiraceae bacterium | reverse complement strand
CGACCAAGCCGTCAAAGCCCAGCCCCGGAATATGCAGCACCTGTTCCATCGGCAGGATGATCTCACCCTGCAGCCTGAAATTCGGGTTGTGTTCGTCGTATCGACTGTAGCGGTAAATGAGCCTGCCGTGGTCGTCACGGTCAACACGCACCTTGTCCGGCATCAGCGGATACAGCCCCAGCACCTCACCACGACCGTTTCGGATAATCTGTGCATAGGCGTTCCCGTAGATCAGCAGGTGCGCCATGAGCGTTTCCCGGAAAACGAACGATGTCATTTCAGGATTCGGCTGGTCATGCAGCAAAGAATAAAGCGGGTGCTTCGGCACTCGCTCTTTTCCGTTATCGGTGTATTGGTAGACGTGCAGGGGCAGTTGCGCGATCGCCTCCGACAAAATTCTCACGCAGGCGTAAACTGCGATGATCTGCATTGCCGTGCGGTCATTGACGCGCTTACCCGCCTGTGTCCGTCCGAAGAAATAACTGTAGGACGGGCTGTCGTAGCTGTCCTTCGGCTTGTCCCGTGACCGGAACAGTCCGCTGAAAATGCCCATGTGCATCACTCCTCTCGTTGACTTTTTGTATGGGCGTATGTTATAATATAAAAAAACGGAGGTTTCCGCTTCAAATTGGAATTTATCAAGCTATCTGCTAAAGAAAGGAGGAGGCAGTGACTATGATTGAGATTTCCTATCTACAGATGTTTATTTTTATAACTCTCATTTGGATACTTGTGCGATTCATAATTGCGATCAGATTCAAGAAGTTTTCGGTAAAACGAGAACTACAGATGCTTCTTGTATACATATGCCTTGTAGTTATTGCAAGATTTGTATACTTCCCGTTACATTTTGTTGATGGAAAAATAGGTACACTAACGATTGGATTTTCAGAGACACCGTCTGACATGATAAGTTTAATCCCGTTCTTTTTTCTCTTTGACAGATATGATGGATGGCTTATCAATATTATCGGGAACATAGCAATGTTTATACCTGTAGGAATAGTATGGCCTATCTGTTTTCGCAAGCTTGATAATATCAAAAAACAGTGTTCGCAGGGATTTGTTTTATTATCTTTATTGAGCTGTCCCAACTGCTATGTCCCGAAAGGCATACAGATATTGATGACATAATATTAAATACGAGCGGTGTTATGATTGGGGCGTGTGTCATATTTGCTATACGAAAAGCCACAAATTCTGATATGTAACCCTACAACACCAGCAAATCTCTCTCATCATAAATGCTATCGCCGGTTTCGTTTCCGCAGCGGATTGCACGATCAAGAGCCATAATAGTTGCTACAGATCCATCGATTTTTTCGGTGGATTTTTCCTTGTCCGGCTTGATGTTGCCCGCCGGATCACGCTTGATGAAAATGTTGTCCATATTCCAGCGCAGCACCGGATGCCCGTTGTGGGCGATCTTCTGCTCCAGTGTCAGCTTCATCAGCTCTTTGGTCGGCGGCGACATATCACGGTAGCCCTGACCGAACTGCACCAGCGTGAAGCCCAGCCCCTCAAGGTTCTGCGACATCTGCACTGCGCCCCAGCGGTCGAAGGCGATCTCCCTGATGTTGAACCGTGTACCCAGTTCGTCAATGAAGTTTTCGATGAAGCCGTAATGGACGACGTTGCCCTCAGTCGTCAACAGGAAACCCTGCCGCTGCCAGAGGTCATACGGCACATGGTCGCGGCGTACACGGAGGTCAAGCGTTTCCTCCGGCAGCCAGAAATACGGCAGAATATAATAATGGTCGTCCTCGTCGGTCGGCGGAAACACCAGCACGAATGCGGTGATATCCGTCGTTGACGAGAGGTCGAGACCGCCATAACATACACGCCCTTCCAGCAGCGATTCGTCGAAATCGACCTTGCAGGCGTCCCATTTGTGCATCGGCATCCAGCGGACGGTCTGTTTCACCCATTGATTCAGACGAAGCTGTCGGAAGGCGTTTTCTTCGCCGGGGTTCTGCTTGGCGGATTCGCAGGCAGCTTCTACCTTGTCCATGCCGATGGTTTCACCCAGCGACGGATTTGAGTTTTTCCAGACCTCCGGAGAAGTCCAGTCGGCATCATCAGGAGCGCCGTAGATGACCGGATAGAAGGTCTTGTCAATCTTGCGCCCTTCAAGAATATCCTGCGCCTTCTGGTGCTGCTCGTAGCAGATGCTGTTCGTGTCCGTGCCTGCCGTTGTAATCAGAAAATACAGCGGCTGCATTCGGGCATCGCCTGAGCCTTTCGTCATAACGTCAAACAGCTTTCGATTCGGCTGCGTGTGCAGCTCATCGAACACGACTCCATGAATATTGAAGCCGTGCTTGCTGTACGCCTCGGCGGAAAGCACCTGATAGAAGGAATTGGTCGGAACGTACACGATGCGCTTCTGCGAGGTCAGGATTTTCACCCGCTTGTTCAGGGCGGGACACATCCGCACCATGTCGGCGGCGACATCAAAAACGATAGCCGCCTGCTGTCGGTCAGCAGCGCAGCCGTAGACCTCGGCACGTTCCTCGCCATCGCCGCAGGTAAGCAGCAGGGCGACCGCAGCAGCAAGCTCAGACTTTCCGTTCTTCTTCGGAATTTCGATGTATGCCGTGTTGAACTGGCGGTAGCCGTTGGGCTTGATGACACCGAACAGGTCACGGATGATGCGCTCCTGCCAGTCGATCAGCTCGAAGGGCTTTCCCGCCCATGTGCCTTTCGTGTGGGCGAGGCACTCGATGAACCGCACTGCATAATCGGCGGCGGCTTTATCGTAATGGGAATCCTCCGCCATGAACTTGGTCGGTGTATAATCTTTCAGCTTTCGCAATGCCTCACCCCCTCAGAGAGAAAGGCGGCTTCCTTCCGGTTGCCGCCCTTTTGTTTTAGTTGTACTCGTGCATCAGAATTGCCAGTGCCATTTCCGCTGCCTCGTTCTGCGGCGGAACATCCAGCCCCCGGTCGTAGTTGTAAACAACCTCGCCGCTGATCTTCAGCGTTGCCTTGCTGATCCTGCCGCCGTCGATTCCGTACTGGCTGCCCTCGTCGTAGGCTTTCACCCAATAATGAACGACCGTGTACTTGCCGTCTCCCTTCGGGACTCCAATCGTACCTTCGTGCCACATAGTGTTTTCCTCCGTTTTTCGTAGTTTTCGGTGGGCTTTGCCCTTCCGTTGTACACATATTAACTCTAAACGGCGGATATATCAAGTGTGAGTAATAACAATGATCGCTGCGGTATTTTCCGCTTGTTTGTGTACTTTACGCCCGCCCGCAGGAGCCGCGTAAATGCGCTGTGTGGGGCGCTATTTCTGCTGGCATCCGTTTGCGCGGAACCTGCTGCCCGCGCACAGGGCGGCGCTGTGCCGCCCCGGTGGGGCGACCGGCTCATCTGCCGGTCATCCATTCCCATTCGCTTTCGCAGGCGGCTGCGTAGTCTTCGTCAAAAAGGGCATCGTCGTCGATCCATTCGGTTTCGTAGTCGATGTCCTCGATGCCCTCGAAGGTCGTGCCGTTTGCGGCTGCGTCCTCCTGCGCAAGGCTGTCGGCGTTCTCCTCAACCCAAGCCCTGAAGTCCTCTGCGTCGAGGTCGTCCTCGTTCTCAATCTCCAGTTCGTAGCCTTCCTCCTCGGTGTCGTACCAAAGGATCGTTGCGCTCTTGATCGCCTCGCGCTCGTTCCAGTCGTCTCTGCCTGCCATTGCTCTTGCCTTTGCCATTCCGTAGCTGATCATTGTTTTTTCCTCCGTGTTTCGTAGTTTCCGGTGGACTTTGCCCTTCCGTTGTGTACATATTAACTCTAAAAGCACATAATAGCAAGCCGCTAAAACTACAGAAGATACGGGGAAAATGTGCGGCGGGTGTTGTGTACTTTACACCCGCCGCCGTGGTCGTTATTCGCTCAGGGGAATCGGCATCAGAATGTTGCCGACCAGCGCAAAGTCGTATGCCTGCCGGAACTGCTCCGTGTACTTTTCGATCAGCTCCTGCGGCAAGTCAGTGAAGTCCTCCTCGCCAAGTCCGCAAAGGAAGAATGTTCCCTTGATGACTCCGTAGCCCTTGATCGGGCGATTCCATTTCTGCTCCGGATGGTAGAGGGCTTCCTCCTCGCACACCAGTGCGACCGGATCATCGAAGGGGTAAATCGCCTGAATGTATCCGCCGACTGTCTGCTGCAGGCTGTCAAGCTCTCCGCTGATCTCCTTTGCGTAGGGGCGCTTGCCCGGTTCAACAACTAAAATGTTCATGTGAATGCTCCTTTTGCTTTATTCCGCTTCTCCTGCGGTAGTGACATATTAACTCTGAACCGAGGATATATCAAGCATTATCGGCAAAATAAATGTGACAAACATTGCCTGCATTTCAGCGCCGTATTGTACATCGCATAAGAGCCGCACACGCGCCCTGTGTGGGGCGGGTTACCGAAAGGGATACCGTTTCAAGGATACCCGTCCCGCGCCACACGTTGCAACGTGGCGGCTCTGTGCGCCTTATTCTTCGCCTTCGTACTTCTCGTGGATGATGCCGAGAATCTTGTCCTGTTCCTCGCGTCCGACGCCGATGCTTTCAAGCGCCTCACGCGTTCCGCAGTCGGGGCAGATCGGGCTGCCGTCCACACGGGAGCTTGCAGGTCGCTCGGTGTACACCCGCCCGCATTTCGGGCAGGTGCGTGGCTCTTTGTTGCGCTCTTTCATCGCTGCACCTCCTTTGCACTGGTCTCGT
>JAZQOZ010000123.1:0-12815 GCA_045628085.1 Oscillospiraceae bacterium | reverse complement strand
TGGGCATCTCCTGAATCAGGTCTATATAATCACCCAACGCAGCCTTATATCCATCGGAATTCTTATAGGAATCGGCACAGCCGGCAGGAACATAGATCGTTTCGAGATCTGTACATCCGTAGAAGATATAGCAGCCTTCATCCGGATTAAAGTTTGCGATCGCATCCGCATCATCGCATTCAAATGTAGCGGATTTGAGTCCGGAACCCTCAAACACTCCCTCTCCAACATTTGTAACAGAAGCAGGAATTGTGATGTCTGTCAATAATGGACATTCAGCAAAAGCATATTCTCCGATATTCTTCAAAGAATCAGAAAGTGTGACATCTGCCAATGATGAACAGTGTTCAAATGCATACGATCCAATTTCCGTTACAGAATCAGGAATAATGACACTGGTCAAATCTTCACATTCTCCAAAAGTCCAGCTGTCGATTTTGGTAACATTATCGGGAATTGTGATACTTTTAATTTTGGTTCCGCCGAATGCCTCCTCTTCGATCGTGGTAAGAAAATCAGGAAGCGTAATATCGGTCAGGGATTCAGCATAGCAAAAAGCCCCTCCCAGAATAGAAGTAACTGTATCCGGAACAGTATAAGCCGCATCCTCTTTTCCAATCGGATACTGCATCAGCGCTGTTTTATCCTTATTGAACAACACACCGTCAACGCTGCTATAATTGCTGTTGTCTGCCTCAACATTGATCGCTTTCAGATTCGGGCATCCGCCGAAAGCGAAATCACCGATCTCTGTAATGCCTGCCGGGATCGTGAAGCTTTCTATTGCTGCATACATAAACGCACCTTCAGGAATACTTGTCATAGCAGCAGACAGTTTGATACTTTTTAAAGCGTTGCAGTAGCCGAAAGCTCCCCAGCCGAGTGTTGTCAGAGAATCCGGAAGCGCAATGCTTTCCAGTTTTTCGCAGCCATAGAAAGCAGAGTCGCCGATTGTTGTAAGGGTATTCGGAAATTCGATTTTTTCCAGACTCGTGCAGCGTTCAAAAGCAGAATCACCTATCATTGTCAGAGAATTCGGAAGTTCGATGCTCTCCAGATTTTCGAATTCATAGAAAGCGCCTCTGCCGATCGAGGTCAGATTCGGCGTATTAAATACGACTTTTTTGATTTTCGATCTGTCACCGCACCACTCAGTCATATTCCATGCACTATCAAGAAAAGCAGGCAGCGCTGTATCATCGCCTGAAATGGTCAGAACGCCGTTCTCGTCGATTTCCCATGTCAGCGTGGAATTCGGGATCGTATTTCGTACGCCGTAATTATAAGTAATTGTTGCATTTTTCAGCACATCATTTCCATTTTCTATGGAAACACTCTTCCAATTGCTTTCGGAGCCTGTGTAATAGACATTTTCCAGTTCAGAGCATCCTTCAAAAGCACTTGCACCAATGCTTGTAACAGAAGCAGGGATTGTTACGCTTGAAAGTGAAGAACAGTTGACGAAGGCATAATTGCCAATGCTTGTTACAGAATCAGGGATTACGATTTCCGTCAGAGCAGAACAGTTGCCGAAAGCGCCATACCCGATGCTTTCAACAGCGTCAGGGATTGTTACGCTTGAAAGTGAAAAACAGCTGACGAAGGCATAATCGCCAATGCTTGTGAGCGTTTCAGGCAGTTTGACACTTGTAAGGTTCTCAAAATCAACTAAAGCAGCGCTGCCGAGATTTTTCAGTTTCGGCGTATTAAATACGACCTCTTTGACATCATTTTTTCTATCACACCATACAATCGGCTTAGGGTTGAACTCATCAAAGAAGTCCGGAAACGCTTCGTCATCGCCTGTAATGGTCAGAACGCCGTTCTCGTCGATTTCCCATGTCAGGGTGGAATTCGGGATCGTATTTCGTACGCGGTAATTATAAGTAATTGTTGCATTATTCAGCGCATCATTTCCATTTTCTATGGAAACACTCTCCCAATCGCTTTCGGAGCCTGTGTAATAGACATTCTCCAGTGAAGTACACTCGTGGAAAGCCCTATTGCCAATTCTTGTAACAGAATCAGGGATTATGATGCTTTTCAGGTTTTCACAGCAATAGAAAGTAGAATCGCTAATACTTGTCACAAAATCAGGAATTGTGATCTCTGTCAGGCCATCGCAACATTCAAAAGCAGACTTGCCAATGCTTGTAACAGAATCAGGGATTGTGACCTTTTTCAGATGATAGCAAGAATTAAAAGCATTATCGCCGATACTTGTAACAGTATCGGGGATTGTGATTTCTCCCAGAGAATAGCAACAATTAAAAGCAATTTCGCCAATGCTTGTAACAGTATCAGGGATTGTTACGCTTGTTATGGAATTATTTTGGTCAAAAGCACCATAGCCAATGATTGTAACAGGCGCACCTGCGATCTCAGACGGAATCACAACATCTGTGTCTGTACCGGAATAGCCTGTGATCGTGACGGTTCCATCAGCGTTAGCATCATAATTAAAGCCATCTGCGGTCGAAGCCGCACTTGCGGTGATCGAAATGCTGTCCAGCAGCGGTGCAAACGGAGCAAGCGGAGTGGCAGATGCGACAATCGCGACCGCGAAAATGCCTGCCAAAGTTTTCTTAAAGTAATTTTTTGACATCTTATTACCTCCTGTATAAGTTAAACAAGTTACATAGCGGACATGCACTAATTATTAGTATTATACCACAAATCAGTCATAATGTCAATATGATTCATAGCCATTTTTACTTGAAGGCTGCATGGATATACAGACCGTATAGATCAGAACAATAATACACATTTATTAACGAGAAAAAATATGCCGTCATTTTTGAAAGCATATCTTATGTTTGTTCTGAATTCCCTGTCTCATCATTTGTTTTTTTTAGCATTTACAACATTTCCACGCACTCAACCCTATTTTGCAATCGCAATTTTTGATAAGTCTTAAATTCAGCGATTTTACGGCATTTTCAACCAGTGACAACATTTTGACGCACTCTCAAACGCCTGTTATCATTTTGACGCACTAACGTCAGTGTGCAGAAATGTTGTCAGCCGATTTTAGGGCGTAGATGTCTTTCCAGATACAGCAAAAGCAGTATCAAGACTCTGTGTGTGATTTTGCTTCAGCCTCGAAAATCATCGTAAAATAGGGAAATTTCAGCTTTCGCTTCTTGACATCAAAACTACGCACTCAACGTGCCTCGACTTTCTCGATTTGATGTTTTGGCGTGAAATACTGTGACTTTGAGTAGCGGGGGATATAAACAATGCTCTTATCGCTACGGGGAAACATAGTTGAAATAGTGTCAAAGTCGGCGTTCATACGCCCAGATGCTTTTCAAATACTGCCATGATTTCTTCGACGCGCCTATCGCCGATACCCTTGATCTGCCGGAGGTCTTTTTCAACCTCCCGCAGGTCAATAGAATTGCCGTCTTTCTCCAGCAGTCCGTCAGCGTAGCGCATTAGGAAGGCTTGCAGCTCCTCACGGCTCATTTTCTTTATTGCACGATATGTGTCGCGGTCGATAATCTTCTGCTCTGTCATTTAATCCCATCCTACATTATGATTTTTATTCGTCTGCTTGAAGTTTGTAAGACTGCTCAATAATCTCCATCACCTGATCCACTTCTGATGTATGCTCCATATAAAGTTCTACATCGCCATTGCCCCAGCGTCCAAGCCCGGTGATGTCCTTACAGATCCCGTTGGGATCAGAAACTTCCGAATATTTCATGTTCACAGATATGCGCAGTCTTTGTTTCTGGAATACAATATCAACGAAGTTCGTGTCCAACTTATAAGCGACATATAATTTTTTAAACTCTCTTTTGACGTCAGGAGAAAGATTCTGAATGCGTCGATCAAGAACCTCAAACAAGGTTTTAGTTACAAAATTTATATCGTATGAATCCAGAGAATAGCGTTCAGCAGGTTTTTCATCGGCGCGATATGGTGCAAGTTCAGCATCTGTCATTTTAGGGAATGCCCATATCTTTTTAGCTTTCTCAGCCAACAACTGTGCTCGTGTCTTGATAGTGCTTTCAGTCCATTCTGTCTGTTTAACAACAAAGCCATTTAACCTAAGAGCACTTTCTTTGAAACCGCCTTCCATGTCCATTTTCGTAAGGAATGGATGATCACTCATTTCCGAATTGTAGCAAGTTAAAGTCAGGTTTCCAATTGTGTGGAGGTATGTCTTTTGAATCTCTCTCCAATTTGCTCCGAGCATAGTTTGCCATTCGATAGACAGATTCTTATTCTGCGGCATAATATGCTCAATCGTATAATTCTCAACAACTATTATAGACTTATTTTCAAAGTTCTCCAAGTGACTGAGAATAAAGTTGCGTGAACGCATATTGTAAATATCCCTCGAAATGAATGCAGCTACAAATTTTTCGTCGTTCGGGAATTCCTTGTAGTCATCACGCAGGATGAAGAAAGCTTTGATAGAATTCAGATAATCGTCCTGACGTATTTCGTTACGAAGGGTAGCAAAGGTTTTATTGAGAGAATTTGTTGGGATATCGCATATACTTCTTCGGAATACATAGCTGATGCAAAGTCGTAGTATTTCAAGCAGTTCGTCTTCTGTGATAATGTGTTCAGCATAATCATTATGAACCTTTATCAGGAACGGATAGGATACTTCCATGCGCAAGTCATTGATGTCAGAGTAAAGTCCTTTGAGAACCGGATTACTGCTACGCGCAAACACTATATCTGTATAATACTTGGCATAAGTCAATATGTCTTGGCAAAGCTCGCGGATTGTACTGAATTCGCAGTTAAGATGATAAAGTTTAAATTCATCATACACACGTCCTTGCTTAGGGATGCGTGTTAACTTCATTGTTAAGTAGTCGCGGAAGAACTTGTCCATTAAGGTGTCTTGTGTTTCATATGAGAACAGCAACTCCATCGGTCTCCACATATGCTCATAAACATACGTTTGCTCTGTCGGCTCTAATCCCATAAGTACATAGTTGCGGATCAGGTCAGACTCGGACAACTCTTTACCCGTCGAATTCAAACTCTCGAAGATAGCTTGCGCGTCATCCATAGTACGATCCAATGTGATATTGACAATCTGCAGCTTGCCTATGGATTCATATATTTCAGCGGGGAGGAGTTCTTTATCAGCAATCTTGTCGACAAAATACCTGTAATTATCAAGCAGCTTAGATTTTGTTCCATCAGCAATAGGCTTGCTTTCTACCAAGCTAATGAGAATATCTCGATCTGTTTCGGTAAGCAGGAGTTTGTATCTCTCATTGCCGGATTCATATTCATTCTTCAGCAACATATTATCGATACGTCTTGCATTGATAGTCGTATCTGCCGGATTTGCTATAGCATAGTCTCTCAATGCCAACAGAAGCAGCGTTAATGTTGTGGTGCGCTGTTGTCCATCAATAATCATGAATTTCTGGACACCTGTTGGCATAGCCTGCTCTGCGATATTCACAATGGAGCCTACAAAATGACCTGATTTGCCTTTTTTCTGCATTTCAACGATGTCATTCCAAAGGCGTTTACACTGATCAATGTCCCAGCTATAATAGCGTTGATAGACCGGAATAAGAAATTGTTTGTTTCCGTTAAGTATCTCGTAGATATTTCCCTTTCTGGCATCCATTATCAAATCCTCCTACGATCATTCCATATCATTATTGTCAGTCCAAAGCTCACACTGCGACATGACTGTCTGAACAGCATCATCCATTCCTTCTGGCGGATAACGATGACTCCTCAACAGCTTTTTTATCATCATGCGCATTTTTGCCCGTGCGCTATCTCGCTTCTGCCAGTCGATAGTTCGGTTGCGGCGTAGCGTTTCGGCAAGCTCTTTTGTAATAGCAATAAGCTCTTCATTTTCATAAAAATCCTTAATTGCCTGCGGCTTGGTCAGCGCATCATAGAATGCAAGCTCATCAGCGGTTAAACCGAGCTTTTCGCCCGCTTCCTTCGCCTCACGAATTTGCTTTGCAAGAGCAAGCATTTCCTGTATAACTTCTTCGTTGGTCAGCATACCGTTCAGATAGCGATTCATGGCACTTTGCATGATCTCGCTGAATTTCTCAGATTTTACGAGGTTGGTGCGACGATAGATATGAACCTGCTCAGCAATCAAGCGTTTCAACAGCTCGACTGCAAGGTTCTTCTCTTTCATCTTCGAGATTTCTTCCAAGAACTGCGGATCGAACAGCGAGAAATCCTGCTCCTTGTCCGAGAACAGATTGATAACACCATCGCTTTTAACGCTCTGCTTCAACAATTCATTGATTTTCGCATTGATTTCCGGCAGCGAGAGCTTTTTGCCGCCGCCCTGATTAAGAATTCGCATCAGCAATACACGAACCGCCTCAAAGAAAGCAGCTTCGTCACGTTCAGATTGTTCTGCAATGGAAGAACAAAGGGAAAGTGCTTGCTTCAACAGCAATGCTTCTTTGGTGTAGCTTTCCCGGTCGCTTTCCCGGTTCCTCTCCATAAGGAAGTTAACAGCACCCGTGATCGTTCTTCCGGCTGTTAATTCATTGCCGCCGAAAAACGCTGAGTAATCATATTCATGCAGCACATCACGACAAATGGAGAGCTTCTCCTGAAACTTTGGATATGCTACCTTTGCAATATCAGTATTACCGTAGTTCTTTTTGTCACGGACTGTATAATCGTTCATTGCCTGCTTAAGCGCAGATGCGATGCCGACATAATCGACTACCAGACCGCCTTCTTTATCACGGAATACACGGTTGACACGTGCAATTGCCTGCATCAGATTATAGCCCATCATTGGCTTGTAAACATACATTGTAGCAAGAGACGGAACATCGAATCCGGTCAGCCACATATCGACAACGATAGCAATCTTAAGCGGGCTATCGTTATCTTTGAATTCTCGTGCGAGTTCTTCTTTATGATGCTTGTTGCCGATAATGTTGTGCCATTCCTCCGGATCTTTATTTGATCCCGTCATGACAACGGCAACTTTTTCTTCCCAGCCGGGACGCACTTCGAGAATGCGCTTGTATATTTTCATGGCAATCGCTCTGGAATACGCTACGATCATAGCCTTACCAGTCAGAAGATTCTCACGGTAATTCTCATAATGATCCAGTATATCATCAACAAGCGAGGCAATGGTATCTTCATGACCGAGGATAGCTTCCATCTGTCCGAGTTCGCGCTTGCTGCGCTCGATAACATCAGCATCTGCATTCTGAGCCATGATGTCATATTCCGTGTCGATAAGCCGCAGTGTACTTTCATCGAGTTTCAGCTTCATAACACGGCTTTCATAATAGACAGGACGTGTAGCACCATCCTCGACAGCCTGCGTCATATCATAGATGTCGATATAATCACCGAATACCTCACGGGTATTTCTGTCCTCCATTGAGATCGGGGTGCCTGTAAATCCAATATATGTAGCATTCGGCAGCGTGTCACGGATAATACGGGCAGTGCCGATTACCTTTTTTGCAACAAGCTCGCCGTCCTCATTCTGTGTCATTTTGATTTTCTCGGTCAGACCATACTGACCTCTGTGCGCCTCATCAGCCATGACGATGATATTCCTGCGCTCAGACAGCGGTTCGTCGGATTCCTCAAACTTCTGCATCGTTGTGAAGATGATGCCGTTTGCTTTTCTGCCTTCAAGCAGTGTTTTCAGATGCTCACGGCTTTCGGCATGAACAGGCTCTTGCCGGAGAAATGCCTTGCACTTCGCAAACTGAGAATAGAGCTGATCATCAAGATCGTTTCTATCCGTGATAACAACGATAGTCGGGCTTTCGAGTGCGGTTTGCAGCAGGTGGGCATAGAATACCATTGACAGAGACTTTCCGCTGCCCTGTGTATGCCAGAACACGCCGCCTTTACCATCGGTAATGGTGGCTCTTTTTGTCGACTCCACAGCTTTGCGCACAGCAAAATACTGATGATAGCCCGCCAGAATCTTAAAGCTCTGCAAGCCTTCATTAGAAAACAGAATAAAGTTTTTCAGGATATCCAGCAGGCGTTCTTTCTGGAAGATGCCTTCAAAGAAGGTATCAAACTGCGCATACTGAGTATTCTCGTAGCTGCCGTCCTTTGTTTTCCACTCCATGTAACGGTCTTCGCCGGAAGTGATCGTGCCTGCACGGTTCTCCGAAAGATCGCTCATAACGCAGATTGCATTATAAATAAACATGGATGGAATCGAATGCATATAGTTCCTGATCTGCGTGTAGGCTTCGGAAGCATCTGTTTCCTCACGGGAGGGTGATTTCAGCTCCATAACCACCACAGGCAGACCGTTGATGAACAACAATACATCGGGGCGCTTCTCGTCATTCTCGATGAAAGTCCACTGATTAGCCACGATAAAGGAGTTGTTATCAACATTCTCATAGTCCACAAGATAACACAGCGCAGAACGCTCTTCGCCCTTTACAGTATAGCGAACTTCAATGCCGTTTTGCAGATAGTCCATGAATACAGCGTTTTTCTGTACCAGTTCGCCGTTTTCAAAGTTTTGGAGTTTATACAGCGCATCTGCGATCGCATCTTCCGGAAGCGTTGGATTGAGCCGATAGAGGGCTTCTGTAAGCTCGTCGAGGTGTAGCGGAATTTTATAATCACGAACTATATCCGGTCCGTACAGATGTGTATAGCCCATTTCCTCGAAAAGCTGTATGATAGCATTTTCATAGCTCGCTTCGGTATATGACATTGTTTATCAACTCCTATCATAATTGTATTATTCTGGTAAACGAGAATTTACTTCAGCAGGCACAAGCCTTGTTTACATCATGGTTTGTGGACTACGAGCCATTCGGCGGCATCATGCCAGACGATTGGAAAGCTATATCTGTTTATAATCTTGCCGATTATATCAATGGTGCAGCTTTCAAGAAGAACGAATACTCCGATACCGGATTGCCGATTATAAAAATCGCCGAACTTAAAAACGGAATTACAGATTCTACTCAGCGCTGCAGCGTAAAGAAAGATGACAAGTATTATATTGATGACAGAGATATTCTGTTCTCTTGGTCGGGTAATCCTGACACATCAATAGATACCTTTATATGGAGTATGGGGCGTGCAATCCTTAACCAACATACATTCCGTGTGGTCTCAAAATATGATGCTCCTGCATTCACTTTCTTTTTACTTAAATATCTGAAACCACAGTTTACACATATAGCAAGCAATAAACAAACCACAGGTCTTGGTCATGTTACCGTAGCAGATCTAAAAAGATTACAGTTTAGTGCTAATGCAAGTGTTATTTCTGAGTTCAACACTCTTGCGATGCCGATGTTTGATCTTATTTACTCGAATTATAAGGAAATACAGCAATTATCTGTTATTCGTGACACATTGCTGCCTCAATTGATGTCCGGCGAACTGGATGTGTCCACCCTTGACATTTAAGCCGCTAAATTCTCGTTTATGCTATTACTCAACGAAAGGAGATTAGCTATGATAATGGATTTATATTCTTTAGTTAGAGACTTGATTGAAGAAGCGAAGGAACAAAAAAACCTTAGTCTTGTTGAAAAATTAATTGATATAAAACTTGCTATTTCTGAGTTGCAGGATGAAAATGAGGCATTAAAGAAAAAACTTGAGGCTAAAGAAAAGATAATCAGACATTCCGATGGAAATTATATCACACTTGAAAATGATGATCAACAAATCAAGTATTGCTCTACGTGTTGGGGAAATGAGCAAAAGTTGATCCAATTATGCGAAAAAGACAAGTATCCTTCTGGTTATCCGCAATGTCCTAACTGCTTGGCGGCATTTCTTAGAGCGAGAAATGGCAGCAAGTAACACTTAGATATGAACTCTCACCAACGGCGGGAGTAAGCACCAACGGAACTGCCGTTGATATCGTTCTCTGGAAATATTATATTGAAGGAGAACATTATGAAACAGGAACTTATTACAGAGGTGCTGCAGCAGATGCTGCCGTATCTGGACAATGCACAGCTTAAACACCTGCAACAGGCAATGGAACGGTCGCTTCTGAAATATGAGGTAACCACTGCGGAGGTTAAGTCCGAGGAGGATAACAATACCGACATTGTTTCAGCATTCATAGCGGCAAAGCGCATCGAGGGCTGTTCCGAAAAAACTCTGCGGTATTATCAAACCACGATTGACGCTATGGTTGCCTCGGTTGGCAAAAACATCTGCAGTATTCTCACAGAGGATCTGCGATCCTATTTGACGGAATATCAGACCAAAAAACAGTCCAGTCGCGTCACAATTGATAATATCCGCAGAATCCTGTCAAGCTTCTTCGCGTGGCTGGAGGACGAGGATTATATCATCAAAAGTCCCGTGCGTCGTATTCACAAGGTAAAAACGGCAAGCAGCATCAAAGAGACATACTCTGACGAGGAGCTGGAAAAGATGCGTGATAACTGCGAAAACCTCCGTGATCTTGCTATGATTGATATGCTGGCATCTACAGGAATGCGTGTCGGAGAGATGGTTTTGTTGAACCGTGAGGATATTGATTTTGCTGAGCGCGAATGCATTGTGTTCGGTAAAGGCGATAAGGAGCGCATCGTGTATTTTGATGCAAGAGCAAAGCTGCATCTGCAGGAATATCTCGATAGCAGAACCGATGATAATTCTGCGCTCTTTGTTACGCTACGTTCTCCGCACGAGCGCATCAAAATTGGCGGCATTGAGCATCGTCTCCGTGAAATGGGCAAGCGATTGGATATTACAAAAGTGCATCCGCATAAGTTCCGCCGGACATTGGCGACAATGGCAATTGACAAAGGTATGCCCATAGAGCAACTTCAGCAGCTTCTTGGGCATAAACGGATAGATACAACCTTGCAATATGCAATGGTTAAACAGAGCAATGTAAAAGCGGCTCATAAGAAATACATAGGTTAGGACGGTGATAATATGGGTGAATGGCTCGAAAAACGAATGGATGAGATCGCAGAGTTCAATCCCCGTGAATCCATAAAAAAGGGTACAATCGCTAAAAAGGTGGCTATGGATAAACTTCAACCTTTCTGCCGCGATATACCGGGATATGAAATGGAAGCCTTTACAGGCGGTACAAAGTTTCGTAATGGCGATACTATAATGGCAAGAATAACGCCTTGCCTTGAAAATGGTAAAACTGCCAGAGTTGACATTCTGGATGACCATGAGATTGGTTTTGGTTCTACTGAGTACATAGTTTTCAGAGCAAAAGAAGGGTATGATCCTGATTTTATCTATTATCTCGTTACCAGCCCTGTAGTCAGAGAACCAGCAATTAAATCGATGGTCGGCTCTTCTGGCAGACAGCGTGTTCAGACAGATGTTGTGCAGCAATTAAACGTGATGGTTCCTTGTTTACAGGAACAGCAAGCTATTTCCAGCGTCTTGAGAGCATTGGAGGATAAAATTGCCGCCAATCGAAGAATAAACGAGAATTTAGCGGCTTAGAGGTTAAGGTCGGAGACATCCAGCTCACCAGATAATAACCAAGGAAGAAGAGCGTTTCTTATTTTCGCTAAAGACTGGTTTTCTATGATGTTAGATGCAATCAAATCATACATAGGCGTAACGATCTTGCAAAAATCTTGTATGACGTTATCAGGTGGCAATGAAAAAGTGAAATCCAGTGTGCTTTTCGGTGTGGCACGCTGTCGGCTATTCGTTGATCCTGTTGTATGGGAACATAGATGATTCAGAAACGGAACGCTGTCAAGTATTGAATAAATAAAATCTCTCTGTTCCTTCTTCTTTGCCTCGTAAACAATAAACTCTGTAGAGCAGACAGGATGTTCTGAAATACATATAGGACGCCAGATACGTTTGGTGTCAGGATTGAGTTTTGAAATCATAACGGAATCTGATGTGAGAATGTATTTATTACTTTTGATTCCTGATGAGCTTTCAAGCACAGGAAAATGCTGTTCGTCAAAGGCTGGTATGCTGTAATGCTCGACCATAACATCTGGATTCTTAGCTGGAGACCAGCTTTCGGTTTTTATAGTTGCTATCTGCCCTAAAGTTGGTGTCATCCAATCAGAAGGCTTTTCTCCGCCAAATGGCTCGAAGTCCATGAACCATGATTGAAAAATCAAGCGTGCCTGCTCGGTTAAATTCTCGTTTACTTCTTCATTGAGTCTTATTTTTTTATCAATAGGCTCAAGAACAGACAACACCATTTCTTGGTATTCGAGATTTGGAATGTCAAACTCAAGCCGATTAAGTGTTTCAGTTCTCAGACTCGGTATAGTAGTTCCTTCATTATAGGAATCTAAATCGAGCTGAGACATGAGGAAATACAGATACTTGGGGATAACAATATCTTCATTAACCTCAGTATAGAACAATGTGTCCACCGTCCAAAACGGATGCTCTACATAGCGTACTTTGTTTATTGTTCCTTTTCTTCCTATCAACACAGACGGTTTATCGTATAACGCTTGTGTAGCATAGCCCATTAGCCCACCTGTGCCATAGATTGGGATAGAACCATCATCAGACTGAACTTTCTTCTGGTTTTTACCGTATTTTATTGTCACAAGTTCTCCAAGCGTGAATACTTTATATTTCATATCCAATCGCCCCCAGCTTCTTTCTGATCTCATCTTCGAGTTCATGGGACTTAGCGAACATATCCGACAGCTCCGAAGTCAGACGTGCCATTTTTTCTTCAAACGGCTCTCCGTCGTCTTCCTGCTCTTCGATACCGACATAGCGTCCGGGTGTAAGGATATAATCCTGTTTTTCAATATCCTGCAGCGTAGCAACGGAGCAGTAGCCCTTTACATCTTCAAGTGTGCCGTCTTGGAAAGCTGCAAATGTGTCCGCAAGTTTCTGGA
>JAZQOZ010000122.1:0-7460 GCA_045628085.1 Oscillospiraceae bacterium | reverse complement strand
ATGTGCAGCACCTGTTCCATCGGCAGAATGATCTCGCCCTGCTGCTTGAAATTCGGGTTGTGTTCATCGTATCGACTATAGCGGTAAATGAGCCTGCCGCGATCGTCACGGTCAACACGCACCTTATCCGGCATCAGCGGATACAGTCCGATGACGTCACCTCTGCCGTTCCGGATGATCTGTGCATAGGCGTTCCCGTAGATCAGCAGGTGCGCCATGAGCGTTTCCCGGAAAACGAACGATGTCATTTCGGGATTCGGCTGGTCATGCAGCAAAAAATAAAGCGGGTGCTTCGGCACTCGCTCTTTTCCGTTATCGGTGTATTGGTAGACGTGCAGCGGCAGTTGTGCAATCGCCTCCGACAGCACTCTCACGCAGGCGTAAACTGCGATGATCTGCATCGCCGTGCGGTCGTTGACACGCTTACCTGCCTGTGTCCGTCCGAAGAAATAGCTGTAGGACGGGCTGTCGTAGCTGTCCTTCGGCTTGTCCCTCGACCGGAACAGTCCGCTGAAAATACCCATGTGTATCACTCCTCTCGTTGACTTTTTGTATGGGCTTGTGATATAATAATCTATATTGGTACAAGATTATCCTTAGGGATTTAATGCTTTGAGTAGACCTAGAAAAGGAAGGGATAAATAGTCATGTCTATTAATGCATACAATCAACATTATTATTCATGTAAATCAAATAGCATTGAAGTGTATTTTGAGTACAATAATTCCGTTGTTTTTGACACAGGAAATATAATAAATGCTGGCGATGGGGATGGCATCAATGAGTGTAAGGAATTATCCGTGATTACTAAATGCGAATTAGAAAAAAGTTCCCCGCTATCAGAAATGCCAAGATACAGTAGAAACGACAATTTAGTAATTCAAGGTATTATTTCATTCTTTACAGGTTTTCCACTTACAGTTTACGATAGCCAATCGAGTTCTTCTTCTGTTACGCCAATAGAATACAACAAACAAGATACCCATATAATAATTGAAGGTGTTGATTATACAGATGAACTAAAAAAGCTATTACTTAAATTAGATGATGAGCCTGAGTTAATAATTACTCTGCTTGACAGATGGAGAAAAGCTATTTATTTAAAAGAGCAGAGCTTCGATGCTGATTTATATTATGATGAAGCAACGTTAAATTTCTTTCATATATTCGAATTGTTTGGCGAACGCTTTAGTAATGAGCTAAAACAAAAACTTGAGAATAACATCGAAAATATGCTTGATGCTCATTTTAAACTTTTCTATTTTAATGAATCTCAAGTTCAACAAATGGTGGAACAGAACAAGAAATCAGTTAGTAGGCTTTTGATTGGCGACTATCTTAATCTAGCGATTAAGCTTAAATTCTTTTTAGAGAAATATGATCTATTAGATGATAATGTTGCTTTTTTTGTTGATAATATGATCAAAGTTAGAAATGCGGTAGCACATGGAAGAATAACATACAACAAGAATTTTATATGGCCACTGTCTCCGTTTTATAATTTAGCGAAAGATTCATATGACAATGTTGAATTTCTTTTCTTCTTATCTGCAGTGATGATTTCAAGATATATTGGCATTAGTTGTTGGGAACCCGAATGGACTGAAGCAAAATCATTTTTAATGCCACCAAACAACATAATAACAGCTTTTTTTAATGCGGAACTTGATGCACATGGCTTAACTAATGAAATGTTCTGTAATGGAAATAAATATAATATCACTTGGAAAACACTATTCAACTATTATGTAAAGAATCCTAAGCAAGCTGTAAGAGAACAATTAGAAACAGTATTGAAAGATTCGTTCTTAGATACAGCAATAGATGAGGAGACTGCACCGGATATTTTTAATATCTCCGTTATTTTTTCTGATTCCCAAAATTCTGATATTAAAAGTAAAGCTATTGAAAATATTAAAGCTATTATAGACAATGGATGGTACGGATGGCCAAATATTAGTGATGCATACACATATTTAGAATTCTACTCAGTTCCGCTGAATTGGTATAAATCTTTCTTGTTAGAAAAATAATATCTTGATTGTAAAGTGTCGCCTAAATATTAATCATAATTTCGACCAAAAGCATTTCACTGTACACTATAAATATGAATAATTGTCAAAGCACCAGCATATCCCTGCTGTCATAAATGCTGTCGCCGGAGTCGTTCCCGCAGCGGATTGCACGATCGAGAGCCATGATCGTGGCGACCGTTCCGTCAATCTTCTCCGTGGATTTTTCCTTGTCGGGCTTGATGTTGCCCGCCGGATCACGCTTGATGAAAATGTTATCCATGTTCCAGCGGAGAACCGGATGCCCGTTGTGGGCGATCTTCTGCTCCAGCGTCAGCTTCATCAGCTCTTTGGTCGGCGGCGACATATCACGGTAGCCCTGCCCGAACTGCACCAGCGTGAAGCCCAGCCCCTCAAGGTTCTGCGACATCTGCACTGCACCCCATCGGTCGAAGGCGATCTCCCGGATATTGAAACGTGTACCCAGTTCGTCAATGAAGTTTTCGATGAAGCCGTAATGCACGACGTTGCCCTCGGTCGTCAGCAGGTAGCCCTGCCGTTCCCAGAGGTCATACGGAACGTGGTCACGACGTACACGGAGGTCAAGCGTTTCCTCCGGCAGCCAGAAGTACGGCAGAATATAATAATGGTCGTCCTCATCGGTCGGCGGAAATACCAGCACGAATGCGGTTATATCCGTCGTGGACGAGAGGTCGAGACCGCCATAACATACACGACCTTCCAGCAGCGATTCGTCGAAATCAACCTTGCAGGCGTCCCACTTGTGCATCGGCATCCAGCGGACGGTCTGCTTCACCCATTGATTCAGACGGAGTTGTCGGAAGGCGTTTTCTTCGCCGGGATTCTGCTTGGCGGATTCGCAGGCAGCCTCGACCTTGTCCATGCCGATTGTTTCACCGAGGGACGGATTCGAGTTTTTCCAGACTTCCGGAGAAGTCCAATCGGCATCGTCGGGAGCGCCGTAGATGACCGGATAGAAGGTCTTATCGATTTTGCGCCCTTCGAGAATATCCTGCGCCTTTTGGTGCTGCTCGTAGCAGATAGAATTCGTGTCAGTGCCTGCCGTTGTAATCAGAAAATACAGTGGCTGCATTCGTGCATCGCCGGAGCCTTTTGTCATAACGTCAAACAGCTTTCGGTTGGGCTGTGTGTGCAGCTCATCAAACACGACTCCGTGGATATTGAATCCGTGCTTGCTGTATGCCTCGGCGGAAAGCACCTGATAGAAGGAGTTGGTCGGAACGTACACGATGCGTTTCTGCGAGGTCAGGATTTTGACGCGTTTGTTCAGGGCAGGACACATCCGCACCATATCAGCGGCGACATCAAACACGATCGCAGCCTGCTGGCGGTCGGCAGCGCAGCCGTACACCTCGGCACGTTCCTCACCGTCGCCGCACGTCAAAAGCAGGGCGACCGCAGCGGCAAGCTCGGATTTTCCGTTTTTCTTCGGAATCTCGATGTATGCCGTGTTGAACTGCCGGTAGCCGTTGGGCTTCAGAACACCGAACAGGTCACGGATGATGCGCTCCTGCCAGTCGATCAGCTCGAAGGGCTTTCCCGCCCATGTGCCTTTCGTGTGGGCAAGGCACTCGATGAACCGGACTGCGTAGTCGGCGGCGGCTTTGTCGTAATGGGAATCCTCCGCCATGAACTTGGTCGGTGTATAATCTTTCAGCTTTCGCAATGCCTCACCCCCTCAGAGAGAAAGGCGGCTTCCTTCCGGTTGCCGCCTTTTGTGTTTTTATATTTTGTCATGTATACAAAAAGCAACTTGAACTAAAAGCCAAGTTGCTTTAATGTAAATATCAAACGATTAATCAGTAACAATCCAACTATTGTCATTCTCTTTGATTTTCTCAGAAATTATAGCCAACACAAGTAAGAGACCATCATCGTCTTGAACAATACCGTATTTTCGATCTTCGTTTCCTTCAATATATCCACTATACTGCCCAAAATATGAGTTTAATGTTTCATTACTGTAATTTGAGTTATCAAATGAAATAGAAAAGTCAGCTTTGTATTTTGAATACAGGTATTCTACCAAATCCTTTGATTCGAGATGTGCCTCAATATCTGCTATAGACTCTTTTTTCCCGATTGATACTAAGTGAAGAATACAAAGCTGTAATACTCCTATTCCTTTAAGTGAATTGTTAGTCATAAAACGACCTCCTCTTTTTTTGTTTATTATAGCACATTCTTACACCAAAGTCAATACAATGCGACTATTTTAAGGAGGCTGCCCTCCGGTAGCCGCCTTCGTGTTTTTAGTTGTATTCGTGCATCAGGATCGCCAGCGCCATTTCCGTTGCCTCGTTCTGCGGCGGAACATCCAGCCCCCGGTCGTAGTTGTAAACAACCTCGCCGCTGATCTTCAGCGTTGCCTTGCTGATCCTGCCGCCGTCGATCCCGTACTGGCTGCCCGCGTCGTAGGCTTTCACCCAGTAGTGAACCACCGTGTACTTTCCGTTGTCATTCGGAACTCCGATCGTACCTTCATGCCACATAATGTTTTCCTCCGTATTTTCGTAGTTTTCGGCTCGGTTTCCCGTTCCGTTGTACACATATTAACTCTAAACATTGAATATATCAAGTGTGAGTAATAACAATGATCTCTGCGGTATTTTCCGCTTGTTTGTGTACTTTACGCCCGCCCGCAGGAGCCGCGTAAATTCGCTGTGTGGGGCGCTATTTCTGCTGGCATCCGTTTGCGCGGAACCGGCTGCCCGCGCACAGGGCGGCGCTGTGCCGCCCCGGTGGGGCGACCGGCTTATCTGCCGGTCATCCATTCCCATTCGCTTTCGCAGGCGGCTGCGTAGTCTTCGTCAAAAAGTGCATCGTCGTCGATCCATTCGGTTTCGTAGTCGTTCTCCTCGATGCCCTCGAAGGTCGTGCCGTTGGCAGCTGCGTCCTCCTGTGCAAGGCGGTCGGCGTTCTCCTCAACCCAAGCCCTGAAGTCTTCTGCGTCGAGGTCGTCCTCGTTCTCGATCTCAAGTTCGTAGCCTTCCTCCTCGGTGTCGTACCAAAGGATCGTGGCGCTTCTGATCGCCTCGCGCTCGTTCCAGTCGTCTCTGCCTGCCATTGCTCTTGCCTTTGCCATTACGTAGCTGATCATTGTTTTTTCCTCCGTGTTTCGTAGTTTCCGGCGGGTGACTCCCCACTGTGTGGGGAGATGTCCGTAGGACAGAGGGGACGGGCTCCTGTTAGGAGTTGCCCTTCCGTTGTGTACATATTAACTCTAAAAGCACATAATAGCAAGTCGCTAAAACTACAGAAGATACGGGGAAAATGTACGGCGGATGTTGTGTATATTACACCCGCCGTCGTGGTCGTTATTTGCTCAGGGGAATCGGCATCAGGGTGTTGCCGACCAGCGCAAAGTCGTATGCCTGCCGGAACTGCTCCGTGTACTTTTCGATCAGCTCCTGCGGCAGGTCGGTGAAGTCCTCCTCGCCAAGTCCGCAAAGGAAGAACGTCCCCTTGATGACTCCGTAGCCCTTGATCGGGCGGTTCCACTTCTGTTCCGGATGGTAGAGGGCTTCCTCCTCGCAGACCAGTGCGACCGGATCATCGAAGGGGTAAATCGCCTGAATATATCCGCCGACCGTCTGCTGCAGGCTTTCAAGGTCGCCGCTGATTTCCTTTGCGTAGGGCTGCTTGCCCGGTTCAACAACTAAAATGTTCATGTGAATGCTCCTTTGTGTTTATTCCGCTTCTCTTGCGGTAGTGACATATTAACTCTGAACCGAGGATATATCAAGCAATATCGGCAAAATAAATGTGACAAACATCGCGGCGGAAATGCCGTTGTATTGTACATCGCACAAGAGCCGCACACGTGCGCTGTGTGGGGCGGGTTACCGAAAGGGATACCGCTTTGGAGGATACCCGTCCCGCGCCACACGTTGCAACGTGGCGGCTCTGTTCGCCTTATTCTTCGCCTTCGTACTTCTCGTGGATGATGCCAAGAATCTTGTCCTGTTCCTCGCGTCCGACGCCGATGCTTTCAAGCGCTTCACGCGTTCCACAGTCGGGGCAGATCGGGCTGTTATCCGCGCGGGAAAGAGCTGGTCGTGCGGTGTACGCCTGCCCGCATTTCGGGCAGACGCGAGGCTCGTTGTTGCGGTCTTTCATCGCTGCACCTCCTTTGCGCTGATCTCGTAGGCGGCATCGAGGAACTTGGTGTCGAAGCCGAAGTTCCGGTAGCCTTCCTCGCAGGTGCGGATGTAGGCAAGCGACGGAATTCCGAGGCTGCGTTCCTCGTGCATGATGTATACGAAGGCGGTCAGCTTTCTGGTCTTGCCGCTTGCCAGTTTCACCGGCAGGCGGACTTCCTTCTTGTAGTAGAAGGTCGGGCAGCCCTCGTAGGCATCCAGCCGCTTCTCGTCGGCTGCGGTGACCTCCCAGACCGCGATCGGAACGATGCCGTTCTTCTTCAGTTCGATGGTCAGGTACGCGCCGGTCTTGCTGCCCTTGTAAAGCAACTGGTAGTCGGGGATCGCCGTGATGCCGATAGGCTTTGCGCCGGGGCAGCGGTAGCGCATCTGGCGGATATTCAGGTTTGAACCGTATGCGAGGTAGTATCTTTTCATTGCTTTTCTCCTTTTGTCTTGGATTCCGTTTTCGTTCCGGTACGCACATATTAACTCTTTTCCGGCACTATATCAAGCCGATAAAACTACAAAAGATATGTGGATTTCCGGGCTTGCAGTTGTGTAGTATATGCCTTGCCGCTGTTTGCGCCGTGTGTGCCCCGTACAGGGCTTTTTACCGAAAGGTGCAGTTGCTCGGAGGATACCACTCCCGCCCCACACGGGGCGCTGTGGGCGGCTGTTTCGCCGCCCTTGCCCGTGGCGGCAGACCGGTTAAGGTCTGCCGAATCGGAAGGCGTTGTCGCCGGTAAGGTTCTGCGTCAGGGTTTCTCTTGCGGTGGCGAACTCGTCGCCAATGAAGCCCATTCTCATCAGCCAAGTCCGCATCGCGAACTTTTTGTTTTCCTTCTGCTGTTCCTTCGGGCTTGCGCTGCGCAGGTCTTTTGCCATCTGGCTCATTGCGAGGCAAAGCTGAATGTAGCTCTTGAGCTTGGCTGCGTGAAGTCCGTTCTGCTTGCCGCCTGCGGGCTTGTCGAACTGGAAAAGGCGGAATTCAATCGTGCCTTTTGTGAAGGTGGCGTGGAGGTTCAGCATATGGTAGCGGCTGTCGTTGTAGTGGTGGGTTCTGCCGTAGTCGCATCCCTGTGCGCCGTACCAGATGTCTGCAAGCTGCGCCATCGTGGTGGGATTCTTCTTGTTGAGCTGCTGCAGGAAATTCGGGTTTACCGTTCTGCAGTAGCGGTTCATGCGGCTGCTGTCAACCTTGATTGCTTCGGCGATCAGCGTTTCGTGGCTTGCCATCAGGTTTGCGAGGTTTCGCAGGCTCTGC
>JAZQOZ010000121.1:0-2986 GCA_045628085.1 Oscillospiraceae bacterium | reverse complement strand
CTCCCAACGCTCACGCTCCGCATCATTTCGGAATGCACTGTGTCCTGATAGATTCTCCAGCAGCCGTTTACGGTCTGCCTTACAGTCCGTTCCGTTCAGTCCAAGACGAATCAGCCAGACACGGAGTGAATACTTCTCGTTGCTGTCATCAACATCTCTGGCTTGTACACGTTTCTGCATGATTGCCATTTTATTCATCGCCGCAGCAAGCTTCATGTAGGTCTGCACATGGTCGGCATCAGCATTCTGGCCAAAGCCGTCAAAGGTAAGATTATCATGATCGAACGATATTCCCATCAGTGGAGTTTTAATCTCTCCCCATTCTGTAATATATGAGATCAATTCATTTACGCTTCGAAATACATTCTCGTCAAGTATCGAGTCGACCAGTCCTTTGTCTGCGAAGAAGGTACCGCCGGTTGCTTTGGAAAGTAATGCTCCGCGGGAATAAATCATACAGACCAGATTGGTAAGGGATTGTACTGTATGCGCATTCAGGGAAAAAGAGATTCTTGTATTAAGTAACTCATCGGGATCAAAGCCGTCGCTGTCCAGTTCTGAATGCAGACATTCATTCGCATCATTTCCCGGAATGCTCTCATGCTCAATTCCCGGCATTTCAGACGGCGGTTCATCACTGTCAGTCCGATTATCTTCAATCTGCTCATCGTCATCCCCCCATTCTTCCGTTGCTTCAGCTGTAACACTGATTTCCGGGATGACGTCCACAGTGGTCTCATCTTCATTGATCAGCGCACCGATCATGCCCTCCTGTGTAAGGATATCGATAATCATTTCATCGGCATCGTTCGTTGTTGTCAAACAGCCGTCTTTTTCAACTGAAAACTCGCCGATTTCATAAGCACATCTCGGAACAAACGTATACAATGCTTTCTTCCTCGTAAGTTCTTCAATTCTCTTCACCAGATCCTTGCGGTTTGGAATTTTCTGTGCATAAATTTTCATATGTGTACACTCCTTTTTTTCGTTATTACCGTCCAACCACTCGATGCGGTCTTCTCCGGCGGCAGTCACATAATACCGCCTTCTGCCTTAGAAAGCAAGACTGTAAAACGGAGAATGTACAGGGAAGATATCCGTATATGTTTGTGCATATCACGGACACCTTCCGAAAAAAGCTTACATAGTATCAGTCTGTTCACAATTTGCTGCGTAACAGATCGAAAATTTCCTATATCGGCAAAAAAGATGATTTTTTCACTGATTTTATATTGATATTTTGCCGATAGTGTGGTATAATAAATCAAACAATACTTGAGGTGATGAAATATGAAATATTATTCCGTGGCAGAAATCGCCAGAAAATGGGAAATATCAGAACGTACCGTTCGTAACTATTGTGCGGAAGGACGCATCCCGAACGCATTTCTAACCGGCAAAACATGGAACATTCCTGAAACTGCTGTCCGCCCTGACCGGAAGAATCGGAAAAACGATAAGCCTCAAACGCTTCTGGATGTGCTTCGTTATGAAAAGCGGAGTTCAATAAATGGCGGTATATACCATAAAATTCAGATTGAACTGACATATAATTCCAATCATATGGAAGGCAGTAAACTGACGCATGACCAGACACGCTATATTTATGAAACAAATACCATCGGAATAGATAATGATACGATTAATGTTGATGATATCGTGGAAACTGTGAACCATTTTCGCTGCATAGATATGATAATTGACAGTGCTTTGCATCAACTTAGTGAAGCCTTTATAAAATCCCTCCACTATACACTCAAAAGCGGTACAAGCGATTCCCGCAAAGACTGGTTCGCAGTTGGTGAATATAAGAAACTTCCGAATGAAGTCGGCGGAAGCATTACAACATCCCCCGAAGACGTTCCTGCGAAACTCAAAAAACTTCTGGAATCATACAATGCTTCAAAAGAAAAGACGCTTGATGAAATTATCGCGTTCCACTATGAATTTGAGTCGATCCACCCTTTTCAGGATGGCAACGGCCGTGTTGGGAGGCTGATTCTGTTCAAGGAATGTCTGCGAAATCATATCACACCTTTCATCATAGATGAGAAACACAAGTTGTTTTATTATCGTGGACTTCATAAATGGAAGGAAGAAAAGGGATATCTGATCGATACCTGTTTATCTGCACAGGATCAATTCAAAGCATATCTCGATTATTTCAGGATCCCTTATACGGAATAACAATATCGTTTGATGTATCTGAAACACCATTCCATACACTGAATCGCAGAAATTCTCTGCTTCCATAGTGGGCATACTATGCGTTCACTTTTGTGTATCTCTCTGCGCCGCCCATGCAATGCCGGAAAGCACGAAATAAGTGCAAGGCAGTGCCACACCGTTGCCCCACAATTTATACTCTGCGGAGTCCGTGTACGGATCAGTCAGCCATTTCCCGATCTGCTTTTCCGTTTTGGGTTTGCTGTTCGGATTTGTGATCTGCCGCCATGTTTCCCAGACTTCCGTCCAGAAAGCAATTTCATCATCTGAGGGATCAGGAATCGCAAGGTCGGCGCACCACCAGTCAGGGAATCCCTGCAAACGTGCGCATTCAACCGGAGTTAGACGGCGAACGATATACACGGGCTCGTCATTCGGAAGGTCATTCACAAGCGGAGGATCCTTCCAGTCAGAAGCGACCAGAGTGTTTGCCTGTTCGTGTGCGGCTACGGTATGATGCGAATTCTTACTGGTGCAGTAGTGGTCGGCATCGGGATGTGCGACCGTTGCAGGTCCTCTTGCGACTGCCGTGACAGATACATCTTCAGAAACGGCGAAGTGATTATCCCTTGAAATTGTGTATGACGGTTCAGGTGCAGCAACGCAATGGCGATCACAGGTATTCAAAGTGAAGCAGACATCCTCGTTGATGCCGTCACCCTGCGGACCGTTCTTGTCGGCTCTGCCGATCATCGAACCTTGCAGGGAATAGGTTTCGGTAGCGGGTGCCACCACACAAATTCCGCCTTGGTTTGATGTA
>JAZQOZ010000120.1:0-9312 GCA_045628085.1 Oscillospiraceae bacterium | reverse complement strand
GATGTGATGTCCTGAGGACCTTTGGGGGAATATGCTCCAATGACTTTTACAGTCGCCGGAATCGTCACGGAGGTGAAATTCTGGAATGCCCCCTGTCCGGTGACTTCTACGCCTTCCGGAACTGTAATCTCATCCAGAAGAATATCACCCCAAAACGCTTTGCCCCCGATGATTTTTACATCTTTACCCAATGTCAAGCTTTCAAGGCTTTTGCAGTATGATACTGCGGCAATACCGATTTCTTTGACATTGAGATAGGCAGTTTTCAGTCCGCGGAGTTCGTAGAAGGCATCCTGTAATTTCAATTCAGGACAATCCAGTACGATTTCGGTCAGAGAATCGCAATTGAAAAATGCCTGTGTTCCGATGTATTTCAGACTTTTCGGGAAATTGATTTTTGCCAAATACCGGCAGTCGATAAAGGCTTTGTAGTCAATGATTTCAAGCGTATCAGGAAGTAGGATTTCTGTAAAAGGAGCATTCATGAAAGCATTATGTTCGATTGCCGTGACAGGACAGCCGTTGATCTCGCTTTCAATTACAAATGGCTCGGTGATTTGCTCCTTGGATTCACCTCCCGAAGCGTTACTCCATGCAAAAACTGCTGTACCGTCCGGCTTTGTGTAGTAATAGCCGCCGTTTTTCTCAATGAATCCAAACTGTTCCATATATTCCGCATTGCCGCGGAAATCCCTCATGTCACAGTCAAAGGCGGTAGGGATGATCTCGATTGGCATACCATTGCTGTCAAAGACAACAAATTGATTAATCGTATCAGGAGAAACCTTTTCTTCAAATGTAACATAGCTGGTTCGCGCATCATCCAGCCAGTATTCCATGCAAAAATACGGTTCTAATTGAATCACATCGGGAACGCAGTCGATGTATGTCTGCCAACCGGAGGACGGATAACATTCTTGTACCCCCATCATTGAACTTGTCGTAGTGACGTGTTCCAGATAAATATTATTGTAAACAGACTGACTGTCCCACAAGCCGTATGCGCTTGCAAGCTGTTCCTTTGTGACACGCTCGCCGACCTCATCACCTGCAAGAATCCGTCTTGCACGCTCACAGACGATGTTGTCATTCGCTGCCTGTTCTGTGTCAAAGATAAAGTGACACAGTTCCTGTTCCTCAGCAGTCAGCGCTTCATAGTCGTTGATGCAGAGGTCATAGCGGAGAAACTTCTCCCAAAGTGACTGATCTTGTGCAGAATACGCTATTGTAGAAGGAAAGAAAACAAGCGATAAGATACCTGAAAGCGTTCTGAACAGTATGTGTTTCATTATAAACCCTCCTCTTAGTTGATATATAACAAAGGTACTTGTTCGTTACTAAAAATATACCATGAATCGTATATATTCATATCTTGTTCTATCGTATAAAATCGTAACGTTTGTGAATAACTACTGGTTTCGCCGTAACTATTAACGGTTGTTAGTGTTTTGGCAACTGTGGCAATATTATGATCACATAGCATATTGCCATTGATTGAATTTGAAACCTCTTGACCAGCAAGCTTATGAGACCACATGCTACAAACACCATCGTTATGTATTGGACATGTTCCGTTTCCATGTCTTAAATAAAAATGATAATCGTAAGGTGGAACAACTGGAGCTGTTGGATATGGCACATCATAATATCTCAATGCTGCATTCATAGCTATAATTCTGCTTGTACTCTCATTATATGTCGATGGAAGTACAAATTGTTCATCATTTGCTAAGGTTATTCGTGATAAATTGGTGCCCATTTCTATTGAATCATTCATCATTTGTTGCTCGGTGAAATTCATAAAAGCACTAATGGAGGAACAAGCATAATAATCGTTTCTCAATTGATAAAGAGTATAGTCAAAACCGTTTTCCATCAATCCTATACTTCCAGGAACCAACTGATAAGTATTATTGTTACCATTATAAATTTGCAACGCGTAAGCGTAACAATTCATTCTACTTTGAAAATTATATATACTGCCAAGACCAGAACTACTATTGCTTACAATATCGTTATATTTATATGGAGCATACGTTGAGGTGTAATCAGAATTTACAACATATGTTATTTCAAAATATGGATGATTGGTACTGGCTCGTTCAGAATTTGCGATTACAGTCGCCCGAGGTGTGCTGTCAGTTACGATTTTAAATCCATGATATGAAACACCAGCTAATTGTGATGTTTTCGCATTATTGAGCCATGATTGGACTAATGTTGTCACATCCACTTCTTTCCAAAAATTCATATCCGTACTGGTCACATAAAAATCTGTAATGAAGGTATTATCACTATCTAATGTTGAACCACTCGTCCAAGTACAACTTTGTGATGACGTGTTTATTGAGTATACTTTCAGCTGCTTTTGTTGTGCGAGATATTGATCGACCAAATACATATTAAATTTTGCATCTGTAATGGTACTGTTGTCATTGAATCCAGTAAACGACTCATTGCATGTAATAAAACTCTGGTATCCATTACCAGTAATATTGCCTATTCGTAGATCCGAATAATACATTGTGGCTCCAGGCGTCGCTTGAGAATTAAAAAAAGTATATGCATTGCGTTGCACAGTATACTCTGTACTCATTGTCAACGGCGAAACCAACTCATTGATTGCTTCATCAGGTGTCAATGTTAAGTAATATCCATTGTCATAACTATCAATGTCAATCGAAACAGAAACATAACGAGGATCTTCGGAAGAATCAGTAAGGACTGGAGAAATTACCGTGAACGCTAATGAACCATTTGCGTCACTAAAATTCACATTTCCATCTTTATCCTTTTCCGCAACCAAATCATCTGCTTGTACGAAGTATTTAAGTGTTTCCGATATATCGCGGCTATTGTCAAAGCTCAATGTTTCAATGAGCGAATATGGATGTATGGCTAACTCCAGTTCTTTCTGTTCCTGAGCTGAAGTGTAGACAACCGAAGATACGGTTTTTTTGAATGAATTTTCCGCTGCTGCTGGTAATTTTTCATTTTGGTATTTTTTTTCTGAGATGGATGCTTGTATACAATCAGCTTTTGAACCATCAAATATGCTATCCAGTGAGATGCTGATCGTATGTCCATTGTTTACGAGCTTAACGGAAGCATAATCTTGTTCTTTATCTGAATTTGTGTTGATTTTTGAAGGAACTGTGATGCTGAGCGGATTTTTTAAATTAGTATAGTTTCCATTTTTATCCAATTTCAATGAATTGTCGTATTCTACCCACTCGCCATTTTCCAAATAATGCAAAGGCACGGTATTGATATATGCAGTCATTGTGCCATCTCCATTATCAAAATGTTTTTCATATTCGGAACGCATTGATACAATTTCAGTCGGTTCGATATTGCTGGCACTAACAATACTGGTACTCAATGACGATAAAGACAGAAGCGAAAGTGCTGTTATGCAGGATAAAAGTTTTTTCATAATAAACCACCTTTCATCTGTATATATTCATCAAACCAGCTGTGTGATAATTGCAGAATGGCAACAACACCACAGCTTTCAGGATACCATCGCCATTTAGCTTTTCGGCACCCATACAACATTGGAATAGCCCGTAATACTCTGCGTATCTGGGAACCATCCGGTTTCTTTTGCATAATGATCGAGCTTAACTCTGTAGTAATAACCGCCAACTACAGACTTTGACTCACTATTTTTCGTATGTGACACAGCATTAGATGCTGTATCATCAGCAAGTGTAAGTTCAGTCACCCAACCGGAAGTACCATTGGAACTCCGCTGCACTTCAATGTTTGTAAACCCAATTTTTGCCATAGTTTCATAGCAATATGTCCCTGCTGTAATTTTTACTGTCTTTACGCCAGAAACAATACCAAGTGAATGCGAACGAATCAATCCTTCCGCTCTTGTAGTTTCATCCGCAGTGACCAACGTTTCTACAGAATTATCTGCTGTTGCACAAACATTGAATGCAAAAGCAGAACTACAAACCATTGAGATCGTACACACACAAACCAATGAACAGAGTTTCTTATGCTTCATATCAACCGCCTCCTTTCTTTGAAGCCTCTATATATTCATGGTTTATATCCCCTCACTTTTTTCTCCGTTTCCAAAAATTTCTAAAACTTTGTAGGAATATACAAAACAGGCTTCACTTTTTGTGAAGCCTGTCACTCATTATTCAAAACAAGATTCCAATACTCTCTGACACTCATCATAATCGACACCATCAGAACAGACTTGATACTGTACCTGATCGATCATAAATACCGCATTAAACTGATTATCTTCTTTGACAACAGTCACGACAGTATTATCAATTACTTGCTCAGAAACATGATGCTCATCGCATGGAATACCAAGAGGAATGTTTCCTTCTTCTGTGAGGATTTGTATTGCCATGAAAATGAGCTTTTTAGACCCTTTCTTGAAATAAAACGAAAGAATTTTTTGACAATCCAATTCAGTGAAATCAATAAAATATTCAGTTGGTTCGAACCCTTCCGGAATATATGTCGGCAGATGAACGTCCATATTGTGTTCTGCACATATCTGCCGCATATCTTCCTCGTAAGCGTTTCCGACTTCGATGCTTGTCGGATCCTGCTTTGAAAAATCAACGACAACATCTTTTTGTAATACCTGAGTTGCAGCAGAAAACACATTTTGTCCATAGACAGAATATGATAGAACATTCGTTCCAATCAAAACAGCAGCAATACACGCTGCGATCCCTCCAAATCGAATTCTCATTTTCTTTCGTCTTTGCTGTTGAATGTTCTTTTTTATCTTTGCAATTCCCTGTTCCGTTCGTGTGCTGACATATTGTTCCGTGCCATTCAAAACAGCAATCGCTTCAGTAATATCTTCAATCAGGTCAAAATCCTGTTCTGAAACAGGTTTTTTCAGTTCATCGTTCAAGCAATCTTGCAGTTCACGCAGATACTCTGCATCAGAATGATTGCTATAAACACGTTCTATCAATTCTCTGTTCGTCATCTTCATCACCTCGCTTCTATCTATTCATGGTTAAGAAAGCTTAGTTTTTTCATTCTCGGAGAAAAATCGGCGTTTTGCACAATCGGATTGTAAAGCACACGGATTCTCATATACTTTTTGCCAACTTTTTTCGAATAGCATGAATTTTCATTGTAAGCTGCGATTGTGTCATGCCATATTTTTTCGCCAGATTCATACGTTCACCATATTTTTCCGAATAGTATTCCTTCAACAACCGGATTTCCTCGTTACTAAGGGAATCAAAAACAGCAGTCGAATCATCCAACACATTCAGATCCGGTATCTCACCGATTTCATCAATACTTCCTACTAATTCAATCCGCTTGGTTTCCTTTTTTCGAAAATCCTTGCAGATCCGGTCTGCTGTAGCATAGAGCCAACCGCGCATATTCTGGTCAAAATCAAGAGAATTTTTCTTTTCCAGCAAGATTTCAAACACATCTTGTGTGCAATCCTCTGCCGCGACAATATCCTGACCGAGGAGCTGCAGGCAGTAAAGAAAGATTGCACGATAGTATTTTTCAATTAAACTTTCACAGCTATCGTTGGATTTCAATGCGGTTCGCCCCCTCACTACATATGTTTTGTATATTGTAGCACTGTTTCGACAAAAAGTCAAATGCTGCGCGGTATGTATTCTGCTCATTGACTACCATGCGCCACAGTAGTTATCATCCCTGAATGTCATCTTCATTTATCTTTTTCTTTTTTCCGAACAATCTCTTCCAGAAGCCGGTCGGCTTCTCGTCCTGCATGGTTAATTGCTTCTGAATTGTACCCGCATGAAGTGCCTGTTCTGCTGCCAATGCTTCGGTCAACCGAGTCTGCGCTTCTTGCGCGGATGCAAGAGCGTTAGTTAGGCTTTCAATCGTTTTTTGTTGTGCTATAAGCTGTTCATCTCTTACTTTCACATTCTGTTCTGCTGCATCAGCTCTCTTACGCTCCGCATCAGCGGCAGCGGCTTTGATCTCTGCATCTTTGATCTGTTCGTCCTTGGCTGCAAGATCTGCAACAGCTTGTTCTAGTCTTGCTTTCAACTCATCAAGTTCTGATTTTAGTGTTTCATCTTGCATTAAACCCTTACTCAACTCTTGTTCAACAGTCGGTAACTTGCTGGAAAATCCCTGTGCTTCACGCGCTTTCAGGACCTCTTCAATTCCATCAGAAAGAACATACTTCCGTCCATTCTCAACCATAGTAAAGGGTTTAAGACTCTTGTTCAAGAGTTGATAAACTCTTTGCTTTGTACAGCCTGCACGTTCTGCAAATTCCTGCACTGTTAAATATTCTTTTTCTTCCATATTATTTGCCCTCTTTATCGCCTTTTTCCTCCATGTTATAGGTTGCATATGTGATGTAATGAATATGTTTGCATCCTATAATATGATGGTCAAGTTTTTTGAAATTATCAAGCATATCGTTTTATTCAAACTCTTGAAGCAAGAGTTTTTTCATGTATAAATACCGACTTTTCAGCGGTTCAAGCTCCGTAGCAGCGGCACGCTGCTTGAGCCTGTTGTAAACGTGGCGAGTAAAGTCATACCGAGAAATTGAGTCGTTCTTAGGTTCAATGTAATGTTCAAGCACAATGTCGAACAGTACCCGTGTTTCCTCTTTTGAAAACTCGTAATCCATTGAACTTGCGAAGAATGTCAGCGGTTCACTGCCGTATTTCTGCTCCATCAATTCATCGAAATCTGGTGCTGCGGTGGATTCAACTTCAAAATCAGGCGATTCGGAGAACGTAAGTTGTCCATCGACCTGTGTTTCCTTTGGCAAAATAGCTCTGGATTCAAGTGTAAACTTGATTTCTGTAACTTTTCTCCCCCTACGAATCGGCTCATAGGTGTATTGTAACTCTGTCTTTTCTGTCAATTCCTTGTAGCAGCGTTTCAATATCAGATTATTGAAATGCTTGTATTCTGCGTATGTTTCATCATTTTCACAGTTCAGAATCAACTTCAATTCTTCTAGAGAAATCGTCCATTCCATGCGGAAACGATTGCTTTCTAGATAGATAAACATGATGTAACTATATCGGCTACTGATATTGATGATACTTTGTAATTTATAGCGTAAATAGCCGATTTCTTCAATATTGAAGAAGTACTCCATTGCTTCTGGGGTGCAAGAAATATCTATTTGCCACAGCTCATCCTTATTTTTTACGCATTTTGCAATGGAAAATAGGCTAATGAGCGCAAATCCGTCCTCTTTTCTGGTATCTTCAATCTCGACCACTTGCTCCATCAAATGCCGCAGTCGTTGTTTCAAATCTTGCGGTTTAATCTGTTTGATACCGAGCAGCCGTTCCATTTCACCTTTTTCAAAGCGCACGTTCCGCTGCTCTGGATGACGACTATTAATACGCGATAGATAGGTGTCGAGGATTTTGAACTCAGTAAGCGACAATTCAGATTTCCATAGGCTGAATAACGGGGTAGACTTCTGTACTTCGTAAGAGTCCTTTAAATTATCCTGTAATGGCGGTAATTCTGCATTTTTACGTCCTCTACCTTTTGGCATATTGTATCACCTCGATCACCAGTATAACATACAAGTAATAGTTTGTCAAGAATTCTATTACCTTTCGTGGAATTCATTATTACCTTTCGTGGAATTCATTATTACCTTTCGTGGAATTCATTATTACCTTTCGTGGAATTCATTATTACCTTTCGTGGAATTCATTATTACCTTTCTATACTTTTTTTCGCAAAAACGCGCATTTTTCAATATGCCGTAATCAAGGGAGTAATCAAGTATATAATCAAGTAAGTAATCAAGCTATCAATCAAGGGGAGCGCGGCAAAGCCGCGACCATTGAAAGATGGAATGAATGATTCTTTGAAAGACAAAAAAACACGTATAGCACATAAGCATACAAACAAAAAGAATTACGCTCGTATAACACTATGGTCAATGTATAACCTGTTTGTAAGTGAGTAGATGAGCAGTCAAAGATAGAAGAACGGCTCCACAGGCAATTCAAAAATGTGCATAATATTGCGATAGATTTCGAAAAAATGTGTTTATACCAACTTGATTTATACAAAAAAATGTGATATACTAATATCTATCGGTAAAGAAAGGAGCTGATTTTCAATGAAACGTGATGTATTAAAAAAAATGCTGCAATGGAAAGATGATCCTGAACGAAAGCCATTGATTCTGAAAGGTGCGCGGCAAGTCGGTAAAACGTGGATGATGAAAGAATTTGGCAAAAATTTCTATGAAAGTTTCGTATATTTCAATTTTGATGAAGATCCGGCACTGCATTCTATTTTTCAAACAAACAAAAATCCGGCACGGATTATAGAACTGCTTTCTCTGATCGCACAACAGAAAATTTATCCGAAGAAAACACTCATTATCTTCGATGAGGTTCAAGAATGTCCTGAAGCTCTGAATAGTCTCAAATACTTCAAAGAAAATGCTCCTGAATATCATATCATTGCAGCCGGAAGTTTACTCGGTACGTTACTTGCACAGCCCAAATCCTATCCGGTCGGCATGGTAAATGTCATGCATATCTACCCATTGACTTTTTCGGAATATCTCGCTGCCGAAGATCCGGCTTTATATAACTATTATTGCAACATCAACAGCGGAACACAAATTGACCAGATTTTCCATAGCCGCCTGACAGAAGCCTGTGACCGTTATTTTATCATCGGCGGAATGCCGGAGTGTGTCGCTTCATGGCTGAAATATAAAGATCCTGTGCGTGTTTCTATGATTCAGCAGGAATTGCTTGAACTTTATGAGAATGACTTTTCTAAACACAACGGAAAGGTGAACAGCGGACGTATTCTGATGGTGTTTCGCAGTATTGTTTCACAGCTTGCGAAATCAAATGAAAAATTCATGTACGGTGCAGTACGGGAGGGCGGAAGAGCCAGAGATTTCGAAGAAGCGATCGAATGGCTTGTATCTGCAGGAATGCTGAACAGGGTATACAATGTTTCCAAGATCGAACATCCGCTGTCCGCATTCGAGCAACTTGATCAGTTTAAGCTTTTTTTGTTCGATACCGGTTTGCTCAAGCACCTTGCCGGTATTGAAAACAGTTCTATTCTCTTAAAAAGCGATTATCAGTTTAAGGGACAGCTAGCGGAGAATTATATTTTGCAGCAGATGATCAGCCAGTTCGATGTACCGCTGCGTTACTATTCTGCGCAGCATAGTGAACTGGACTTCCTTGTACAGTTTTCTGACGGAATCATTCCACTCGAAGTCAAAGCTGGTTCAGATAAATCAGCACCGTCTTTTAAACGATATGTTGCAGAGAAGCAGCCTAAGTATGCTATTCG
>JAZQOZ010000119.1:0-9251 GCA_045628085.1 Oscillospiraceae bacterium | reverse complement strand
CGCAGCCATATCTTGCAATCTGCAAGCGACTTTGCTATTATACCGCATATCATCGAAAATGTCAAGCATTTTTTTAGATTTTGTCGATATATACAATAATATCTGCTTGCATATAGCTTGAATTCACATTTCTGTAAATTTAGGATGTCAGGAGCAGTACCCAGATTGTCTGGTCTTCGCTGCAAGCATAACCGATCTGATGATAGTCTGCACAAAACAGATTCTTTGACTGCTGCTCACTCAGCAGAATCGAGGAGATCATCGTATTGGCATCGGCCTGACCGAGAATAACGGTTTCGCTGGCGGCTTCGGCATTCAGCGTTTCGGCATCGGCTTTTGTACCGCCTGCCGCGAACTGTCCGACACGTTTCTCCGCCTGTTCGGTCAGTTCATCGCTGATCGTCAGTGCTTCCGCACCGTTTTTCTTACGGAGCGTATTGATTACGCTGCAAAGGGGATCTGCCTCTTCGACAGACAGGACCGGATCGGAATACAGAACGATTACATCGCCGAATACCGGATCGGCTTCGATCTTTGCATCGGCAGGCATTGCAAATGCCAGAACGGCAGCGCAGACTGCGGGGAGAATCAGGGCTTTCCTATTTCGTATATTAAGCATAGAATACCTCCGCTGCGCCGGACCTGACAGAATGCAAGATCGGAGCAGTCATTTTCATAATCGGTTTTATTATAGCATAAACAAATCAAGAAGTCAATCGGGAATTTTCGGGAAATTACGCGATGAAACGGATATGCTGTCATTGCAGACAGTGGAATCCGCATTGGTTTATACCATTTGTATAGAAATATGAACAAATAGGGAATTATTGAACATATTTGGAGCATAAAATAACATTGTGTATTTTTCTGGATTCTGATATAATAGACTCAAAGAGAGAGGGCTGCTGCTTAGGGGGAAGGCAGATGCGGAAAGAACGACGGTCAGGCGGACTTCCGCAGTTCGATGCCGGCTTTAGCAGGAGATTCCAAGATAGATTGTATGAAGGAAAGTTCAGAGTGCAGCAGCGGAAGAAGCATTTCTGAGAAATGCTCTGCGCTGCTGCACCGGCATTTGCCGGAAAAATAGAAAAAGCAGGCTGATGAGACCGTTTCCCGTCAGCTTGGGCGATTGGCGGCTGACGCATACGTTCTGTGCGCTTCTGACCGGCACGGCAGGGCAGCGAAAGCCGTTTTATCCGCCGATGATTTATTGTATATGAAAGAGCCTTGTGCTGCGGAGCACAATGAAAGGTCGCAGAATCGGAATGCCATAAGCGCATACGGTTCTGCGGCTTTTTGTGTTTTTTTTATTTTAATAGAAAACTGACAAAAATTCGGCGTGACACCGAAAAAAATCCTGAAAATGTGCGAAATCCGCCGGAAATCTTGACAGAACTGCGGCGGCAGTGTTATAATCAAGTGTTGCAGACTTCAAAATCCGGCGCTGCTTTTTAGGCGGCGCATCTGAAAAGGAGGGATATCACAATGAAAGAGAACATTGTTCCGTCCTATTTGCCGGCAGCTTCTGTTACGATGACACCGAAAGACGGCGGTCAGCCGGTCACGCTGTTTCGTCCCTATGAAGCATTTCCTGCTGAGGAACTCGAGAAACACGCAGAACAGGATGAGCGCGGCGCACTTTTACAGCTCGGTCAGCGGTATTTCAGCGGTCTGCTCGGTACAGAGCAGGATTATCAGAAAGCCTATGAATATCTGAAGCGTGCGGCGGCACTCGGCGTACAGGATGCGCAGATGCTGCTTGCGGCTTATTACATCAGTCCGGAAACCGGCGTGCTGCAAAACGATCCTGCAAAGTGCATCGAAATGCTGACACTTGCTGCTGAAAACGGTTCGTGGAAAGCAATGGAAAAGCTCGCGCAGGCTTACCGCACCGGCGGTTCCGGCGTTACGGCAGATCATGAGAAGTCTTATGAATGGGCTGTGCAGGCGGAGCGTATGATCCGCATTTACTGGGCTTTCTACACACAGCCGAATTTTGTGGATTTTGACAGAACGCTCAAAGAGATCCTGCACGCACATACGCGCATCTCATTTGCACTTGCTGCCTGTCATGCAGACGGGATCGGTATCAAGCGCGATCTGAAAGCTGCCGTGCGGTGCATTGACGAGGGTGAACGGTTCGTCTGTCAGGCGACCGGACTTGCAAAAGTTCCGATGTTTGAGGAACGGCGCAGTCAGCTTTTCGAGCGTATGAAGAAGGATGAAGCCCGTGCGGAAAAGAAACGCCGGGATGCTGAAAAGAAGAAGTGAGGGAATCAAGTTGGTAAGAGAAGATTTACGTAACATTGCGATCATTGCGCACGTTGACCACGGCAAGACTACTTTGGTCGATGAAATGCTCAAGCAGAGCGGCGCGTTCCGTGAGAATCAGTCTGTTGCAGAGCGCGTCATGGACTCGAATGATATCGAGCGCGAGCGCGGTATCACGATCCTTGCAAAAAATACATCCATTATGTATAACGGTGTCAAGGTCAATATCATCGACACCCCCGGCCATGCGGATTTTTCCGGTGAGGTCGAGCGTGTGCTGAATATGGTTGACGGTGTTCTGCTGCTTGTTGATGCGGCGGAAGGCCCGATGCCGCAGACCAGATTTGTGCTTTCCAAGGCACTTGAAATGGGACAGAAGATCATTATTGTTGTCAATAAGATCGACCGTCCGGATGCCCGTCTGGATGAGATCGGCGATGAAGTTCTGGAACTGCTCCTCGATCTCGATGCAAATGATGAACAGCTTGAAAGTCCGGTACTGTTCTGCTCCGGCAGAAGCGGTACGGCATCTCTGTCACAGTATGAGCCGGGGGAGAATCTCAAGCCGCTGTTTGATACGATCCTGAATTATATCGAGCCGCCGCAGGGTGAGCCGGATGAGCCGCTGCAAATGCTCATTTCCTCGATCGACTATAATGAATATGTCGGCAGAATCGGTATCGGCAGAATCATTCGCGGAACAGCGAAGGTCGGTCAGCAGGTACAGGTCGGCAACTTCCACAGTGAGGAAAAGCCGGTCAATGCAAAGCTCGTGACACTGCTCCAGATCGAACAGCTCCAGCGTGTTTCCACCCAGAGTGCAACTGTCGGCGATATCGTCTGGGTATCGGGTATTGACGGCATCAATATCGGTGATACGCTCTGTGCAACGGGCAGCTATGAACCTGTCAGCTTCACAAAAATCAGTGAACCGACAGTTGAAATGACATTTTCTGTCAATGACAGCCCGCTTGCCGGCAGAGAGGGTAAATTTGTTACATCCCGTCAGCTTCGTGAGCGTCTGTATAAGGAACTGCTGAAAGACGTATCGCTCCGCGTGACCGATACTGAATCAACGGATTCATTCCTTGTCGCAGGCAGAGGTGAGATGCATCTGTCTATTCTCATCGAGAATATGCGCAGAGAAGGTTATGAACTGGCTGTATCGCCTCCGAGAGTTCTCATGAAGGAGATCGACGGCAAGCGCTGTGAGCCGATCGAACGCCTTGCCATTGACGTTCCGGAAGGATGCGTCGGCGCGGTCATGGAGAAGCTCGGCGCAAGAAAGGGCGAGATGCAGGAGATGCACCCGCAGGGCAGCAGAATGCGTCTGGAATTCCTGATCCCGTCACGCGGTCTGTTCGGCTATAAGAGTGAATTCCTGACCGATACAAAGGGCGAGGGCATCATGTCCGCAGTCTTTGAGAGATTCGAGCCGTATAAGGGCGACATTGACCGCCGTGCTGTCGGCTCGCTGATCTCCTACGAGACCGGTGAAGCGGTCACATACGGTCTGTATAACGCGCAGGAGCGCGGCAGCCTGTTTATTCCGGCAGGTACGCAGGTCTATGAAGGCATGGTCGTCGGCTGCTCTCCGAAGGCAGAGGATATCGTTGTCAATGTCTGCAAGCGCAAGCATCTGACCAATACCCGTGCAAGCGGCAGTGATGATGCACTGCGTCTGATCCCGCCGAAGGATATGTCACTGGAAGACTGCCTCGAATATCTGGCTGAGGATGAGCTGCTTGAAGTCACACCGGAGAATCTCCGCATCCGCAAGCGTATTCTCGACAACAGCCTGAGAATGAAGCAGAAGTTTAAGAAGTAAGCGAAATCCAAAAAGTAATGACTTTTCACCCGTCTGCATATACATTTTGCAGAAAAGAGGTGAGAAAAACGCAAATTCCAAATTTTCGGCATTTTGACCAAAGAACAGTGCATTCTGTCGGAATGCAGAATGCTGTTCTCTGGGTGCCTCGCAGGGCAGATGCGGAGACCGCCTCTTTCAGCAGATACGCGGCAAAACAGCTTTCCTGCATCTGGAGAAACGAATGTGCCGTCAAGTGTATGGATATTTCCGATATGTGGAATTATTCGTCAATATTTGTTGAGATTGAACAAAAATAACGTAATATTCGCCAAGTAAATTGGGAGTGAAAATGTCCAACAACGCTTGACTAAAATTGCGATTTGTGTTAAAATACAGTTGTATCACTGATATGGCGGCGAAACTCTGTGTCAGGCGGAGCTGATGCTGCTGGTGATTCAGGCAAAGTTCTGAATGCCGATAGGCTTGGCGGGCAATGCTTGTCAGGGCATTGTGTGAACCAAGCCAAACAGTTCTGGAATGATATGCAGTGCACTATGCACGCTTGCGTTCCGACAAAAAGCAGAAAGGATTGAAACACATGAGCAAATCTATTATTTCTAAAATTGCTGCAGTTTCCTGCAGCGTAGTAGCTCTGGGTGCTCTCGGCATCACCGCTGCTGCACAGAATCCGGTTCCGGCTGATTCCGATATCTCTGGCTTCACCCTTACCGCAGACAAGACCAACATCATCGCCGGCGTTATCGAGGCTGAGCCGGGCGAGACTGTTCACTTCCCGGTTTACATTGCTAACAATGCAAAGTCTGGTTTTGCTGCTACCGGTCTCCGTCTGATCTATGATGCAAAGCTGACTCCTGTTACTGATGAGGATGGCAACCTTGTATTCGATAAGAAGTGCACCGCTGGTGACGATGTTACCAAGAAGTTCACTCTGAATGCTGAGAAGCAGATCATCGGTCTGGGCACCATGGGCTCTGATCCGGAGAAGGACAACGGTATTATGTATACTGTTGATATCAAGGTTCCGGCAGATGCAGAGGCTGGCGCAAAGTACCCGATGACTCTGGAAGTTGATAAGTGGCTGGATGCTAAGACCAATCCGCTGGAGTATGTTACCATTGATGGTTACATCATTATTGCTGGTGTGCCCACCACTACTACCACCACCACTACCACTGATACCACTACAACTACTACCACCACTACTACTGTTCCGTTCACCACTACTACTACTGCTCCGATCACCACAACTACCGCTCCGGATACTGATGTAACCACCACTACAAGCACTTCCAGCGGCGTAACCTCTACTACCACCACCACTGCTGGCGGCAATAAGGTTACCACCACTGCTAAGAAGAACAATGGCGGCACATCTTCTAACACCACCGCTACCAAGACCGGTGATGCTGGTGTCGGCGTTGCAGTTGCTGGCCTGCTCCTCGCAGCTGGTACTGCTGTTGTTGCTACCAAGAAGAAGAAGGACTAATTCCCTCTGATTCATCAGATTTTATAGTCTGAACCAAATCGGACGATGCTTCGGCGTCGTCCGATTTTTTGTTTTGTGCAATATAGAACAGCATCGCAATATTTGGCATTGGCTTCTTTACAACTTTCAGTATAGATGACAACTTTTGATAAATTTGCCAAAAATTGCTATAATTATTAGAATATTGCGTAAATGCGTCGATTTCGCATCGAAAATATGGATTATCTTGCACTGAATCCCGAAAAATATCTATCGAAATTGTATAAAAAGTGTTCGCGTTTCTCCTGTTCTGCACGATATGTATTTGACAAAGTTGTTATTTTTTGCTACATATTGACAAAGTTGTATTTTTGTGCTATACTGATGTTGTTGTTTCGTCAAGAAACGACAAAAACTTCCAAACCACCCCATAAATATGCAGAAAGGATTGATTCACATGAACAAGGCTATTTTCACCAAAGCTGCAGCGGTCGTCTGCAGTCTCGCAACGCTCAGCGTTCTCGGCATCTCCGCTGCCGCACAGACCCCCGTTCCCTCGGATAAGGACATTGACAGCATGACTGATCTGGTTGACGGAAAGATCAATATTGTTGCAGGTGTGATCGAAGCACAGCCCGGCGAAACCGTGACCTATCCGGTCTACATTGCAAATAACGCAAAATCCGGTTTCTCCGCAACCGGTCTGCGTCTGGTCTATGATGCGAACCTCACTCCCTGCAATGACGCAGACGGCAATTTGATCGTAAATAAGAAATGTACCGCAGGCGATGATCTCACCAAAAGATTTACTCTGAATGCAGAGCAGAATCTCATTGGTGTCGGTACAATGGGCGCAGATCCGGAAAAAGACAACGGCGTGATGTTCACAGTTGCGCTCAAGGTTCCGGATGATGCTCAGGCCGGTGACATCTATCCGATGATACTGGAAATTGATAAGTGGCTCGATGCGGAAACAAATCCGCTGGAGTGTGCAACATTCGACGGCTGCATCTTTATCGGTGACGGCTCAGACGATTCTGAGATCACAGAGGAGCCGGGCAAGACCGATCAGAAGGAAAAGAAAGACAAAAAGGAAAAGAAGGCAAAAAAGGATAAGAAGGAAAAGAAGGAAAAGAAGAGCAAGGCACGCTATACATATTCCGGCGATGAACCGACCTATGACTGGTATCACAGCATCTTCCCGTCTGACTCCTACTGGTACGAGGCTGGCCGCTGGCATTCTATCAGCAATTCAAACGTGAATAATTATGTTAATGTCAATATCAACATTAACATCAATATAAATCGCTGATCTCTACGGGTATCATATACGGAAAAGTCGGACGGCACTTCTGTGCTGCCCGATTTTTCTGTAAATATTTGACTTTTGCACATTTATGTGGTATACTGAGATTATCATTGATTTGAAAGGATGATTCAGATGAGCGAATGTACTCACGATTGTTCCACCTGCGGAGAAGCGTGCGCTAGCCGCCAGCCGCAGGATCTTCATGAAAAGCCGCATGAACTGAGCAAGATCGGCAAGGTGATTGCGGTTGTCAGCGGTAAGGGCGGTGTCGGCAAGTCTCTTGTCACGGCACTGACTGCGGTTTCCGTACAGCGCAGCGGCCATACCGTCGGCATTTTGGACGCGGATATCACCGGCCCTTCCATCCCGAAAATGTTTGGCATCAAACAGCGTGCTGAGGGCGATCAGCAGGGCATTTATCCGGTCAGAACGAAACTTGGTACGGATATCATGAGCGTCAATCTTCTGCTCGAAAATCCGGAAGATCCCGTGATCTGGCGCGGCCCTGTTATCGCAGGCGCTGTCAAACAGTTCTGGACGGATGTTGTCTGGGGTGATGATGAATATCTGTTTGTTGATATGCCCCCCGGGACAGGCGATGTGCCGCTGACCGTGTTCCAGAGTATTCCGGTTGACGGCATTCTGATCGTTGCAACGCCGCAGGAACTTGTTTCCATGATCGTTGAAAAGGCTGTGCGGATGGCTGAAACCATGAACGTGCCGATTCTCGGTCTGGTCGAAAATATGAGTTATGCTCTTTGCCCTGACTGCGGCAAGCAGATCCCGATTTTCGGAGAGAGCCATATTGATGAGATCGCTGCGGAGCATCATCTGCCTGTACTCGGCAAGATCCCGATGAATCCGAAGCTCGCAGGCGCTTGTGATAAGGGCATGGTAGAATTGTTCGAGGGCGATTGGCTCGAACCGGCTGTACGCGCAATCCTTGCGCTTTCTGAGGGTGCTGCACGGTGAATTGGTCAGAAGTAACGATTGAAACTGCAAAGCCTATGACAGATATTCTTTGCGCTATGCTGACAGATATCGGTTTCAAAGGCTTTTCAGTATATGATCCGGACGATTTTGAAGATCTTATGGCGGGCAGAGTCGGTCATTGGGATTATCTGGAAGAAGGACTGGCTGAAGCATTGACGCAGGGCAATCCGAGCGTTACTGTTTATATTCCGGAGAATGCACAGGGCGCAGAACAGCTTGTGGCGCTCAAGGCACTCCTTGCGCAGCTGAAAAGCAGCGAACAGGCTGAGGCATACGGTACGCTGGAAATGACCATGAAGGGCATCCGTGAAGAGGACTGGGCGAATAACTGGAAACAGTATTTCAAGCCTTTGCCGATTGGCGAAAAGCTCTGGATCACGCCGACATGGGTGGATGAGCCTGTACCGGAAGGCAGAACGGCTCTGCATATTGATCCGGGTTCCAGCTTTGGTACGGGTCAGCATGATACCACAAAGCTCTGTCTGAAGTTCCTAGAGGGTTGTGTGGAGCAGAATGCGCACGTACTGGATATCGGATGCGGAAGCGGCATTCTGTCGATCGGTGCAATGCTGCTCGGCGCAAAGGACGCGATCGCCGTAGATATCGAACAGAACGCAGCAGATTCGTCTGCGGAGAATGCGCAGCGCAACGGTATTGATCTTGCGAACTATAAGACGTATTGCGGCAATATCCTTGAGGATGAAGCGCTGGTGGCGAAGATCGGCAGCGGATATGATGTTGTATGCGCAAATATCGTTGCAGATATTCTCATTGCGATGCGCAAGCTGTTTGTAAACTTTATGAAGGACGGAGCCAAGCTGATGCTCTCCGGCATCATAGATGAGCGTCTGGATGAGGTTTTGGAAGCAATGCAGCAGGAAGGTTTGAAAGTCCTGAACGCAGAGCATAGTGCTGGATGGGCGGCGGTTTTACTGGAAAAATAAGAGATGCGGTTCGGCTGATAACGGTCGAACCGTTTCTGTTTGTCGCCTTTTCATACGGATTAAGAAGAATTGTGACGGTTATTGTGCAAAAGGGAAAAACTCGAAAAAAGGCTTGACATTTGGCAGAAACTGTGGTATTATATACAAGTCGCCGCGAGACGGAGACACCACAGCGAAGGGCAAAAAGAGGAAAAGAAACTGGAGCGAGTTTGAGAACGGACTGGAAAGCTTCCGAAAAAACTTGAAAAAAAGTTTTGAAAACCTCTTGACAAACTTCCGAAAAAGTGGTATAATAAATAAGCTGTCACGGAGAACAAAGACAGCGAGCAGCACCTTGAAAATTGAACAATGCAACCAAAGAGAAACCCTTGAAGATTCCGTATTTACTGAGGAAACGAAGTAAATACAAAGTCGAGGCGAGACTATAAAGCGCAGCAA
>JAZQOZ010000118.1:0-36203 GCA_045628085.1 Oscillospiraceae bacterium | reverse complement strand
ATCCATCCTTTCCAATACGGCAATAACGGCGGCAGTACGCCATGCTCATAGATTATATCATGAACCATATAAAAAGTCAAGTTTACAGCAGCTTTATAAAACAATGTGTCACTTCCTTTCATTTGGACTTGAAACATCTGGATTTTTGTGCTATACTGGGAGAGAAGTGGTCGGGTACAAACTGCTCGACAAATTAGAATTTGCCGACGCAAATAAAAACAATATATTAAAAACAAAATGAAAAGGAGATGTATATAATGACACGAAAGAGAATATTGTTCACACTTGGAGTTATTATGATGATAGCAGGGCTTTTAGGCATTTCAAAGACAGTAGCTGACCGGTATTCCCTCGATGAGGTTGAAGGTATAGTTTATGATATCGAGGAATCTATACCGAATGTAGAATATGACTATAAAGGTGAACATTACTGGGTAAAAATAAGCAAATCCAATACTGTTGGACTTAGTCAGGAGCAGATCAACAACCTTCATCGAGATAATACGGTTACAGTGCTGGTCGATAAAGAATCAGGATTAACTAAGTCTGTCGATACAATGGAAGCTGTCAGCTTCGCATTAATCTTTCTTGTTCCCGGTATTATGATGCTGCTGGCTGGAATTAAAGGCTTAAAAGGTTATCGCAGAGAATTCATAGACAGATATAAAACGGCATTTGTTTATACTTGCATTATGCTAACTATCAGTTTATGTTATTTTGTATATGTGGAGTTTATATTCAAGCCAGATCCGGATATAATGTTTTCAGGCTTGGGAGAAGGTCTGCTTATGCTCGGACTATTGATATTCTCTGCAATAACGATAGTAATCATTTGGAGCATTTCATTAGTAGCCTACATCAGAAAACATAAAGAACAACACTCTGATAATTCCTGAACATTATATACAATTAAACCCCAATAGACCATAGAATACATAAGATCCTGAAGAATTGATATTATATTTATCTTCAATACATAGACAACTCCCAGTTTATCTTTTCATTTTATGATCTCTTAAATCTCAGAAAGGAAGAAAATCATGTTAAAAGATTTATTATCCAAATACTATTTCGATCAGAATTACAACTGCGCAGAGACCATTCTCCGTGCGGGAAACGAATACTACGGTCTCGGACTTCATGACAGGGATATGATAATGGTGGCTGCATTCGGTGCGGGTATACAGACGGGAAACACCTGCGGCGCTGTACTTGCGGGTGCGGGAATCTTATCAATGAAATACGTTGAGGCAAAGGCTCATGAATCAGCAGATATCAAGCCCGTTGTCAGCAGCATGATGAGAAAATTCAACGAGAAATACGGCTCAGTTCTCTGCAAGGATATCAAGGCTCAGTCTTTCAGACCCGAATATCGCTGCAAAATGACTATTGAAACTGCCTGCGACATTATCGAGGAAGTAATTGCGGAATACGAAAAGCAGTAAAAAGAAGGTGACTTTATGGCATCGCTGTTCAAGCTGCTCATATCCCCTGTTCTGCTGATTATAGGAAGAAAAAAGCTTGATGTTCGTATGTACCCTTTTCTTGTCGGGGCGGGAGTGTATTTTGTGATATCCATACTCCGTGCGCTGATACGAAGCGGTTTTTCCGCTTATGATGCGGGAACGGCTTTTTTTCTCCAGGGGCTGACATCCTCTGTTCTGGAGGAAACAGGCAGAGTCATTGCTTTTGTTTATATTCTGAAAGATTACCGAAGAAATTCGGATGCGATAGGTCATGGCATCGGGCATGGTATGCTTGAAAATATGGGTGCGGGCTTTGCATCCTTCGGGCTTCAGATGTCGGCGGAAAATTCCTTCCTCGGCTGTGCGGGACAGTTCATGGGCTCGCTGACGCATATAGGTCTGTCGGTCTTTGCATGGTACGGAGTAAAGAACGGGAAAATAAAGGTGATGCTCCCCATTGCACTTGTGATCCATCTTGCTTCAAATATAATCGTTTCGGATGCCTTTGATGTTATCAAAGCTCTGATAGTCTGCGGCACTGCATATTTTCTTTACAGAAAAGATGATGATGATTTAAGATAATTGCTGAAAAAGATTCTTTGGTTCTTTACATTTGATTTTGTTTGCAGGGCATATAAGGATAGTCCCGCTGCAATACATAAGCAGGAAATAAAACTACAAAGTCACAAACCCAAAATGATACAGCAAAAACAGGAGCCGGCAGCGTCAAGCCGACTCCTGCTCTATATTTGTTCGGTTTATTCCGGAATGCGGATGCCGATGAACTTTTCTGCATCATAAGAAGCGTGACACTGTTCTGCATAGAGTTCAGCCGTATGCGCTGAACAGGCAGAAAGCCGATACCGCACAGATCGGTCCGTGCATCTGCACGACCGGCGCTGTGCGGTATCGGCTATTTGATTGAACACATAGGAGAGGGTATCTGTATCAGAGTGACGGGATGAGCTTGGAAATGAATTTCAGCAGTTCGATCGTATCATCAGAACTAAGCATACTGTCAGCATTGCAGTCCGCATTGCGCAGGCCCTGCTCTGAGATCCTGACAGCGGAATCTTCTGCGATCACTCTGGCAAGCTGAACCGCATCTGTCACATCAATGATGCCGTCACAGTTGACATCACCGCGGCGAAGCTGTTCGTTGTTTTCAGATGACTGCGAAGAAACAGTCGTTGTTGCCGTTGCGGTATTGGATGTCGTTGCAGTCGTATCGGATACGGTCTGTGTCGTTGCCGCAGTCGTTACAGCGGCAGTCTCTTTGACCATTACCGTATAATTGACCACGTTGCCGGACATTCCGTTTGTTCCGAGCGTAACGATCTCACCGTCTGTAAATGCTTTCTGATAGACAGAGAATACGACATCATTGCTGGTTTCCGCAGAAAAACCGGTTTTCGTCCAGCCGGAAAGCCATGCCGGAACAGTACCGTTCTGCTCAACTCTGTTATCCAGAAGAACATAGGCATCAATATTGCCGCCGGCGGTAAACTTTGCAAGCTCTGCATCGGTATTCTTGGAATCACACGCAGATGAAATGACCTCTGCGCCGCGCAGTGCATCCGGAAGAACGGTATATGTATAATCTCTGTCGCCGAATACTGCGCTGCCGGCTTCTGCCGCCTGCTTGGAAAGCACCCAGTCTGCCTGATTTTCGGAATCCAGAACAGTCAGACTGCGGATAAATTTGCCGCTGACATCCACGGGCTGTACCTGTGTGGTGGTGGTTGTCGTAACATTCGGTGTGGTATCGCCTGTGACATCCGGAATATCGAGCTGCTGCGGTGTATTGTTCAGCTTGACATTCGGGCGTGCCGGCAGAGCCGCATCCGAACCGAGATAATAGCTGACATGAGGCGGCTGGTTATAGCAGCTCTGCTCACAGCCTGCCTGCGCACGGTACTGCATATCGTGCATCAGCGTTGTCAGACGGGTTTTGGTCGTATCGGTCGTACACCAGATACGGAGCTTATTGTTATCGCTTGTGCGCAGGATCAGTTCTTCGCGCCAGTCGCCAAAGAGATCAACTGAAATGCAGGGATTATTCTTTGAGCCGTTGTTTGCGCCGCAGTCGGCTGCTGTAAAGATACCCTTGTAGGTTCCTGCGCCTGTCATTTTCGTGATCTTTGTGCCGTCGAGGACTTCACGTTCCAGATCGCCGTCCCAGTAGATCAGGAAATTCTGTGCAGGCTTTGCACCTGCGATCTTATTGCCGCCTGCGTTATACACATTATTGTTTGCAGCGCCCCAAAATTCAGCGCCCTTATTGCCTGCCCAGATATTATCTGCGCAGCAGCGGCCGGTATCACCGCTTGCATCAATATGATACAGGATCTTTCCGGTATTCGCATCGAGGAGCGACATTCCGTGTGTTTCCTCATGGCATACCCATGCTTCCAGACCTTCTCTGCCCGGATCCAAATCGCCGAGATGCATCGCATCGCCGTGCTTTTTGCCGTTGCTCCAAAGCAGTTTTCCGTTATCGTCAATGCACGCTGCACCTGTGAAGATCTCCTGCTTGCCGTCATTATCGACATCCGCCGCCATGACATTGTGGTTGCCGTTTGCGTATGCGCCGCCCTTATTGCCGCTGTCATATATCCAGCGCTTGACGAGCTTTTTATTGGAAACGTCGATCGCTGACCATGTAAGTCTGGTATAATAGCCTCTGCCGTAAATGGCACTCGGATGCACGCCGTCCAGATAGGCTATGCCGCCGTTGAAGCGGTCAACACGGTTGCCGTAATTATCGCCCCAGTCGCTGACCTTTCCGCGCGGAACGGGAAAGTCGATCGTATCGAGACATTTTCCGGTCTGACCGTCAAACAATGACAGATATTCCGGACCGTCAAGGATATAGCCCTTGCCGTTCGCATAATTCTTACTGCCGTCACCGATCGTCTTTCCGGCACCGTCCTTTGTGCCGTCAGCCGTTTTGGTGATCAGTTCCGCCTTGCCGTCGCAGTCGAAATCTGCAACGCATAATTGCGTATAATGCTGTCCGGCACGGATATTCTGACCGAGATCAATGCGCCAGAGTTTCTTTCCTTCAAGCGTATAGCAGTCGATGAAAACTTTATCGGTCTTGCCTTCCTGTGAATTATCTTTCTGATTGGAAGGATCCCATTTCAGGAAAATCTCATACTGACCGTCACCGTCCACATCACCGACAGCACAGTCATTCGGCGAATACTGACTGCCCGGACGGTCGAGCTTGATATCAAAATAGGAACTGCCGGAAGTATGTCCGCAATCCTCAGAAGATACGACCTTTCCGCCCGATACGCAGTCCACACGGTATTTGGATGCGGAACTGCCTTCATTATCCTGATAACAGGTTGCATCGCCGGATTTGCTCGTGTAGATGAGTTTTCCGTCCCGGTACAGACGAAATTCTGCATCATCCGCATCATTGGCGTTATAGCGCCAGCTCACGAACATTCCGTTTCTGGATTTGACTGCATAGATTCCGCGGTCAAGATATTCCATGACCGCAGTGCCGTTGCCGCCGACACCGTAAGCCGCAGATGCCTGCATCGGCAGAGAAGCCGCCGCAGTGTTTGCCAGTGCAGTCAGAACGACTGCCGCCGCCATTGTTTTTCTGGTCTGTGTTTTCATTGAATAACCTCCCCTTAAATCATGAATGCCCCGATTCTGTCGTTCGCCCTGCTGTATTTTCATCATACCATTTTTATTTTTGATTTGGAATGAAATATTCACGCAAAAAATTGATGATTTCTTGCATGATATTCTTCAAATCCGGTTGACAGTATTCATTTCGGAATGTATAATGATAAAGGGGGGGATTCAATATGTTGGCTTACGCACTGGGGTGGCACTGGGAACATCCGGCAGATTTCGTAAAAATACGGCCGGAAGGAATACACGGAATGCAGATTATTCTTGTACGCTCCAAAGCACGCATTGGAATGGGGGAACAGGAATACGAAGTCGAACCGAATACGGTCTTTGTGATCGGGAGCTGTTTTCCGCACGCTTGTTACGGCGACGGGGAAACATACGTAGATGACTGGATTCGTTTCGACATGGAACAGGATGATGATATTTTCCTCAAAGAAACAGGGATCGAGCAGAATGTTCCGATAAAACTTGAAACGGATACCGTTTCAGAGATGATCGCGCTCTGCGAAAAGATTTTCCGCGCAGACCGTCCTGAAAAGGATGTGACACTGCGGTATTTGCTGTCTGCGATCTTCATGCAGATCAAATCCGAATATCATCCTGCCGTTATCAAGACGAAAACGCATTATGATGAAGAAATGGATCAGCTCCGTCAGCAGATCTACGCATCGCCCTGCGAAGAATGGAATATCGCACAGATCGCCGAGCAGATGAATATGTCCGTTTCTCATTTTCAGCGATTATACAAACTGCGGTTCGGACTGCCCTGTTCAAAGGACATTCTGACGAGCCGGATGGAATATGCCAAGCAGCTGCTGAAAACGACCGATCTCTCGGCGGTGGAGATCGCCGAAAGATGCGGTTATGCGACATACGCACATTTTTCGCGTGAATTTACGAAATATGCCTGTGTATCGCCGGCAAAATACCGGAAATAGCCGGGGCGGGCAGGGCCCGCTGCCGTTATCGCTTCCCGGTTCTATGGGCGTGCAGAGGGATAATTTCTGAGCGTTTCACATTGGCAGAGGACAATTAACACTTAAATAGATTTGATTTACTATTCTTTGTCGTTGCTCCTGATGTATGATTTCATTGGGCGCGGGGCGCAAATGCGGGGGCAATACAGAAGATGGCACTGTGTTCCATGCAATAATGAAATAGGTGATATTATGCGTCTAATATTTAATGAAATAACTGCTGATTCGTTTTTTCATGATTATAATATGTATCAAGAAATAGTAAGTGAGTATGATTGCTATACAATGTATAAAATGTCGAGAACATTAAGTAGCGATCCTAGCGGAACAACATATCATTATATGATTTATTTAGAAAGCGGACGTATTACTCCACAGGAAATATTCGTTAATTCAAACACAAACATCATTGAGAAAATCACTCTGTTTGTCTCTAGAGACCAAGCACATAAAACTGCAATTGAGAATTATTTAATTGATGATATTGATTTTGAATGTAAAATTGTATTGGATGAGTGTACAGATGATTGGTCTGGACGTTTTTGCGATATTATGAAAGCTAGTACACTCTTATGGGCAGACGATGGAAAATGTATTTACTTCATTTTTTCTGATGCTCCGAAAACTTTAAAATCGTATTGCATATCCAGAAATCTTAAAATATTGATTGATAGTTGTGAAAATATTCAAGGATTTTCGATATTACAATGATAAAGAAGAAAAATACGAACAATTGTCAGAATGGTATATGCCAGAATGAAAACCGCACTCATAGGGGCTTAATGCGAGCGCAAGCGAGTCTCCACCTGTCCTCTCTGGGTTGTCCCCTCGCATTCGCGCCCAACAAAATCAAACATCCGAACTATATATTACATTTTCCAATTATGAATCACTTGCTGATATTGGAAAGCACATGAGTGCAAAAAAGACTTTATCCACAACAAAAAGCCGCGAATCATCAGACTCGCGGCTTTTCTTATTCTTATTAAATCTGTGCAGAATAGTTCGGTGCTTCCTTCGTGATGTAAATATCGTGCGGATGGCTTTCCTTCAGACCTGCACCGGTAATGCGGACAAACTGTGCTTTTTCGTGAAGTGTCGGGATATCGACACAGCCGCAGTAACCCATACCGGAACGGATACCGCCGCAAAGCTGGAATACAGTCTCAGCAACAAGCCCCTTATACGGAACTCTGCCCTCAACGCCTTCCGGAACGAGTTTCTTTGCACCTTCCTGGAAATAGCGATCCTTCGAGCCTGCTTCCATTGCGCCGAGTGAACCCATGCCGCGGTAGACCTTGAACTGTCTGCCCTGATAGATCTCAGTTGCGCCCGGTGCTTCATCACAGCCTGCGAACAGACTGCCGAGCATAACAACATTTGCGCCGGCTGCAAGTGCCTTGACGATATCGCCGGAATACTTGATGCCGCCGTCTGCAATGACCGGAATATTATACTTTTCTGCAACACAAGCCGCATCATAAACAGCCGTCACCTGCGGAACGCCGATACCTGCAACAACTCTTGTCGTGCAGATCGAACCGGGGCCGATACCGACCTTGATCGCATCCGCACCTGCCTGGATCAGTGCCTCAGCACCCTCAGCGGTTGCGATGTTTCCGGCAATGACCGGTGTATGCGGAAATGCCTCTTTGACCTTTTTCAGGCTGTTGATAATATTCGCACTGTGACCGTGTGCGCTGTCCAGAACGAGAACGTCTGCCTTTGCGTCGATCAAAGCGGCTGCACGTTCAAGCAGATCCTTTGTTACGCCGATCGCCGCGCCGCAGAGCAGTCTGCCGCCGGAATCACGCGCCGAATTCGGATACTTGACGGATTTTTCGATATCCTTGATCGTAATAAGGCCGCGCAGGATGCCTTCCTCGTCTACGATCGGGAGTTTTTCGATCTTATTGGAGCGCAGGATATCCTGTGCCTCGGAGAGTGTCGTGCCGACAGGTGCAGTAATGAGGTGATCCTTTGTCATGACCTCGCTGATGCGGATATTGAAATCAGTCAGGAAACGCATATCACGGTTGGTGATGATGCCGACCAGATGACCGGTCTTGTCCACGATCGGAACACCGGAGATCTTATACTTGCCCATAAGCTCATCTGCATCATAGACAAAGCGATCCTCCGTCAGAGAAAACGGATTGACAATGACACCGTTCTCCGAACGCTTGACCTTATCGACTTCATCGCACTGCTGTTCGATGGTCATATTCTTGTGGATGATACCGATGCCGCCCTCACGCGCAATCGCGATCGCCATTTTGGATTCGGTGACCGTATCCATCGCCGAGGTCATGATCGGGGTATTCAGCATGATATCGCCTGCGAGTCTGGTCGCAAGACGGATCTGGTTCGGTGTGACATTCGATTCTGCCGGGATCAGCAGAACATCATCAAATGTCAGTCCTTCTTTCTGGAATTTACCTGCATTCTGAATCATAACTTTTCCTCTCCTTTTCCGTCATTCGGTTTCCTTTGTCAAAAGCTGACAAAGTGTCTGCAAATCTTCCTTATTATAAAATTCCAAAGTGAGCGTACCCTTTTTCCGACTGCCGGATACCTTCACTTTTCTTCCGAGATGACTGCCGAGGCTGATCTCCATTTCTTCATAGTAGATCTGCTCGGGCGTTTTCTGCTTATCCGCAGGCTTTGCTTCGGCTGCTTCCTTCTGCACGAGCGCTTCGATCTCGCGGACGGTGATATTATCGTCTGCGGCTTTTGCGGCGCATCGCAGCAGCAGTGCTTCATCTTTAATGCCGGCGAGTGCCTTTGCATGGCCGGCAGATATTTTTCCTTTTTCGAGATAATCCTGCACCAGAACGGGCAGATTCAGCAACCGCAGACTGTTTGCGATCGTTGAGCGTGAACGCCCGACTGTTTTTGCGACTTCTTCCTGCGTCATATCGAACTGCTGCATCAAAGCCTGATAACCGGCGGCTTCCTCGATCGGATTGAGGTTTTCGCGCTGGAGATTTTCGATCAGAGCGATCTGGCTTGCTTCATGGTCGGTCAATTCACGGATGATGACCGGAACTTCCGAAAGACCGATGCGCTTTGCGGCACGCCAGCGGCGTTCGCCTGCAACGATCTGATAGCGGCGGTCTCCGATCGGTCTGACGACGATCGGCTGTAACATACCGTGCGCCTGAATGGATTCTGCAAGCTCTGTCAGGGCTTCATCATCGAAGCGCTTGCGGGGCTGTGAACGATTCTGTTCGATCTCGGTGATCCGGACCGTCTGGATGCCGCCTGCGGAGTCTGCAGCATTCTGCTCAAACAGTGAACTGAGTCCGCTGCCGAGTCCAAGTCCGCCCTTTGCCATATTCTCGCCTGCTTTCTATCAAAAAATGCTGCCGCCGTGCAGCTTATTTTCTGCCGAAGATCGAACGCTTCGGCTTGATATCGGGGACAAGCGGTTCTCCGAGCATCTCATGCGCAAGCATTTCGTATGCTTCTGAGCCTTTGGAAGTACGGTCGTAATAAAAGACCGGCTTGCCGTGGCTCGGCGCTTCTGACAAACGGACGTTCCGCGGTATTTTTGTCTGAAAGACCTGATTCGGGAAGAATTTTTCGACCTCTGCGACGACCTGCTCCGAAAGATTGAGTCTGCCGTCATACATCGTAAAGAGGATGCCTTCGATATTCAGTCCGGCATTATACTTGCTCTTGACGATCTTGATGGTTTCGTAAAGCTGCGAAAGTCCCTCAAGTGCGAGGTATTCCGCTGTCATCGGGATCAGAACGGAATCTGCCGCGACCAGGCTGTTGAGTGTGACGAGGCTGAGGGAAGGGGGGCAGTCGATCAGGATATAGTCATACGCAAGGCGGCAGGTGACGAGAGCCATTTTCAGGCGCTCCACACGGTTTTCCAGTTCGATGAGGTCGATCTCCGCGCCTGCGAGTGCAGAGACTGCCGGCAGCAGGCTGACATTTTCAAAGCTTGTCTCGATGATCGCATCCTGAATGCGGCATTTGCCGATCAGGACTTCATAGCTGGAAAACAGCAGTGTGCGTTTTGCAACGCCGAAGCCGGTTGTGGTATTTCCCTGCGAATCGACATCAATGCAAAGCACTTTTTTGCCGCGCATACCGAGATATGCGCCGAGGCTCACGACAGTTGTCGATTTTCCGACACCGCCTTTTTGATTCGCAAATGCGATGATTTTACCCATATAAAGGGATGCCTCCTTTATCCTTCCGGAATGGATCCGGTCTCAAAAAGCTCTGTCTGTTTCTTATCATTATACCATATTCAAAACAAATTGTAAAGGGGAAACCGCGGCGAAAACACGCAGGTACGAAAACATGAACCGGAGAAAATTTCGTTTTATCGCATCCGATTTCCGTGCATTTTGCCAATCTGTCCGAATATTCCGTATCAGAAAGCAATTCTATGCAAAAAAATCAGGGACAAGAAACCGAAATACGGTTCCTGCCCCATCATTCCCTGTGCAATTCGATATATGAAGATCAGTCGATTTCCACGGAAACCTTCTGGTTTTCACGGGCTGCACCGGCACGCATCAGCGTGCGGATCGCTTTTGCGATTCTGCCCTGTTTGCCAATCACGCGCCCCATATCATCCGGTGCAACGGTAAGATGCAGGACGATGATACCTTCCTCATTTACCGCATCCTCGGTGATCTGAATTGCAGTTTTATCCGTGACTAAGCCTTCAACGATTGCATACAACAGTTCTTTCATGACGTTCTCCCAGATCCAAGTTCGTGAGGAAGTGCCGATTACAGCACGCCCTGCTTCTTCAGGATATCGCGGACGGTCTCAGTCGGCTGTGCGCCGTTCTGAAGCCATGTCTTTGCCTTGTCAGCGTCAACCTTTACAACAGACGGCTCCTTGGTCGGATCGTAGTAACCGATCTCCTCAATGAAGCGGCCGTCTCTCGGATATCTGCCGTCAGCAACGACGATACGATAGAACGGTGCCTTCTTAGCACCCATTCTTCTCAGACGAATCTTAACTGCCATTATCATTCACCTCCACATTTTGATAACATATATATTCATGCAAATATGAGTGTTTGCAATGAAATCGGTTTTCAGTGCTGCATCGGGCCGTTCAGCCAGCAATAAAGCAGCCAGCCGCCGAATGCAATAAGCGGCAGCGACACAAGCCCATGAACGATACGCGCTTTGGTTTTGCCCCATTGTGCAAGCTGATCCTGCATACGCGGATTATTGCTGTTTTCGTAGATCTTCGACCAGCCGGTCAGTGCGCAGAAGAGCGCGAACAATCCGCTGAACAGAATCAGAACCGGAAACGCAAGCGTCAGCCAGTGCGCCACGGGATCGTTATTATTTGTCAGCATACTGTTTCCTCACAGTTTCGGGAATCCGCCGCCCATACCATCGAGCATTTTCGGATCGAGCTTCGGCATTTTGCGTCTGCCGAAAAGTCCTTTTTTGCCGTTCATGCCGCCGAGTTTTTTCATCATCTGCTGCATCTGCTCAAACTGTTTGAGCAGGCGGTTGACATCCTGCACCTGTGTACCGGAGCCTTTTGCAATTCTGCGCTTGCGCGAAGGATTGATGATGGAAGGCTTGGCACGTTCAGCCGGTGTCATGGAAGTGATCATCGCCTCGACTCTGCCGAAAGCGTTGTCGTCGATATCCAGTTCGTCGATCTTGCTGCCGACACCCGGAAGCATTCCGACGATCTTTTTGAGGTCGCCCATTTTCCGGATCTGGCGCATCTGCTCCAGCAGATCGTCCATATCGAACTGGCTTTTCTGGAGTTTCTGTGTCAGGCGCTCCGCTTCCTGCTTGGAATACACATCCTCTGCCTTTTCGATCAGCGAGAGGACATCGCCCATGCCGAGGATTCTGGAGGCCATTCTGTCCGGATGGAACTGCTCGAACTCATCGAGTTTTTCGCCCATACCGACATATTTGATCGGTTTACCCGTGACGGAAAGAACGGACAGCGCCGCACCGCCTCTGGTATCGGAATCGAGCTTTGACATCAGGACGCTTGTGATGCCGAGTGCATCATCGAACGCCTTTGCGACATTGACCGCATCCTGACCGGTCATCGCATCCACAACGAGCATGATCTCATCGGGATTTGTTTCTGCCTTGATATTTTTCAGTTCATCCATGAGCTTTTCGTCGATATGCAGACGGCCTGCCGTATCAAGGATCACGACATCGTGGTTATGGTCTTTTGCATATTTGACACCCTGCACAGCGATATCGACAGGATCGATCTGTCCAAGCTCAAATACGGTGACATCAGCCTTTCCGCCGACGACTTTTAACTGGTCGATCGCAGCCGGACGGTAAACGTCACAGGCGACGAGCAGGGGATGATGGCCTTCTTTTTTGAGCAGCTTTGCAAGTTTTGCGCAGTGGGTGGTCTTACCGGAACCCTGCAGGCCGCAGAACATGATCACTGTCGGCGGCTTTGAGGCAAAGATCAGGCGGGAATTGCCGTCACCCATGAGCGCGACAAGTTCCTCATTGACGATCTTGACGACCTGCTGAGCAGGTGTCAGGCTTGCGAGGACTTCCTCACCGACCGCACGTTCCGAAACGCGGCTGACAAAATCCTTGACCACCTTATAGCTGACATCGGCTTCCAGAAGGGCAAGCCGCACCTCACGCATGGCTTCCTTGACATCTGCCTCGGTAAGTTTTCCGCGTGCCTTGAGCTTTTTGAACACCTGTCCGAGCTTATCCTGCAATCCTTCAAATGCCATAGCCTTTCCCTCCTGTTCTGCGAATCAGAATATCATATCAAAAAAGCGCTTTGCCTCTTGCGGCGGCTTCCGCGATGCCGGAGCGCTGCGGTTCGGGCAATTCCGCGCTGAGAATTTCGATCTCCTGAAAGATCGCACGGGCTGCCGTCAGTCTTGCGGCGATACCCATTTGCGCTTCCAACGCTTCGAGCTGATGTTCTCCTCTGCGGATGCTGTCATGCACGGCCTGACGGGAGATGCCGAGCGGCTGAGCCAATTCAGCGAGTGAAAGGTCGTCGTCATAGTAGCCTTCGAGGAGTGTACGCTGACGTTCGGTCAGCAGGCTGCCGTAGCAGTCGAGCAGCAGGACAAAATCCAGATTTTTCACAGAATCTCACCGCCGCCTTTCGTCTGTCATGGTATATACCTTTACACCAGCCTCATTATTATAGCAGTTTTCGCTGACTTTGTCAAGGGGGAAAAGAAAAAAATTCTTGCCGAACCTGAAGAACAGTAAAATAACTTTATCAATATAAGCACATTCAATCAACAATATACAAAATCGTCCGGCTCAGCTTTCACCGCCAAACCGGACGATCCTTTATTCCTTAATACTTGATCTTATCATTGAGATATGCAAGCAGCTCCGTGATCGGAATGCGGACCTGCTCCATTGTATCACGGTCACGTACAGTCACACAGTTGTCATTCTCAGCCGTATCAAAATCATACGTGATGCAGAACGGTGTGCCGATCTCATCCTCACGGCGATAACGCTTGCCGATCGAACCCGCATCGTCAAAATCAACCATGAAATGCTGCGAGAGCATCTCATAGACTTCGTATGCCTTCTCGGAGAGCTTCTTGGAAAGCGGCAGAACTGCACACTTGAACGGTGCGAGCATCGGGTGGAAGTGCATAACGGTGCGGACATCTTCCTTGCCCTTGTCATCCGTGCCAAGCACTTCATTGTCATAAGCCTCTGTCAGGATCGAGAGGAACAGTCGCTCAACGCCCAGCGACGGCTCAATGACATACGGGATATAGCGCTCGTTGGTTTCCGGATCGAAATAATCAAGCGACTTGCCGGATGTATTGCTGTGCTGTGTCAGGTCGTAGTCGGTTCTGTCGGCAACGCCCCAGAGTTCGCCCCAGCCGAACGGGAACAGATATTCAAAGTCTGTTGTCGCTTTGGAATAGAAGCAAAGCTCCTCAGGAGAATGATCGCGCAGACGGAGATTTTCTTCCTTCAGACCGATCTTCAGCAGGAAATCCTTGCAGTAGCTGCGCCAGTACTGGAACCATTCGAGGTCAGTACCCGGCTTGCAGAAGAATTCAAGCTCCATCTGCTCAAATTCACGGACACGGAAGATGAAGTTGCCCGGTGTGATCTCATTACGGAAGGATTTACCGATCTGACCGACACCGAACGGGATCTTGCGGCGTGTGGTACGCTGAATGTTTGCGAAATTGACGAAAATACCCTGTGCAGTTTCCGGACGGAGATACAGCTCTGCCTTGCTGTCCTCGGTAACGCCCTGAAATGTCTTGAACATCAGGTTGAACTGACGGATATCCGTGAAATTGGATTTGCCGCAGTTCGGGCAGGGGATATTCTTCTCGCGGATATAATCAGTCATCTGCTGATTTGTCCAGCCGGCAACATTTGTGCCGTCAAAATCTTCAATGAGGTTATCAGCGCGGTGACGGGTCTTGCAGTCCTTGCAGTCCATCAGCGGATCGGAGAAGCCACCGAGGTGACCGGATGCGACCCATGTCTGCGGATTCATCAGAATCGCACTGTCCAGACCGACATTGTGCGGATTTGCCTGAACAAAGAAATGCCACCATGCTTTTTTGATGTTGCTTTTCAGTTCTGCGCCGAGAGGACCGTAATCCCATGTGTTTGCAAGACCGCCGTAAATCTCGGAACCTGCATAAACGAAGCCGCGTCCCTGACAGAGCGCAACGATCTTATCCATTTGTTTTTCGGTATTATTCATCGGGGATAAACCGCCTTTCCATATACTTTTCTCCTTATTATAAATCCAAATCGGAAAAATGTCAAGTATTCGCGGCAGATGCGGCACATTTTATCTTATTCTTCCGCAAATTTTCTTCTTTGTCTTTTGCCGTTCAGGAGATCATCACGGCGTTTCATCAGGATTTCCGTTCCGTCCTCGCTGATACAGGTTCTGCCGGATTTCGTCAGTTCCAGAATTGCAAGAAACAGCGCAACGCGGTCGGTTCGTCTGGTCAGTCCGTCAAAAAGATCTGCCATGCAGACAGTTTCCTGCGTAAAGAACTGCCGCAGCAGGAATACGACCTTCGATGCCACGCTCGTGACCTGATGATGCATCTGCACAACGGCGTGGATCTTCTCGCCGACATTGCCCTCTGATTTTCCGGACGGCATCCGTTTCAGTCCCATATTCTGATACACATTCACCAGCAAAGACGGCTCATGTGTGCGCCGGTAGGTCATATCGACCGGCAGCTGCACCGGTTTGCGCACAAAAATCACATCGCCGAGATATTTTTCGCGCAGATTGCCTGCCGCGAGCTTACAGATCGAATATTCGATCAGAGCGCCTTCGAGTTCTTTTTTGACTGCTTCCGCTTCTTCCGGCTGCGGCAGGAGTGCGGCTGTCTTCATCCAGATGAGTTTTGCCGCCATCGTCAGAAATTCGCCTGCAAGCTCATAATCCTGCTCGGCGCATTGCTGCATATAGAGCAGATATTGTTCCAGAAGCACGGATATCTCGATATCGTGGATATTCAGCTTATGCTTGGCGATGAGATGCAGCAGCAGGTCCATCGGCCCGTCAAAGACCGGAAGATGAAATGATAGCTCCGGCATAACTCAACCCATCAGCGCCGGGATCCAGTTCGTGAGCAGAATCCAGAGCCGGTAAATGCCGCCTTCCACGATGTTCATCGGTCCTCTGAGGATCGGGGTAACGAGAACGACCAGAAAGATAATGCGGACGATCTGTTCATTCCGGATAAACCACTGATCGAACTTTGCAGGTGTGAAATAACTGAGGATCTTCGAGCCGTCAAGCGGCGGAATCGGGATCAGATTAAAGACCGCCAGACCGATATTGATGGTCACGAATGCATAGAGCATAGATTCAATGATCTCCGGTGCATTACTGATCGCCTCTCCGGCAAGAGATGCTTTCAAAAATTCTGCATAATAATCGGAGCAGATATAAAAGCGAAGACCGACCATACCGATGAATGATACGATCAGGTTGCTGACCGGACCTGCAAGTGCGGTGATCGCAACGCCGAAGCGGACGGAATGCTTGCGTGTAAAGCGTGACGGATTGATCGGGACAGGCTTTGCCCAGCCGAAGCCGCCGAGCAGCAGGCAGATCGCGCCGATCGGATCAATATGGGCGATCGGGTTCATTGTCAGGCGTCCCTGATATTTTGCGGTATCGTCGCCGAGTTTATAGGCAGTCCACGCATGGGCAAATTCATGGATCGGCAGGATCAGAAATATGATGAACAGACGCACGAGATATTCGTAGAGCTGTTCCGGTGAGATTCCTCCGAGCAGTGACATAGAAATTCTCCTTTCGTCCGGATATAGAATATCCTTATTATAACATATTATCGTACTAATTGCAATGGGAGATACAGAAAATAGTGACTGTATCGCTGCATGGGTGCAAAAATGGCTGTCGGCACTGCCGACTAACATATTATCGTTCTAATTGCAATGATCTATCCGGCAAGAAAAAAAACGCGCGGTCACCGTTTCAGCGATGAACACGCGAATTGTTTGTCCTATCAATGTCCGTGCGGAACCTGATCGAGCTGCGCACGCTCATAGGAACGGTCAGCGCGGACAAGCCGGATAAAGATAACGAGCAGGATCACGCCGCTGCCCCAGATCGCACGATAGCTGAATATGTCACAGCAGATCGCGGAGAGAACTGCACCGAGTGTGAAAAACACAAGCATCAGCCCGTGTATGCGCACCTTTTTGCCGGACTGTGCATCACGATGCCGCAGATATTTTGCCAAATATGAGCCGACCTCACGGATATGATTCGTGACAAAGGTCGTTGCTGCCGGAATCCCCTCAACCTGCCGGAATGTATTGAACTGCATCGAGCAGATGAAATTCAGAGTGATCTGAGAGATCTGATCGGGTACGCTTGCAGGCAGAAGTCCCAGTATCAGCACGACAATCACCTCGATCCCGATAAGCATGGTATCCCACCGGAGAAAACGGAACCGCTTAACGGATTTCCCAAGCAGTTCCGAAATAAATGCACCTGCAAAATATGCCGTGATCGGGAGCAGCAGATAAGCGGCGTGCTGCCAGTTCCGCTGTCCGAGCGCGATCCCGAACAGAACGATATTTGCCGTCTGGGCATTGCAGAATACGCCGCCGCGCAGGATGAATGTATAGCCGCCGAACCAGCCTGCCGCCATGATCAGCAGCCAGTATACCCACGGCTTTTCACATTCCAGATATTCATGATTCTGTTTCATATTTCGCCTTTCGTCAGCCGATACTCCAGTCCAGCAGCCGCAGCAGATCGGAATTCAGAAGCTGCATTTCATGATTGCGCATCGGATAGCCGCCGGTCAGCAATGCCTGCACATAGAGTATTTCGATGCAGCAGCGCATTTTCTCGCCGTCTGATACATCCATGAGCCTGCGGATCAGCGGATTATCGGTATTGAGATAGAGTTTTGCAGCGGCATCCTCATGATATTCTCCGGCAAAGGCATCCAGCATTCCGCGAAACAGATCGGCAGTCTTTTCCATTGAATGCCGGATATCCCGCAAAAGCTGTGCTTCCTCATTGACGGTATAAAGAACAGGCAGCTCTGCCGGCGCAAAGCGTTTGAGTGAAGCGCTGCAGTCATAGCCGGATAATATCTGATTGGATTCTGCAAGCAGGCGCAGTGCCGCCGAACGGTCATCATATTCCGGTTTTTCGAGCAGTGCATCGAGCCGTTCCGGCTTCATCTGCAATATGGAAATATCCGAACGAAGCAGTGTCATGCGTTCAAGGAGCTGTGCTGTATAGGTATAGCCTGCATTGACGAGCAATGTACTCCGTGCGGCAGAGATCGCGGCGATCTGCCGGTATTCGTCAATGAACTGCGAATAATAAACAGGCATATCAGCATTGAGCAGATCGCTGCCCGTCAGCGTGCCGAATGATGTTTCAAATGTCAGATACGGGAAAAATGCGCGGTAAAGGGCATCGTCCTCAACAGCGACCGACTTCACCGCAAGCCGGTGGATACGCACAATGCGCTGGAGCATCGGATCCTGACGCTCGGCAAGTCCGCGCAGATAATCCGTGATGCAGTGCGCAAGCTCCTCTCTTGCACGGAACAGCGCATCGTTTTCGTAGAAATCTTCGCGTGATGCTGTCGGCTGCAAACCGTTCGTATTGATAAAGCAGCGCAGGAAAAACGCCCATTTCGGGAGCAGTCTGCCGCCGTCCTCGGTCAGCAGCATATTTTTCAGATAGATGCGGTGTGAATGCTTGACAGTCGGCGCAGTTTCACCGGAAAGGATATATGCCACGCCGGAAAACAGTCCGCTTGGAGAATCCAGCGGAATATATCCGAGAAAACCGGAATCAAACAGCGATTCACCGAGCTTCATGATCTGGGCATATTGTGTTTCGCCGCTTGGGAACGGCGGATTCAGCAGTGTACGCTGTTCATTCTGCACCAGATAGATCGGGTTCGGCAGCGGCAGACCGTAATACTGTACGAGTGCGGTCAGTTTTTCCGGTGTAAAGTAAGCCTCTGAACCTTTCTTCGGTGTCAGCAGGATGCGCGTGCCGATTTCCGGCAGCGGCGCACAGGGCGTGATCGTATAAGTACCGTCCGGATTGCCGCACCATTCAAGCGACTGTTCCGGTGTCTGATAAGAGCGCGTCTGCACGCGAATCACATCCGATACCAGAAAACAGGAAAGCAAACCGATGCCGAATCTGCCGATATAGTCCTCATGGGCGCTGCCCGTTTGCAGATCGTGCTTTGAGGATTGTCCGATCACGGCAAGAAACCGGTGGATCTCCGCTTCGGTCAGACCGGTTCCGGTATCGGTAAAGCAAAGCTGCGGTGCGCCGTTTTCCTCGGATAATATCAGGCATACTTCGTCTTTTGCGGCAGTTTGGCTGCCGGAGCGTCTTTTTGCTGCGATCGCATCAACAGCATTCTGGAGCAGTTCACGCACGAATACATCCGGCGAACTGTATAGATGATTGGAGAGAATGTCGATCATTCCGCCGAGATTGACCTGAAACAGAAAATTGTCCTGATTGTCATGATTTTCCTGCGGCATAGGATACGCCTCCTTTTTCGTTCTTTGTATATGACAGACGGACGGGACTTCCGCAGACCGGAAGCCCCGTAATTTTCAGAATACGGTTCAGAATGTGACTGTACGGGGCGGAGCGGTAAAGGAACTGAATGTTGCCGTTGCATTCTGCAAATAGAATGCCTGCGTATTTCCGTCATTTTCGTCATACATACTGCGAAGATGGGAATACTCGTCCAGCATGGCTTTCCGCACGCAGACACGGTCATCCTCGATCAGCTCGCAGGCAATGCGCAGCCAGACACCGTCCACAAATGCACAGATCTCCGCTTTCGGATTGGTGAGAAGCTGCCTGGAAACCGCCTTGCTTTTGCCTGTCTGGATATAGAGCCTGCCCTCATAGAGCATGATCGTGCCGAACGGGCGGACACGCGGCTGATCGCCCTCAACGGTTGCGAGATAGTAAGTATCTGCCTTTTTCAAGAAATCGTGAACTTCCTGCATGATAAATTTCTCCTTTTCAAATATAGTGTTATTGTTCTCCGGATATGCTCAGCTTTCGTAATATGACACTTCCGGATACTTTCTCTTATTGTAACACGTTTTGCCGAACAATGCAAGAGCAAATTGCAAGATGCTGTAACGCTCAGAATATATCACTATGCACACGGAAGTGATAACGGCTGTCGGCTCTGCCGACCTTTACTTTTTTTGTAATTCGATGTATAATAAAGATGGATGCCGAAACAGCGCATCGAAAATCTCAAACGGAAAGGAACTTCCATATGATACCGGTAAATGCACAGATCGAAAAGATCCTGACAGAACGCTTCGGAAAAGACAGCCTGATCGCCCTTGCGACCGCAGATCAGAATATGCCCTATGTCCGAACAGTTGATGCTTTTTATGAGAACGGTTCATTTTTTGTCCTCACGCATGAGCTTTCCAACAAAATGAAGCAGATACGAAATAATCCGGTCATTGCCATATCCGGCGACTGGTTTACGGCACGGGGAAAAGGCGTTTCGCTCGGCTGGTTCTGCAAAGAGGAAAACCGGCAGACCGCAGATAAAATGCGGACGGTGTTTGCCGCATGGATCGACAACGGACACAATAATTTTGAGGATGTCAATACCTGTATCCTGCGGATCGACCTGACCGAGGGTACGCTTGTTGAAAACGGAGAATGGCTTGATATCGATTTTACTGTTCATGCCTGACCGGAGAATTTCAATCAGAAAGGAACAATATATGCGCAGAATCCTAATTACAAATGATGACGGCATTGCAGCAGAGGGACTGCTCCGTCTGGCAATAGCCGCACAGAAATTCGGAGAAGTCTGGGTAGTCGCACCGGATGGACAGCGAAGTGCCGCATCGCACAGCATCTCCCTGCGAAGTGCCCTTGATGTATTTCCGTATCCTTTTCCGGCCGAGGGCGTTCATGCGTTTTCATGCAGCGGAACGCCGGCTGACTGTGTGCGTGTCGGCAGTCTGAGCGTGATGCCGCAAAAGCCGGATGTTGTACTGTCCGGCATCAATTACGGCTATAATGTCGCTTCGGATATTCAGTATTCCGCAACGGCAGGCGGTGCATTTGAGGGCGCATTTCAGGGATATCTCTCTATTGCATTCTCGGAAGATGCCTGCCCCTGCCATGAAGTGACGGACGCTTATCTGGAAAAAATCCTTGCTGAACTGATCGGGATGCATCCGGCAGAGGGGGATATCCTGAATGTCAATTTTCCCGGCTGTCCGCTGTCAGAATGCAAAGGCATCCTGCGCGACCGCCGTGTTTCACGCGGAATGTTTTACCGCGATCATTATAACGCCGTGGAACAGCTTCCGAACGGCGGCATCCGGTATATGGTGGAAGGCGATTACAATGAAGATGCCGAACCGGACACGGATTTCCGTGCGGTCGTTGAAAAATATATTTCGATCGGCACAGCAAGCAATATCCGATAACAGAAACGGCACACCTGAATGGATCGGGTGTGCCGTCTTTTATATATATGACTGATTATTTTTTCGGTGTCAGGACTGCCTTACCGCCCATGTACGGACGCAGAACTTCCGGAATCACAACCGAACCGTCTGCCTGATAGTGATTCTCCAGCAATGCGATCAGCATTCTGGGCGGTGCAACAACCGTATTGTTCAGCGTATGAACAAGATATGTGCCGTTTTCGCCTCTGGTGCGGATCTTCAGGCGGCGAGCCTGTGCATCACCGAGATTCGAGCAGGAGCAGACCTCAAAGTATTTCTGCTGACGCGGGCTCCATGCCTCGATATCGCAGGACTTGACTTTCAGGTTTGCGAGGTCGCCGGAACAGCATTCAAGCTGACGAACCGGAATTTCCATGCTTCTGAACAGTTCAACCGACAGTTTCCACATCTTATTGTACCAGTCCATGCTCTCCTCCGGCTTACAGAGAACGATCATTTCCTGCTTTTCAAACTGGTGGATACGGTAGACACCGCGCTCCTCCAGACCGTGCGAGCCGATCTCCTTACGGAAGCAGGGCGAATAAGATGTCAGAGTCAGCGGCAGATCGCTTTCTTCCACGATCTGACCGACAAATCTGCCGATCATGGTATGCTCGGATGTACCGATCAGATAGAGATCCTCGCCCTCGATCTTATACATCATAGCTTCCATTTCCTCGAAGCTCATAACGCCCTCAACGATGCTCTTATGCATCATGAACGGCGGGATCATATATGTGAAACCGTGATCGATCATGAAATCTCTTGCATAAGCAAGAACAGCTTCATGCAGGCGTGCGATATCGCCCATGAGATAATAGAAGCCTGTACCTGCAACTCTGCCGGCGGATTCCTTATCCAGACCGCAGAGGCTTGTCATGATCTCCGCATGATACGGGATCTCGTAATCCGGCACGACCGGCTCACCAAAGCGCTCCACCTCAACATTTTCACTGTCATCCTTACCGATCGGAACGGAAGGATCAATGATCTGCGGAATACGCTTCATGATCTCATCGAGCTTTGCAGATGCTTCATCCATGAAGGTTTCCTTTTCCTTCATGATGCCGGCATTCTCCTTGACCTGTGCGCGGATTGCCTCTGCTTCTTCCTTTTTGCCCTCTTTCATGAGAGCCGGAACCTGTGCAGAGAGCTTATTGCGCTGTGCGCGGAGATCCTCCGAGATATGCTTCGCCTCCATGATCTGTGCATAGAGATCGGCAGCCTCGTCTACAAGCGGAATTTTGTCGTCCTGAAACTTCTTTTTGATGTTTTCCTTGACGGCATCTTTATTATTGATCAGAAATTTGATATCAAGCATTTTGAACTCCTCCGGATCGAAATGAAATCATCCATATTATAGCACAGTTTTGCCGTTCAGTCAAGAGGGCGGACACATCGGCGCAGGATGAAAAGCGGAGCGTTCTGTTACAAATCATCATGAAAACATTTTTGCGCCGAAAAACGATGTGAACGCCATAATAAAAGTTTTGATCGAACTTTTTCAAAAGTTCGCGGTTTCCAAAGGCAGAGCCTTTGGGCGCTGTCCGCAGACAGCGAAATTCCCCCAGACTTTAGGAGCTCCGCAGGGGTGAATCTGATAAAACGATCCGGTGGATCGTTTTTCAGAGAGGGGGGCCCTGCGATAGAGGGCACCCCTATGTGAATCGCAGAGCGATTCACCCTACAGGACTTTATATGTGGTATGCTTGTTCATTGTATTCTATTTGCAGCCACTTTCTGAAATCAAGAAAGGAACAAGTTATTTATAATGGAGGAAGCTGCCCAGCATTTTTTCAAAATGCGTGGGCTTCCCCCAAGCCCCTATCTTCGCGTGCTGATAGGCTGGGAGTATTCCGCCCTCTGCGGAGTGCGGCAAGGGCGCTGCCCTTGACCTGCCAAAGGGATTATCCCTTTGGAATCCCATGTCTTGGGGCATCCTGATACTATGCCTCTGTGAAGCGCTCAGAATCCCTATTTCTGTATGCTCATAGAACCGGGAAGCGATAACGGCTGTCGGCACTGCCGACTTGAAAAGGCTTGAGCGATACTTTTATTTTTTGCTCGTCACCGGTTTCTCAACAAACAGAGGTGAGAACCGCTTGGATCCTCACCTCTGAATACCTTATTTTATGCAAGCTGCTCCAGTGCCGCGAGTTTTACACAGATGCAGAACAGTTCCATTGCCTGCGACAGTTCATCCGGTGTCGGATAGGTCGGTGCAATACGGATATTGCTGTCATCCGGATCTTTTTTGTAGGGATATGTCGCGCCTGCGCCTGTCAGCGTAACGCCTGCCTCTTTGCAGAGCTGCACAATGCGCTTTGCCGTGCCCTTCGGTGCATGGAACGATACAAAGTAACCGCCTTCCGGCTTTGTCCATGAAGCGATGCCGAGCGGCGCGATCTCCTGCTCCAGCATATTCAGAACGATATCAAACTTCGGCTTCAGAACAGCAGCGTGCTTTTCCATGTGCCTGCGCATATTCTCCGCATTGCCGAAATAACGGACATGACGGAGCTGATTCAGCTTATCAAAGCCGATCGTCTGCACGCCGAGATGTGTGCAAAGATCATCCAGATTTGCCTTTGCGGTATTCATTGCCGCAACACCTGCGCCGGGGAATGTGACCTTCGAGGTCGAAACGAACTGATAGAACAGTCCCTCACTGCCTGCTTCGGCACAAGCCTGATTGATCGTCAGCGGCTTTTTCGGATTCGGTGTCAGGTGATGAATGCAGTATGCATTATCCCAGAAGATACGGAAATCCTTTGCGGCAGGCTTCAATGCGGCAAATGCGCGGACAGTATCATCGCTGTAGACGATGCCGCTCGGATTTGCATAGATCGGTACGCACCAGATACCCTTGACAGCATCATCATTTTCAACGTATTTTCTGACCATATCCATATCCGGGCCGTTTTCGTCGGTCGGGACGGGGATCATTTCCACGCCGAAATACTCAGTCAGTGCAAAATGACGGTCATAGCCCGGAACAGGGCAGAGGAACCTGACTTTATCGAGTTTGCTCCACGGTGTGCATCCTGCGATACCCTTGACATAGGCGATTTGCAGGCAGGCAAACATCAGTTCAAGACTGGAGTTGCCGCCGATGAACATTTCTTCCGGTTTTGCACCGAGAATATCTGCAAAGAGCTTTTTCGCTTCGGTGATACCGGTCAGCACGCCGTAATTGCGGCAGTCATCGCCGCTTTCGGAGATCATCTCCGCATCGGCAGGCAGTGCATTCATCAGGGGCAGCGAGATTGCAAGCTGCTCCGGGCCGGGCTTGCCGCGAGCCATATTCAGGCTGAGTTTTTTTGCCTGAAATGCATCATATGCGCTTCGGGTTTCCTGAAGCAGGGCGGCGCGCTCTGCCGCAGACTGCTCGTTCAACAGCTTCTTCTCCATGTTTGAGAATTCTTCCTTTCCAAATTGGGCATATTGGGCATAGAATACGGGTAACCGCACATTTCGGCGGTACATTTATTATAGCATATCTTTCTGAAAAAAGCAAGTGTTTTTTTCCGGAGTACAGTTTCAGGATTCTGCCCTGTCAGAAAGACATTTTTCGCTTTCGTTCGTAAGTTGACAATATGTATAACAGCTTGTCGATAAAGTCTTGGTGCATCCTGTGACTTTGCCTATTTGTAACGCTCAGAAATTTTCTCCTTGCACGCTTATAGAACCGGAACGCGATAGCGTCTGTCGGCACTGCCGACTTACAGTTCTAAGAACTGTTTTGCGTTTTCGGAGAACATTTTTCTGTAGTCCTCGAAACTGAAACCGAGTGAAAGCAGCAGTTCCGCTTCATGTTTCGGATCCCACATCGGGAAATCCGAGCCGAACATACAGCGTTCAGCGCCGAATTTCCGGATCAGCCGTTCCGCACGCTCCGGTGACATCAGACAGACGGAACTGCTCGTGTCAAACCGGATATTCTCACTGCTGTGCAGGACGGCTTCTGCTTCATCCCATGCGGCAAAGCCGCCGAGATGCGATGCGATCACTTTCAGATCCGGAAAATCCTGCATGACCTTCGCCAGCATCCGCGGATGAGAAAAGTCGTGGCGGTAGTCGCCCATGTGATGCAGAACAGGCAGTCTGCCCTCGATCGCTTCATAGATGCGGTAGGATTTTTTGCTGTCGATCGGTTCTCTCTGAAAATCCGCATGGAGCTTGATGCCGTGAAATCCCATCGCAATGATACGATCCACTTCACCGGCAATATCCTCATAATCTGCATGGAGTGCGGCGAATCCGATCATTTCCGGATACAGGTCACACTGCTCTTTGATATAGTTATTGATCGAGACGACCTGTTTTGCCGTTGTTGCAACCGAGCAGACAAGCATCCGTTTTGTACCGATCTGAGCCTCTGCTTTCAGCAGATTTTCGGGATTTCCGGCAGAATATGACATACCGATATCATAAAACTGACCGATCGCAAGCGTTGCCTTTTCGCTGATCTTATCCGGAAAGATATGCGCGTGCATATCATAGATTTCAAAGTCCTGCGGGGTAAACTGTTCCATTGGGGGAGTCTTCCTTTCTGAATCATGCTCTGAGATATCTGCTCAGCAATTCCGAATATGCCCAGAGCAGCATGAATAATTCTGCCGCACCCTTGACGGCAAGCGATAAAATATGAATGGGCTTTCCGGTCGGCAGCTGATGAAGCATTCTCCGCAGCGGAAACAATCCCGCCGTACAAAGCAGCAGGATCAGCCAGTTTTCACGCAGCAGATACGCCGCCGTGTCGCTCAGCAGCATACCGTTGATGCCGAGCAGTGCCGCATAAAATCCGAAGCATTCGATGATATTCCGGCTGCGCAGAAGTCCCATACTGATCAATATGACTGCGCCGACGATAAATCTGCGGAAATGCAGCGGAAATGTATCGGATTTCTGATCTTTGCTGACATATTCAGCCGTCAGCAGCAGTGCCGTCAGAACGCCCCAGAGCAGACCGCATCCGCCTTTGCCGAATACCAGACCGAGACCGCCGAGCAGCAGTGCCAGTCTTGCAAAATATCCTGCTGCATCGGTGACACCGCTTTCCAGATGCAGAACACGCTCCGTCCAGTCATAAAGCGGTGTCAGAAACCGTTTGCGAAAATCCTGAAGAGAATCGGCAAGGATCGGTTCTGCAAAGCTGTCCGGATAGATGTATCCGAGCATTTGTGCAAGTCCCTGACCGATCTGCGCCGTTCCTTTGAGTCCGTAATAGAGGAAAAAATAAAAGCTCAGTGCAGCAAGAAGTGCATCCGATGCGGAATGCAGAACAGAGCCGATTTTCAGTGCATCCTGCATCGAACGCATCGGCAGTCCCAGACAGACGAGCTGAAACAGTCCGCGGATGCACCGTGCTGCACCTTTTCCGATATTCTCCGCGGTGACATTGCGTTCGGAACGGAGCTGCTCTGCTTTCCGGTAATTCAGTACCGGTCCGGCCGGCATTCGTGTCATATCGCACTGATAGCAGAAAAACGGGAACAGCGCCGGTTTGTGAAGACGGTTATTTGCATGATCGGACATACATTCCGTTCCCTGCATCGCACAGATCACAAGCGGTACAAGCACCAGATCATCGAGCATCAGTCTGCCGAGCAGCAGCAGTACCGCCTGAATGCCGATACCGGAATAGAGCCATATTTCCGCACGGTGATGATGTGTCTCTGATTTTTTCGGCTGAAGCCGCAGCACAAGCCATGTTGTGCTGACAGAGATCAGCAAAAGGATCAGCGCAGGAAAACCGCCCGTCATCCAGACTGCCGCCAGTCCGCCGAGCGCCAGTACACCGGATTTCCATTGTTCCGGCACGATCGCCGTCAGAATGACAAACAGCGGCAGGAGATACAGGATCATCGGGAGCGAAGCAAAGGTCATGGCTGTTCCTCCTCCGGCAGATATTGCATGAGCAGTGCATCCAGTCCGTCTGCATCGGTCATGGTTGACAGCACTTCACAAAGCCCCTTGACCGATAAATGCGGCGGCAGATGCATTGCGCTGAGCAGTGCGGCACGCCGTCCGGTGCAGTCCGGCGTACCGGTCAGACCGCATTCATAGAGCATCACGGGTGTGATATCGCCGCGTTTGCGCGGTTCTGCATCGAAAACGCCGGCACGCTCCAGCGCCGGTATCAGCGTATCGGCATCCATGCCTTCCACGCCGAGCAGACCTTCGGCAGAGGGCAGGCGCTTGCGCTGTTCCTTTCCGTGAATGCCGGGGATATAGACATGGTAGATCGTTCCGGTACGGATCGTACTTTTGAGATAACTGCGTATCTGAAATCCGGCGGCATCGGCATCCGTGAGGATCACGATACCGGTCGTTTCGGCATAATAGCGGATCAGTGCAAGCTGTTCTGTATTATGGTAAATGCGGAATCCGCCCGTGACGAGAATGACCGCATCAACGATCGAATCCAGACGTATTTTATCATATTTCCCCTCTACGACGATCGCAGGGGTGATCTTGCGGCGCGGCTTCATCCTGTCGCCTCTGTGCCGTCACGCCGGACATTGAGCATCCGGACAACGGCCTGTTCAAGCAGCAGACGCGGTGCGGTACGCGTGGATTTGCAGCTTTTATCCGCTTCGCGCAGAATGCGGATACAGGTGCGGAGCTGCGGAACAGTCATAGAACCGCAGTCGCGCATCGCATTTCGCACAGCAAATTCACGGTTTTTCGGATAACCGAAATCCTCGGCAACGGTTTCCGTCTGTTTTGCAGCGCCCTGTCCGAGTTTTGCACGGTAAAGGTCGATAAAGGTCGTGCTGAGGACAGAGAGCAGACCGAGGATCGTCTTGGAATCCTCAGATTTTGCAGTCAGATCGCGCAGCAGCCGGAATGCCGCCGTACCGTTTCCGCCGGTGACGGCTCTTGCAAGCCGGAATGCATCTGCATCGGGCAGTGCGGCGGTCAGTGCATCAAGCATTTCCTTTGTAATTTCGCCGCCGTCCGCGCAGGCAAGCAGCTTATCCATTTCCGTTGAAATGAGCGTAGAATCGCAGAGACAGCGGTTTGCAAGATCCTCTGCGAGCTGTCTGCTGATCTCCGCGCCGGATTTTTTCGCACGTTCCTGAATGCTTTTTCCAAGCTGAATGGCATTGCGCTTTTCGCAGATGCAGAGAACACCCTGTTTCTCGAAAAAAGTCATCAGCTTTTTATATTTCGGCAGATAGACCGGCGTATTCCGCTTGATCTCATAGCACGGAAGTGCGCGCATGACGATCAGGACGACCGCACGCGGCGCGATATTCCCGAAAATATCCAGCATTGTATCGACCGCAGACGGATTATGAACATCTGCATCGAAATCGCGGATCAGAATGACATTATACGGCTGAAACATCGGGCAGAATGAGCAGGCATCTGCCAGACGGTCAAGATCGACAGCCTGCCCGTCAAAGGCGGTATCGGAGAGAGAATCGCCGTCCGTCAGTTTTTTCAGGATCTTCTTTTCCGTCTGTGCAACTGTCAGCGTATCCTCACCGCAGAGGAATACAAGCTGCGGCGGATCATCTGAGCCGATGCCGCGCAGCAGATCATTGGCTGCAAGTTTTGCCATTTCAGACACCTCTTTTCGCGGATCATGTACAGTATTCAGCGTTTCCGGATATAGCGCGGGCCTTCCTCTCCATATTCACCCTGAAAAACGAATCCGCATTTTTCAAGTACGCGCTTAGATGCAGAATTGTCAGGCGATGTTTCTGCTTCGAGCGCAGTTACATCCGGATTCTGAAATGCCCATCCGATCATGCCGCTGACGGCTTCGGACGCATATCCTTTGCCCTGATATGATTCCGCAATGCCGTATCCGATTTCTGCGATACCGTTTTCATCCAGCCCTTTGAAACACAGTTCACCGATATGCGTACCGTCTGTCAATTCGATCATCCAGACCGCATACCAATCCCATTGTTCCGGATGAGTCAGACATCCGTTCAGCATTTCTGTATAAGCAGCTTTCAGCATATCATCAGTCTGTCCTGCAATGAACTGTTCCATGATATTCTGTGAAGCCGCGAAAATCTTCAATCGTTTTGTTTCGATCATGATATTCTCCCCAAATTATTATCCGGCAGCGGAGAGTTTGCTGTTCCCGTCTGCCGAAAATCGCAGCAGGAAGTTATTTCCGCTGTATGATATGCCGTTATACTGCACCGAACATTCCGGTGCATCGCCGTACCGGATAACGGTATCAGCATCGGGATCGGGTTCTGCATCAGGTGAACAGATGCAGATATGCTGCCCGTTCCATTGCAGATCGGTGATATCATCTGCGATCCGCATGGAAAATACACCTTCTGTGAGCGTGACAGTTTTCGTATTGCAGAATACGGGTGTTTTGCCGCAGAGAACGCTGTCCGCACGCCATGCGCCGGCATTCCGGAGCAAGACCTTTTCAGTCTGTATATCGTCCAGTTCCGCCTGATAGCCTGCCATCGAACGCATCCCGTTCAGCAGGAGAATATCCGTCCTTCTGATGCCGCAGTCTCCCAGATACCGCGCTGCATACTGCGCATTGCGCGGCGTATCGGTCAGATCTGCGATGATCGTTTGTCCCTCTGCGGAAATGACCAGAACCGCCTGTTTATCGCCGCCGAGTACGGCAATGCGAAGTTCCTGCCGCGCCAATATCCGTGAAGAAAGCGATAATCCTGCGAACAGTACCGCCGTTCCGAGCATAGTCGCCGCAAGCTGTTTCGGCGGCATTCCGGTGAACAGCAGATACAGCAGAAACAGGCATCCCAGCACGATCACAGTCAGCACAACGCTGTTGGAAATGACAGCCTGTGAAAACGGCAAACGTGCCGCAAATTCCGCAGCAATTCGTATCAGGCGGCAGAGTATTCCGGCAAAGGGCAGCAGAAAACCGGTCAGACCGCCTGTCAGCAGCAGTGAGAATCCGAAATAAATGACTGCAATGCACAGCGGCAAAATCAGCAGATTACAGACCGGTGCAAGCAGAGAGGATTGCCCGCAGAGCAGGACGGATGCCGGAAAGATCGCCGCCGAAACACAGCAAAGACTGAGAAAATCCTTTTTCAGGCGGATGCCGGTCACATTTTTTGTCATATAGGGTGCGAAAACACCGATGCCGAAAACGCCCGATACGGAAAGCCAGAAGGATACCGAGCCGATCACATACGGCGCAGTTATCGTGCAGAGAAACATTGCAATGCAGAGCGAACGCAGGGTATCGCTCTTTCTGCCGAACAGTGCCGCAGACTGCGAAAGCATCAGCATAACGGCGGCGCGTGCTTCGGAAATCGAAGGATCGGCAAGCAGAATAAACAGCAGGATCGCAGGAATATGCAGCAGACATACCCATTTTGCAGGAAGATGCAGATGCCGGAGCAGCCATGCCAGCACGCTGCAAAAAAATACCAGATGCAGACCGGATACGACTGTGATATGCCCGATACCTGCCGAACGGAATGCGGCAGCGGTATCTTCCGGCAGCATCAGTTTGTCGCCGAACAGCATGGCGCAGAGTAATCCTGCATCATCCGCCGACATTGCCGCTGAAATTTGCGTGGTAATACGCCGACGGTAATTGTGCAGCAATCGGGCAAGTGAAAAGCCGGCTGCCGGTTCACTGTCTGTCAGCTCTGCACGATAAATGCGCAGATATTTCCCCATTCCTGCCTGATATTCTGCGGTATGCCAGCGGTAATCTTCCTGAATGCGCGTCAGTTCCGCATCCAGTGTCACGATCTGCCCGATCTCCAGCGGCGGGATATCCGCATCGGCATACCAGTCTATCGAAATGCGGTGGCTGTTGAGCGAGGTATGCAGCGTATATACGGCGCGATCCTGCGAAAGCATCCGTGTATTCGTGATTTTTCCGGTGCATATCACCTTTTTTCCGTCCAGCGCAAGCATCGGCTGACGGACAGCCGCATCATACCGGAACCAGACTGCCGCACCGAGGACTGCGCCGGCGATCAGCAGAAGACGTTCTTTATTTGTCAGACGCAGTGCGGCTAATATGCCGGCTGCAAGCAGGAGCAGGAATATGCGGAGATCATATAGAAAAGCCGTCAGCAGACCGGCTGTCCACGCAAGCGTAAAGCATTCCACGCCGCAAAGACAGTTTCTGCTGCCGGCTCGTTTCATTTTATGCGAAAGTGCCGAAACAGCCGGTGCGGCATCTGCCGACCGTATTTCAGCTTTTTTCATGCACCCTGATCGGCAGACCAGCCCATTTTCTGTCCTGCAATCAGATGAAAGTGCAGATGCGGAACGGTCTGACCGGCATCATCGCCGCAGTTCGAGATGACACGGAAACCGGAATCCAGTTTTTCCTGTGCGGCGACCTTTGCGATCGCTGTGAAGATCTTTCCGACGATCTCTGCGTTTTCCTCAGTGATCGCAGATGCACCGGAAATATGCTGCTTCGGGATAAACAGATAATGGATCGGTGCGATCGGGCTGATATCCTTGAACGCATAGACATATTCATCTTCATAGACCTTGCTGCTCGGAATTTCTCCGGCAATGATCTTACAGAACAGACAATCCATAATGATTCTCCTTTTCGTATTCGATGCCTGATGCGGCAGCGGAGAAGGCAGCCCCTCTCCGAAACCGTATCGACTGTATTATTTCAGGAATTCGCCGACGATGCTCGGGAGCATACCGAGTGCTTCATCGACCATATAGCTCTTGCCGATGCTGCCCATTGCGCTGTCCGGACGGCCGCCGCCCTTGCCGCCGGTAATTGCAGCAATACGCTGAATGATCTTTCCGGCGTGTGCGCCCTTTGCGACTGCATTCTTGGAGCAGACGCAGCAGAAATTGCCGCTTTCGCCGTTGACACCTGCGAGCAGGGCAATGACGTTTTCTTCTTCATCACGGATCTGGTCGCCGAGTGAACGCAGTGCATCCGGCTTCACATCAGTCAGCATTGCGGAAACGATCTTGATGCCGCAGACTTCCTTTGCAGATGAGAACAGATCGGTGATCTGCGTATTTGCGAGCTTTGCAGTCAGGGATTCGACTTCACGGAGCAGATTGCGCGTTTCGTTGATGATCGCAGAAGCCTTTTCCGGCACCTCTGCCGGATTGGTCACTTTCAGGATGCGTGCGGTCTCGTTGAGCGCGTGCTCCTGTTCCAGCATCATTTTCAGGACATTTTCACCGGTCGCAAGCTCGATTCTGCGGACACCTGCCGCAACGGAGCTTTCCGAAACGATACGGCAAAGACCGATCTCTGCGGTGTTGCTGATATGCGTACCGCCGCAGAATTCAACGGAAGTATCGCCTGCGCGCACCACGCGGACAACATCGCCGTATTTCTCACCGAACAGTGCCATTGCGCCGAGCTTCTTTGCTTCCTCGATCGGCATTTCCTCAGTGGAAACGGGCAGTGCATTCATGATCTCCTCATTGAGCAGTTCTTCAACACGGTGCAGTTCCTGAACCGTCATGCCGGAGAAATGCGAGAAGTCAAAGCGGCAGCGTTCCGCATTGACGAGCTGACCTGCCTGATGCACATGATCGCCGAGAACCTTGCGCAGTGCAGCCTGAAGCAGATGCGCTGCGGTATGGTTGCGCATGATCGCCTTACGGCGCTTGATGTCAATTTTTGCCGTAACAGTATCGCCGACTTTGAGTGAACCCTGTTCAAGCGTACCCATGTGCAGGAACTGACCGTCGCCGCCCTTCTGGGTATCGCCGACGGAGAATGTGCCGTCACCGCTGATCTCACCGCTGTCGCCGACCTGACCGCCGCTTTCCGCATAGAACGGTGTGCGGTCGAGGATCAGAACGCCGTCACAGCCGGCTTCGAGTGTATCGACAGCCTTGCCGTCTGAGAGAATTGCGAGAATCTTCGCTTCGCCCTCAGTTTCGGTATAGCCGGTAAATTCGGTTTTCGCAAGTCCCTTCGGCACGGCAGCATCGCCGCCCCAGGAGGTCTTGACCTTGGATGCGCGGTCTGCTCTTGCACGCTGCTTTTGTTCTTCCATGCAGCGGCGGAAGCCTTCTTCATCAACAGTCATGCCCTGCTCTGCCGCCATTTCGATCGTCAGGTCGATCGGGAATCCGTATGTATCGCTGAGGCTGAATGCAGTCTGACCGTCAATGACAGTCAGCTTTGCAGCTTTCAGTGAATTGATCGAAGAAACGAGCAGTTCTGTACCGCGGTCGATCGTGCGGGCAAAGCTCTCTTCCTCGTGGCGGATAATTTTCGTGATAAGTTCCTGCTTTTCCTTCAGTTCCGGATAGGCGGATGCATTCTCCTGAATGACGGTTTCCGCGACCTGATAGAGGAACGGCTCACAGATGCCGAGCAGTCTGCCGTGACGGGCGGCTCTGCGGAGCAAACGCTTGAGGACATAGCCTCTGCCTTCATTTGCAGGGGTGATGCCGTCACCGATCATGAATACGGTGGAACGGATATGGTCGGTGATAACACGCAGGGAAACGTCCTTCTTCTCATCCTCATGATAGGTGATATCTGCGATACTGCAAATATGCTTCATGATATTCTGGACGGTATCGACCTCAAACAGGTTGTCAACGCCCTGCATAACACAGGCAAGACGCTCCAGTCCCATACCGGTATCAATATTCTTGTTCTTCATTTCGGCATAATTGCCCTTGCCGTCGCTGTCGAACTGGGAGAAAACGAGGTTCCAGATCTCGATGACACGGTCGCAGTCGCTTGCCTGTTCAAAGCTCTCAAACGGGCCGTATGCTTCGCCGCGGTCAAAATGGATCTCCGAGCAGGGGCCGCACGGACCGGAGCCATGCTCCCAGAAGTTATCAGCCTTGCCCAGACGGATAATGCGCTCATGCGGAATGCCGATCTCCTGTTCCCAGATCTGCTCTGCTTCGTCATCGCTCTCAAAAACGGTGATCCAGAGTCTGTCGGCAGGAATCGCAAGTTCGCCGGTCAGAAATTCCCATGCCCATGCGATCGCTTCATGCTTGAAATAATCGCCGAAGGAGAAGTTGCCGAGCATTTCAAAGAATGTACCGTGGCGTGCGGTCTTGCCGACACGCTCGATATCCGGTGTACGGATACACTTCTGGCAGGTCGTGACACGGACATTGGGCGGTACTGCCTGTCCGAGGAAATACTTTTTCAGCGGCGCCATGCCGGAGTTGATGAGAAGCAGGGAATTATCTCCCTTCGGGATCAGAGATGCACTGTCCATACGGGTATGATTTTTACCCTCAAAGAAAGAGAGATATTTCTCGCGCAGTGCATTCAAGCCTGTCCATTCCATAGTTTTCAGGATTCCTTTCATAATCAGAAATAATGGCAGTTATGCATTCTCGCATAACAATACAGTATATAGTATACTGCAAAAGCCGTGATTTGTCAAGCACGGAAACCGTGATTTTTCCCATCAGCCGGAATAAAAGCGGCGCTTGACGAAATGCGCGGAGTATGCTATAATACAATCGTAAAATATATCTTAATAACCGGAAGGAGCAAGGCATTATGCTGCTTTATAATTCGCTCACCCGTCAGAAGGACGAATTTCAGACCAGAGAGCCGAACACGGTCAAAATGTATACCTGCGGCCCGACTGTCTATCACTTCGCACATATCGGCAACCTGCGCACCTATATGATGGAAGATGTCCTCGAAAAATACCTGACCTATACCGGATATCAGGTCATGCGCATCATGAACATCACCGATGTCGGACACCTGACCTCGGACGGCGATACCGGCGATGATAAAATGCTCAAGGGCGCAAAGCGTGAGCATAAGACCGTCATGGAGATCGCAGATTTCTATACGAAAGCATTTTTCGCAGACTGCGATAAGCTCAATATCAAAAAGCCGGAATATATCCAGCCTGCAACAGGATGCATTCCGGAATATATCGAGATGATCGAAACCCTGCTGAAAAAGGGCTATGCCTATGAAGCAGGCGGCAATATCTATTTTGATACCTCAAAGCTCGATCAGTATTACCGTTTCCATGATTTCAAGGAAGAAGATCTGGCGGTCGGCGTGCGTGACGGCGTTGAAGGGGACAACAACAAGCGCAATAAGGCGGATTTCGTTCTCTGGTTCACAAAGTCGAAATTTGAAGATCAGGAACTGAAATGGGACAGCCCGTGGGGCATCGGCTATCCGGGATGGCATATCGAATGCTCCTGCATCAGCATGAAATTTGCAGGCGAATACCTCGATCTGCACTGCGGCGGCATCGACAACGCATTTCCGCATCATACCAATGAGATCGCGCAGAGTGAGGCATATCTCGGTCACGCATGGTGTCCGCAGTGGTTCCATGTTCTGCACCTGAATGACGAAACAGGCAAGATGAGCAAATCAAAGGGCGAATTCCTGACCGTTTCCCTGCTGGAAGAAAAGGGCTTTTCGCCGCTGGCATACCGCTTCTTCTGCTTGCAGTCCCATTACCGCAAAACACTCGTATTTTCTTGGGAGAATCTCAAAAATGCGCAGATCGCCTATGATAAGCTGATCGCAAAAGTCCGTTCTCTGCTCGATGCGCAGGATGCACTTGACGATGCAAAGAAAGCAGAACTGCTCGGCGGCTTCACGGCGGCAATGGACAATGATCTCAATACCGCACAGGCGGTCACCGTTCTGTATGATATCCTGAAAGCAGATGCATCGGCGGCAACGAAACTCGCCTGCATCGGGGAGATCGACAAAGTATTCTCGCTGAATCTGATCGAAAATGCAAAGGCACTCGGTGAAGATGCAGAGCCGGAGATCCCGGCAGAGGTGCTTGCACTTGTCGAACAGCGCAAGGAAGCGCGTAAGGCAAAGGATTTCGCACAGGCAGATGCCCTGCGCGATCAGATCACGGCGCTCGGCTGGCAGATCCGTGAAACCAGACAGGGTACGGAGATCACGAAAATCTGATATGCATACCAAAACCGCGGCTTGCTATGAGCTGCGGTTTTTCGTTTGCAGAGCGTAATCTGCTTTTGCCTGCCGCCGGTTTCCCGACATACTCGCACTTTCAAAAAAAATCCCTCCCCGTCAGGCACATTGTCCCGACAGGAAGGGTTGCGAAAATCATTCAACAGCCAATAAAGGGAATAATTCGTGGGGGTGAGAACGGATCACTTGACCGGACTTGACA
>JAZQOZ010000117.1:0-10035 GCA_045628085.1 Oscillospiraceae bacterium | reverse complement strand
GTCAGTTTCGCTTCAAGCGCCGGAAAACGCTCTGTTTTGATATCAAAGAGCAGCGTGACCTTTTCCCCGAAATCACTGCCGGCATCGACCGTTTCAAATTCCGGCAGCAGATAACTCACCTTGCCGTAATTCGTATAATCAATCACATAACGGATGCGGTATGCCTCGCAGAAATGCAGCAGTTTCGCCGCTTTCACACTTTCCGCCGCTGACGCGGAATATGCCCTCGTCAGCCCCGGCGCTCCAAGCAGTACACCGCCGAAATAGCGCGTCACCACACAGCAGATATCTTCAAGCTCCGATTTTTGCAGGACGTTCAATACCGGAATGCCGCCCGTTCCCTGCGGTTCACCGTCATCGCTGTAGCGTGATACACCGCCTTCACGCAGACGGTATGCCCAGACATTGTGCCGCGCCTTGTGATGCTTTGCCTTCACCGCCTCGATGACCGCCGCACATTCTTCCGGTGTCTTTGCCGGAAAAAGCTGTGCGATGAATTCTGAGCGCTTCTCGGTGACGCTGCCCTCACAGGGCGATTCGATCGTTGTATATTCTATCATGTAAAATCTCCGTTGGCATGATTCTATATTTGCAGAACAGCCTGCTTTCCGCACCGTCATTTTATCATGCCGATCATCTGCTTGTAATCGGCATCCGCAGGGCTGATACTGCGCTGTGCAAGCCCGTATACAGCCGTTGCACGCGCCTCAAGCTCCGCACATTTCCTGCATTCGCCGCCAAGCTCCGAGAGCTTTGCAAGCGACGTTGCAAAGGGCAGAGATGCGCCTGCCTGCTTTGCCGCGGAAAGAATATCCCTGCCGCGCTCCGAAAGTGCAAGGATCCTGCCGTATGGCGGCGGATTCTCCGTATCAGAACTCTTGATGCCAATGAGCAGATTCAGCAGGATACGGCGCAGACGCGCCATCGGATAACGCTTGCTTTTGATCGCAAGGAGCATGGATTCAAGCGATGTTTCATTCCGAGCCGAGAGGATCTTGTTTTCCAGACCGTGCGCAACATCCGGCAGTGCGGCAATTTCTTCCAGTGTTGCCGTCCGCAGACGGTACAGCAGTGTGCGGTCCAGATTCTCAAAGCGTGCGACCATGCCTGCGGCTGCACAGGCGCTGATCGTATCCGCCGACACACGCGGTACAAGATCGTCATAATCATCAGTCTGACTTTCAAGGAGCTGACGGATCAGCGATGCACTTGCAATATTCCCCTGCACGGATAATCCGTCATGCGGTTCGTCGCGTTTGACCGTAAACGGCTGAATTTTCAGCTGAAGCGCAACCATTGCTTTCAGATATTCGATCGCAAGCGTATTGTTCGGATAGCTGAACACCGCCCCGATCTGATCGCCGTAATTCTGACGAATGAGAATCTGCAGTGCCTTCGGATATGAATTGCCGAGTTTCATGAGGTCTTCCAGTTCCGGACGCTTGGCACAGGCATAGCTTGCCTTGACCGCCGAGGCAAGCAGGGAGAGATCGCCGCATTCGCTGCCGAAGGATAATTCATCCACGCAGCCGAGTCCTTTCAGGATATACAGTGCGCCCTTGGCGTATGTTTCGGCGGAACTCAGACAGTATGCGACCGGCAGCTCGATCACCAGATCGGCACCGCAGCGGATCGCTGTTTTGGCACGCTCGAATTTATTGATGACAGCAACATCGCCTCGCTGCACGAAGTTGCCGCTCATAACCGCGACAATATGCGTAGCACCGTTCTTTTTCGTTTGTTCGATGTGATAGAGATGACCGTTGTGAAACGGATTATATTCGCAGACAATTCCGCTGATTTTCATACTGACAGTGCCTCCTTAATCATATACTGTTATAATATAATGCGGAAATACCGATAATGTTCTCATGTGAACGAAAATATTGTGACAAATGCGCATTGTATCCGGCGCAGTCTGAAATTTTCATTTTCCCCCTTGCAACTTGTGAAAATATCGTGTATAATAGGAATGCAAAAGACCGCCCGATATCGGGTGTCTGCAATATCTTCAAAAATCGAAAGGAAGAATGAATCATGTTAATTCTCGTAGTCAACGCCGGCAGTTCCTCGCTGAAGTATCAGCTCATCAATATGGAGGATGAAAGCGTCCTCGCAAAGGGCAACTGCGACCGCATCGGTATCGACGGTCACGTTTCCCACAAGACTGCCGACGGCAGAACAGTAAGCGCAGACTGCAATTTCCCGACACATACCGAGGCTTTTGAAAAGCTCGTTGAAGTCCTGACCACCGGCGATGCAGCCGTGATCAAGTCTATGGATGAGATCTCCGCAGTCGGCCACCGTATCGTTCAGGGTGCAGAAGTCTTTGACAGACCGTGCCTCGTGACACCGGAAGTCATCGACAAGATCGACGATCTGCGTGAGCTTGCTCCGGTTCATAACCACGCACACGCACTCGCGCTCCGTGCCTGCACCGCTGTCATCCCGAAGACCACACCGCAGGTCGTTGTTTTCGATACTGCATTCCACCAGACCATGCCCCCGAAGGCTTATATGTTCGCTCTGCCCTATGAGGATTATGAGAAGTATCATGTCCGTAAGTACGGTTTCCACGGCACTTCCCACCGTTTCGTTTCCGCTGCGCTCGCAGAGGCAATGGGCAAGGATATCAAAGATCTGAAGATCATTTCCTGCCACCTCGGCAACGGTTCTTCGATCACGGCTGTTCAGGGCGGCAAGTGCATCGACACCTCGATGGGCTTCACTCCGCTGGACGGTGTCCTGATGGGCACACGCTGCGGCGCAGTCGATCCGTCCGCTGTTACCTATGTTGCTGACAAGCACGGCTTCACTCCGGATGAGATGAGCCAGTACATGAACAAAAAATCCGGCTTCCTCGGCGTATCGGGTGTTTCCTCGGATAACCGCGATATCAATGAGGCTGCCGAAAACGGTAATGAGCGTGCAATGCTCGCAAGCGATATGCTCGCATACGAGATCCAGCGCTACATCGGCGCATACACCGCTGCAATGAACGGCGTGGATGCTGTCCTGTTCACAGGCGGTATCGGTGAGAATTCGTGGGAAGTCCGTGAGCGCGTCTGCCAGAATATGGAATATTTCGGCATCAAGATCGACGCTGACCTGAACAAGGCTACCCGCGGCAGTCTCCAGAAGCTCTCCACACCGGATTCCAAGACCGAAGTCTGGGTCGTTCCGACCAATGAGGAGCTGCTCATCGCAAGAGATACGCTTGCACTGATCTCCAAATAATCCGTATCTACAGAAATATAATATATATATTATAGCACGCAGCAGGCCGAAAAGGCAAGGTTTTTCGGCTTGCTGTTTTGCACAAAATTCGCTGTTGATTTTTGTGCAGCTTCAAAATGTGAACGAATCCAAACAGAAATGAGGCGATCTGCTGTGTCCAAGTTTATTGATTCCATGAAAAAGTTTTTCCTTGTGCCGGATGATGCAGATGATGAATTCAAGCTGCCGCTGGACGAAAGCGATAAGCTGATCCGTCCGATGGGCACAACGAAATCCGTTCCGCACAGCTTCAAAACACGCAGTTCCAAAAAACAGCCCGCAGTCGATTATCAGGAAGTCCTGCCGCTGGATGACGAATCCCGTGCGCTGCTCGAAATAGCGAAAGCAGTCCGCGATAAAGCATACGCGAAATATTCCGGATTTCAGGTCGGGGCGGCGCTCGTTGCGGCATCCGGACAGGTCTATCTCGGCGTGAATATCGAAAACGCAGCCTATCCGGCAGGCATCTGCGCCGAACGTGCCGCGATCTGTGCGGCTGTATCGGCAGGCGAAACCGAATTTACCGCCATTGCGATCGCAGGCGGTGATGAGGACGATGCCGAAGCCAAAGAACCGTGTTTCCCCTGCGGCATCTGCCGGCAGGTACTAAGCGAATTCTGTCCGCCGGAATTTCCGGTCATCCTCGCAGACGGTGTTTATCTCCTCGGCGGTCTGCTGCCGCATTCCTTCTCACTCTGAACCGATAACATTCAAACAGAAAGGCAAATCTCATGCACAGACTGCTTGCTTTGCTGCTTGCGCTGCTTCTTGCGCTTTCGTTCTGCTGCGGATGCGGTGATGACGAAAACACAGTCAAAGGCGCAGGACATTCGTTTTCCTATTCGATCGTCGGCAATCCCGATACGCTCGATCCGCAGCTTGCGGAAAATGACTCTGCGATGACCGTCCTTTCAAATCTCTTTGAAGGTCTGCTCGTACTGGGCGCAAACGGTGAACTGAAAAACGGTGTTGCGGAATCCTATACGATCTCCGAGGATCAGAAGCGCTATGTCTTTCGGCTGCGGCAGGATTCTTACTGGTATCAGGCATTCGGGGATGAAAAGGAAACAGAACAGCCTTACGGCGAAGATGCCGCCGTTGCCGTGACAGCACATGACTTTGAATTTGCATTCCGGCGGCTGTTCGACTTCAATTACAACGCACCGAATGCGGCTGCATTCTCCTGCCTTGCCAATGCACGAAAAATTCTCGACCACAGCCTTTCACCCTCACAGCTCGGTGTCAAGGCACTTTCAGATCATGAACTGGAATTTACACTGGATTATCCGAACAGCGGATTTCTTCTGCTCCTGACATCCTGCGCCGCACTTCCCTGCAATCAGGCATATTTTGAAAGCACAAAGGGCAGATACGGACTCGATGAGGAATCCATTATCGGAAACGGCAGTTTCTCTATGAAGCGATGGCTCTATGACGAATACGGAAAGTACAACGTCATTCAGCTGACGCGCAATCCGCTGAATCATCAGGTAAACCGCGTTTTCCCGACGGATATCAGCTTCTTCATTGAGAAAACGGATGCAGATGCAGCTAAGATCTTCACAAACGGCGCTGCGGACTGCTATGTCAGCACGCAGAATACACTCATCAACAGTGCGGATTATCACGCGGAAAGCGCCTACAGTCTGACGCTCGGACTGATCGCAAATCCGGATACGCATTTTGCAAATGAAAATGTCCTCGGTGCAATGGCGCTGACACTCGACCGCAGTCAGTATCCGGAATGCGGAACAGATGTGCAGCCGGCATCGGGTATTCTGCCGCCTGCGGTTCAGCTTCTGAACAAAAGCTGCCGCGACCTCATTGCAGACAGTGCCTATCAGACCTATGATCCGCCCGAAGCAGACCGTCTTTATCATAAGGCACTCCGGAAACTGCGCATTTCCGAACTGGAGGAGGGCAAAATTCTCGTCAGCGCCGGCATGATGGATTACGGTATTCTGCATGAGATGCTTGCGGTCTGGGGCTCGGAGCTTGACCTGCATTTCAGCATAGAGGAAGTGCCGGAGAGCGAATATGAGGCGCGTCTGAATTCCGGTGATTATGTGCTTGCGCTTTATGCGGTGACGGGTGCATATCATGATGCAACGGCGATACTGGAGCGTTTTCTTGCAGACGAACATCTCCGCTGTACAGAACGTGATGCTGTACGGCGGCTGTTGGAGCGGGCTGCCTCTGCGCCGGAGCTGAAAGACTGCGTAGAGATTTACCGGCAGGCAGAGGAGCTTTTGCTTGCGGATCACTGTTTTATCCCGCTGTTCTATAAGCAGCGTTATCTGATCTGCAAGGATGGTGTATCGGATATTGTATTCAATCCGTTCAGCGGACAGGTTGAGTTTTCGCAGGCGAAGTTTTATCAGTCATAAATCGGATTTCTGAGCGTTTCACATTGGCAAGGGAGCAAATGGCGGGCTATCATGGGATCCCAAATGGATCACTTTGGCAGTTCAAGGGCAGCGCCCTTGCCGATCACGGTTTGCAAAGCAAACCATTGCGCAGAACATCGGAACACCCCCAGCCTATCAGCACGGGAAGATAGGGGTGTGGAGGAAGTACCTCCGGCACGGGGCTGCTCCCCCATTATTGATCATTCGTTCTTCTATTGCATAGATTATATAACTACAGGAATATTGCATTAACAAGTGAATTATTATTGTTAAATGCAATTCACTATTCTTCATCTATAATCCGGATGTATATTTTAGTTGGGCGAAGTGCGCGAATGCACGATCATAAACATAAAACAGGCACATTTCACTTCATACTGAAATGTTGCTGCAAGGTTATCATATAATTACGAGGTATATCATGCGTGCAGTTACATGGAATGTCAATGGGCTGAGAGCCTGTGAGAAAAAAGGATTTGCAGATTTTTTTGCCGCCGCAGACGCTGATTTCTTCTGCATTCAGGAAACAAAAATGCAGGAAGATCAGCTCGGTATGCTGACATGGAAGCCCGAAGGCTATCACGCTTTCTGGAACAGCGCCGTCAAAAAAGGCTATTCCGGTACGGCTGTCTTTGCCAAACAGGAACCGATCGCCGTCACAAAGGAAATGCAGACAGGCAGCGTTTCGGATGAGGGCAGAGTGCTGACGCTCGAATATCCGGCGTTTTTCCTTGTTAATGCATACGTGCCGAATGTCCGGCGCGATCTGGAACGCATCCCCCTGCGCATGGAATGGGAAGATGCCCTGCGCGCGCATTTGCAGGCACTTGATAAACAAAAGCCCGTCCTGTACTGCGGTGATCTGAACGTCGCGCATCAGCCGATCGACCTGAAAAATGCAAAGTCAAATGAGGGCAACGCCGGCTATACCGCAGAGGAACGCGGCAAAATGACCGAACTGCTCGGCGCAGGCTTTTCTGATGCATTCCGCGTGCTGTATCCCGACCGCACGGATGCCTATACATGGTGGTCATATATGGGCAGAGCGCGTGAGAAGAATGTCGGCTGGCGCATCGACTACTGGCTGATCTCCGAACGCCTGAACGACCGTTTGCAGGATGTCATCATCCATAAGGATACGCTCGGCAGTGACCACTGTCCGCTGGAACTGCAAATCAACATATAATCCCTGTCATTCACCTGTTTCCGGATTTCTCATCTGAAAGAAGGTTTACATAGCCATGCTCGATAAGATCATCATTCGCGGTGCAAGAGAACATAATCTCAAAAATGTCGATCTGGAGATACCGCGTGATAAACTGGTTGTATTTACAGGACTTTCCGGCTCCGGAAAGTCCTCTCTTGCGTTTGATACGATCTACGCAGACGGTCAGCGCCGCTATATGGAATCGCTGTCATCCTATGCGCGGATGTTTCTCGGACAGATGGAGAAACCTGATGTAGACAGCATCGACGGTCTTTCTCCGGCAATTTCCATTGACCAGAAAACGACTTCAAAGAATCCGCGCTCCACAGTCGGAACGGTCACGGAAATATACGATTATCTGCGTCTGCTCTATGCGCGGATCGGTATTCCGCACTGTCCGGTCTGCGGCAGAAAAATCTTGCAGCAGACAGTCGATCAGATCACCGATCAGATTCTCGAACTGCCGGAAGGCACGAAATTACAGCTTCTTGCACCGATCGTGCGCGGCAGAAAGGGCGAATATTCCAAGGAACTCGAACAGGCGAAAAAAGCAGGCTATGTCCGCGTGCGTGTGGACGGCATCATCTATGATCTCAGCGAAAAGATCAAGATGAACAAGAACCAGAAGCATAATATTGAGATCATTGTTGACCGTCTGGTGGTACGCGACAGCATTCGTTCGCGCCTCTCGGACAGCATCGAAACAACAACATCCCTCTCTGACGGTCTGGTGCTTGTGGATGTCATTGACGGCGGGGAACAGCTCTATTCACTCTCATACGCCTGTCCGGAACACGGCATCTCGGTCGAGGAACTGTCACCGCGGATGTTCTCCTTCAACAATCCGTACGGCGCGTGTGAGACTTGTACCGGTCTGGGCGTATTTACGCAGTTTGAGCCGGAATTGCTCATGCCGAATAAGGATCTGACTGTCCATGAGGGCGGTTTCAAGGTCTTGGGATGGAACTGGAAAGATCCGAAATCCATTGCGAGTATGTACGCAAATGCGCTCCATGAGACCTACGGTGTACCGCTGGATACGCCGCTTCGTGACATGACGCAGGAACAGCTTGATCTGTTCCTCTGGGGAACCGGCGATACAGACCTCACGCTGCATCAGGCGATCGAATACGGCGGCGCGACCTATCAGCATCCCTTTGAGGGACTCATTCCGAACCTCAAACGCCGCTATGCGTCCGGCACAAAGGCGAATAACGAGATGCTCGAAGATTATATGAGTGAGATTCCCTGTCCGGACTGCAAGGGCAAGCGACTGAAAGCGGTATCGCTTGCCGTAACAGTCGGCGGCATCGACATTGATACGCTCTGTCATAAGAGTGTGCATGAGCTGGTCGATTTCTTCAATCAGATTCAGCTCTCTGAGCGTGAAATGATGATCGCAAGACTGATTATCAAGGAGATCCGTTCCAGACTCGGTTTTCTGCAAAGTGTCGGTCTGGGCTATCTGACGCTTGCACGGTCTGCAAGCTCCCTCTCCGGCGGTGAAAGTCAGCGCATCCGGCTTGCAACGCAGATCGGTTCGTCGCTCATGGGCGTACTGTATATTCTGGATGAACCGAGCATCGGTCTGCATCAGCGCGATAATGAAAAGCTGATCGCAACGCTGAAACGTCTGCGTGACTGCGGCAATACGCTGATTGTAGTTGAACATGATGATGATACGATGCGTGCCGCAGATTACATTGTCGATATCGGGCCGGGCGCAGGTGTTCACGGCGGTGAGATCGTCTGTGCCGGTACGCTTGATGATATTCTCAGATGTGAGAAATCGGAAACCGGTGCATACTTATCCGGCAGAAAAAAAGTACCCGTACCGGAGCATCGGCGCAGCGGTTCGGGTGAAGAACTGGTGATCTATGGTGCAGCGGTCAACAATCTCCGGCATATTGATGTGCATTTTCCGCTTGGATGCTTCATCTGCGTGACGGGCGTATCGGGTTCGGGCAAATCATCGCTTGTCAATGAAGTGCTGTATCACCATCTTGCGGTTCAGCTCAATCGTGCAAAACTGCGTTCGACAGGCTTCGACCGCATCACCGGAACGGAACATCTCGACAAGGTGATCTGTATCGACCAATCACCGATCGGCAGAACACCGCGTTCCAATCCGGCGACCTATACGGGCGTATTCGGGGATATCCGCGAACTGTTCGCGCAGACGCAGGATGCAAAGAAACGCGGCTACAATGCAGGCAGATTCTCATTCAACGTCAAGGGCGGCAGATGTGAAGCCTGTGAGGGTGACGGCATCGTGAAAATTGAGATGCATTTCCTGCCGGATGTTTATGTGCCGTGCGATGTCTGCAAGAGTGCGCGTTACAATCACGAAACGCTCGAAGTCAGATACAAGGGCAAGTCCATTCACGATGTACTGGAAATGACAGTTGAGGAAGGCTGTGAATTCTTCTCTGCCGTACCGAAAATTGCACGGAAACTCAATACACTGCGTGAAGTCGGGCTTGGATATATCCGCATCGGACAGCCTGCAACAACGCTTTCGGGCGGTGAAGCACAGCGCGTCAAGCTCTCGACCGAATTACAGCGCCGTTCGACCGGCAGAACGATCTATATTCTGGATGAACCGACCACCGGACTGCATAATGCAGATGTTCACCGTCTGGTCAATATTCTGCAAAAACTCGCAGACGGCGGCAATACACTGGTTGTCATCGAGCATAACATGGATGTGATCAAGGTCGCCGATCATATCATTGATCTTGGGCCTGAGGGCGGCAGCGGCGGCGGCATGATCGTTGCAGAGGGAACGCCGGAGCAGATCGCCGCGTGTCCGGAATCCTACACCGGACAGTTTCTCAAAGCGTATTTATGATAAAATGAAACCCGCGAAATGGGATTCCAAAGGGCTGTCCGCAGACAGCGGAACACTCTGTGTGTATAGGAGAAAAGCAGTATTTTGCGATGTTCTCTATTTTCTATAGTATCCATTCATTGCCGTTTTCATACAAACCGACCGCCGGTATTTTCTGAACTGAACCAGTAAAAACGGACAGTGACAAAAAAGCACCTCCTATGGTATAATAGAAACCATAGGAGGTGCTTTATTATGGCAAGAGGATATCGACACATTCAAGAGTATGAAAAAGAGATACAGGAACTGAAAGC
>JAZQOZ010000116.1:0-5927 GCA_045628085.1 Oscillospiraceae bacterium | reverse complement strand
TATACGGCATAACAGATGTCAGATCAACTGTTGTTCATTGATCATCAGCTTGAATTCAAGCCCCAGCTTATCTGCGGCTTTATCGCAATATTTTTTGAGACAACATAGCTTTTCCGAAAGCTGTCCGATATACTTATATTTGTAACTATTCAGTCTCACAAGCGAAATCGCCCTGAAAAAGATCAAGTAAAGCAGAAAAAGCAGTCTGCCCGGTTTTCGCAGCAGTAGAAGTAAATGATTTCAAAGTAAGGAAATCAGTAGCGCCAACCACAGAGCGAAAGCAACCGATTACCTTGTTTTTCATTTTCACCATACGCAGGTCGCGTTCAGCCTGATTGTTTGAAAACGGAACAAGCGGGTTATCTGCAAAACGGCATACCTCTCCCTTGTATTGGATCAAGCGGTCAATCAATGCCCGTATCTTTCCCTTTTTTGGCTTTCCGCGTCGGTTAACTTGCTTTTCCGGAAGCGGATTTTGTTTGACTGCCTCTTCGAGGATCCTGTCATAGTTCTGCTTTAAACAGTCCATGTAATGCTGACGGGAACCAATTTCGGGATGCTGATTATAGAAATCAGCTGCGCGGCACATGCTCAGCAGTTCCTGATAAAGGTCACGCGCCCATTTCTGGTCCGGATGATTCTCATATACACCCGTCAGTTCACGCAGCAGATGCGCACCGCATACTGCATGTTCTGCTTTTGTCGCCTTAAAATACGACATCCAGAAATCATGTACAGCAATGCCTTTATAGCCCGGCAGAAAATCAATTTCCAGCATTGCATCTGTCCCTCGTTTTTTCGACAGGGCATAGTAAGTCAGTTCGGATGAACAGGCTACATGGACCCAATGTAATTTCCCGTTTATGTCCACTCCGGTTTCATCAAAGTGCACAACAGGTTTTTTGTTGAGAATCTGTGGAAAAATGTCTGTATAGCGTTTAGCAGCGGCTGCAGCACTGTGAAGCATATTGACAACAGTTCCGGCGCTGGGCTTGATGCCAGTCAGTCCTTCAATGCAAAGGCTGTATGTAACGCATGGTAATACTGCTTTACCGTGCTTCCCATGCATCCGGCATCCAGTTTATGATTCAGATAGCTCTGCACATGCGTATGATCCAGTGTATCAAGCGTGACTGTCGGATAGTTCTCATTCATGAACACCACAAATCTACGAGCTATCCCACTGTATGCACGGTGTGTAGTCCGGGCAGTATTCGGCTTGATAAATGCCAGCCATTCTGAAAAGAATGCTCTCAGTTCCGTGGCAGAATCCTGCAAAGCATTTTTATAGAATATAACAGAGCCTTCGGTAATGCTCTGTTCAAATTCCTCTATAATCTTCTGAATTGCCATATTCAATGCTTTCTTCGTGCATTTCTCCGGCAGTCCTGTGCCGACTCACTTTCTCTTTCGCTTTCCCGATGCATCCTTGTAGTCAAAGATGACATAGTGTTTTCCGCTTTTCATTGTTGTGATATAACTGTATGGGCGCACCGCTTTCACCTCTGTTCCCTCCTTTAATGATCAGATACGAATAACCCAGCCACGAAGCATCTTCCGAGTTTTCGGATTTTGCTTGGTGGGCTGCTTTATTATTTATGTAAGCAGACTGAAACCGTACCTCCTCTGCTCAGTGAATGAATCAGTTGTAATGACCTTGCGGGTCTGACATTCAGCAATAACCATAGACCTTGCCCCTGTTTTTTTCAATTAAAGCAGGACTATATTATATCACAAACAGCCATTATTTTCAATTCAATTTCAAATAATTTTGATAAAACTGTTGCTACAGACCCCTTGACAAACTGCCCAAATTATGGTATACTAAAAAGAACAATCGTAACAAGGTTGTCAGATATTGTACAGGAGGTAGAATAATGGCTAAAAAACACTTAAAGAAAACTCTGGCGGGAGCTTTCGCACTTCTGATCGTTGCATCTGCAGTGCCGCTTGCTCCGTACGTACCGATTTTGCGTAATATGTGTATCACAGCAGCAGCAGCAGACGGCGACGTCACTTATCTCGTCTACAATGAGAGCGATATGAAGTTTGAACTCACAACGATTACGGCAGAGGACTATACCCTTGTGACTGCGGACACAACATCCATGTCGAACGGCACATACGTGGTAAAGGGAGATGTGGAAATTGGCACAAGAATATCTGTCAGCGGAAATGTCAATCTGATTCTGATGGACGGCTGCCATTTGAACACGCCGAAAGGCATACAGGTCAATAGCGGTAATACTTTGACAATCTCTTCGCAGTCTATCAATGTAGATAAGATGGGTTCCCTCACTTCATTGATAGCGAGTGGAAATGGCTCCTTAGCAGCAATCGGTACCGAATCCTACAAAAAACCAGGTACTGTGATTGTGAACGGCGGAAATCTCAATGTCAAGGGCGCTGCTTATTGTGCTGGTATTGGCGGTTACTACGTGGGAGATGAGCGCTACGCCGGCGGCGGTGTCATCATCAACGGCGGATACATCAATGCATCCAGCTCAGCTACCACAGGAATCAATGGTTATGTTACCATTAACGGAGGTACAATCAATGCGGTTGGTGGTATGTATTCTTCGGCAATCGGCGGCGGTGCCTTGGGTGGATCGCTGACGATCAATGGTGGCTCGTTCGTTTTGACTCCAAGTCCGTATACAGCCCCTCGTTGTATTCCGGAAAATCAGGCGATTTCTGTCGGCGACAATGTAAAGATTGTTACCTCGAATGGTCAGGAACTGAAACCTGCTGATGATCAGAAATGGTATGATGTATTTTATGCTAATAAAAGCATATCGTTTAAAGCCGTAGTTGAACATACCCATGCATTCTGTGACGAACTGTATGATTATGATGACAATGGTCACTGGCATGCTTGCATGGCAAATAACTGCAACGTGACTGATTTCTCCACAGGTGAATATCCGGATGCAGCGTTTGCTGAGCATGAAGATGCAGACGAAGATTTCTATTGCGATATCTGCGGATATTTTGATGAAGCAGCGGCATTGCCTGGTATTAAGGCGGCTGCGAAGGATGAAATCGATGCCGAAGTACCGCAGGACGCTTCTGATGCAGTGACAGATATTGCTGCAGGGTCAAAAATGGATGTAGATGCTGCAACGTCTGTCAAAGCTGTCAAAGATATCGTTGCAAAGGCGAAAGCGGATATCGCAGCGCAGATTGCAGCAGAAATAGAACTTGCTGCGGCAAAAGGAACCGCATATACGGAAATTGATGCTTCTGTTTCGGATGATGATTCCGATGCAGTCAAAGCAATCGCTGAAAAGGCAAAGGCTGATGTTGAAGAAGCAGAAAGCATTTCCGACGTAGCGGGCATTGTTGCACAAGCTAAAACAGATATTGAGAATAAACGTCTTGAAGAAAAAGAACTTGCCGAAGCAAAGGAAACTGCATACGGTGACATTGACGATGCTGTTCCGACAGACGCTTCAGATGCAGTCAAAGCGATTGCTGAAAAGGCAAAGGCTGATGTTGAAGAAGCAGAAAGCGTTTCCGATGTAGCGGGCATTGTTGCACAAGCTAAAACTGACATTGCTGCTCGGATAGCTGAAGAAGAAGCTCTGCCGTCAGCAAAGGAAGCTGCGTGTGCTGACATCGATGCTGCTGTTCCGACAGACGCTTCTGATGCAGTCAAAGCGATCGCAGAACAGGCAAAGGCTGATGTTGAAGCCGCAGACAGCATTTCTGAGGTAGAAGGCATTGTTGCACAGGCTAAAACTGACATCGCTGCTCAGATAGATGCAGAACAAGCTTTGGTATCAGCCAAGGAAACTGCGTGTGCTGACATCGATGCTGCTGCTCCGACAAGTGCTTCTAATGCAGTCAAAGCAATCGCAGAAAAGGCAAAGGCTGATGTTGAAGCCGCAGACAGCATTTCTGAAGTAGAAGACATTGTTGCACAAGCACTTGCAGATATTCAGGCAGTGATTGACAGCGAACCCAAGGAACCAATCTTTGTCGGCAGCAATGCAGTTATTGAAGGCGATATTGGTATGGTTTTCCATGCTTTCGTTCCTACCGGTTTTACGGATGGTTCTGTTACAATCTCCATGAAGCGCGCAGATGATGTTACTTATACGTCTGATGAATTTGTCAGGGATGCTGAGACCGGCTATTACGTTTTCAGATACAATGTCAATGCGATCCAGATGGGCGAATCAGTCACTGCAATATTCTATGATAAGGATCATGTGGAGGTAGCGAGAGCAAGCTTGACAGTCGAAGAGTATCTGACAGCTCTTTATGAGAATGAAAATACTTCGATAAATTGCAAGAATCTGTCAAAAGCAATCCTGACCTACGGCTTCTATGCACAGCAGGCACTTTCTACTGCAAATGGCTGGAAGATAGGTGTAGATTATGCTGCAATGACCGGCACATATGAGAAACCCGCAGATTGTAGCTCAGGAATGAGTTTGGACAAAGTACAGAAAGAAGGATCCGATGATTCTGTAAGCAGATTGCAGGTTTCTGTTTTGTTCGACCATGCTGTAGCTCTCAACCTCTATATTACCTCTGATACGAAGCCGTCTGTATCGGTAGACTATGAAGCAGCAGAAGTAACTGAGGTGGCCGACGGTGTATGGAAACTTGTGATCCCGAATCATCAACCTTCCAGTTTCGGTATAGGTCATGTGGTTATCATCAACGATAAGCTGACAGTATACGGCTTGAGCCCGATGAGCTATGCAAACCTTATGGTGAATAGTGAAGATGCTGATCAGGTCAATCTTGCAAACGCATTCTATTTGTACTATATGGCAACTCTGTAATTATATGTCAAAGGAGAATTATTATGGAAAAACGCGATTTTTATGAAACTGCAATGCTCGAAATCATAACATTTGATAATTCGGATGTAATCACAACAAGCATCCCTTCGGATGACGCTGAGGGCAATCGCTACGATTTGTAATGTTGAACATTGATCCCCCTTGCGTTGAATGCAAAAGACCTGCACGGTGGACTTCCTGAATAAAAAACGAGTAAAAAACACCGGAATGCAGCCGCAGTACTATGTTGAGGACGACCATGAGGCTATTATTCCGAAGGAGTTCTTCCTCATGGTGCAGGAGGAAATGGCACGGCGCAGCGAACAGAACGCCTGCTTTGGCAGACGGAAGAGTTTCAGTGCCAATCATCCGTTCTCAAAAATCGTGTTCTGTGCAGAGTATGGTGAGGAGTTCCGCAGACTTCATTGGAATAACCGTGGGAAGAAGGCAATCGTATGGCGGTGTCTGACAATGCTGGAGCATAAAGAGGATTGCCATGCAAGAACGCTCAATGAGGAGATACTGATAGAAGCATTTCTTAGTGAATAGTATGATATAATCCCCCTCATCAGGTAGGAAGTTTAGATATACTCCTGCTTGGTGAGGGGAATTTTTTTATGGGTTATTCATCGTTCAGAGCGCCTTCGGCATACTTTTGTCGTACCCGTCAAACCTCCCGCGCCCCGATATAAAGAAAGCATAAAACAAAATGCATATCCCATAAAATCGAAAACTGTTGCCTGTTAAAGCAATACAGCACAAAGCACAACGGTATTGCTTTTGATATTGGATTCTACTATTCCATATTAGACATTGGAATGAGATGCGACTGATAAAACAAAAATGCCGCCTGTTATCAGACGGCATTTTGAATATCAACAGAAACGCTTAGCAACCGGGTATTTCATCATTGCTGGGATCATTGGTGATTCCGGTTGAAGTCGTGATGACATCTTCTGTCTCAAAAGAAACAATGTCAATTTCAGGTGCTGTATAGATGTTTTTCATGTGATGTGTTTCTCCTTTCATCATTTGCCCATAGCATCTGCAGCTTTGCTGAACTCATAAAGTGAAGCACAAAGCTTCATCAGCTTTTCATCACCGGCTCCTAATGCCTTGTAGAAGTAATGA
>JAZQOZ010000115.1:0-58011 GCA_045628085.1 Oscillospiraceae bacterium | reverse complement strand
TTGTTTTCCCGGGAGCATCTGCTGCCCTGACAAAACAGGTGGGCGTCCTGACAAAATACAGTGCCTCCACCTTGACAGAACGTGTGTCTGCGTGACAAAATACGTTGCCTTCTGAATGACAAAATGGGCGGGCGCTAACACATATTGAGCCTGAAAACGGGCAGATGTATGCAGAACGTGATAATTTCTTCCCGATGAAAATTACGCACGATGATCTCTGTTACCGGCTGTTTACGGAACACGGTTTTGTATGGGGCGGTGACTGGGACACGCCGAAGGATTATCAGCATTTTGAATGGGATTCAGCTTCATAAATATAAAGAAAACCGCGGAACGACGTTGTTCCGCGGTTTCTTATATACTGAATCAGCGATTGCCGAGTGTCTTGACGAGGACAGCCTTCTGTGCGTGCAGACGGTTTTCAGCTTCATCAAAGATCTCATTTGCGTGGGCTTCAAAGACTTCTGCGGTGATCTCCTCACCGCGATGTGCCGGCAGACAATGCTGAACCATGCATTCTGCATGAGCAGCACCGAGCAGTTCATCATTGACCTGATAGCCGGCGAATGTGATCTTGCGCTGCGCTGCTTCGCCTTCCTGACCCATGGATGCCCAGACATCCGTGAAGATGATATCAGCATCGACAGCAGCTTCGATCGGCTTGTTAGTCATTGTGAATTTTCCGGTCGGATTCGCAAAATCCAGAACCTTCTGATCCGGCTGATAAGCGTCCGGACACGCAACTGCGACTTCCATGCCGACTTTCAGACCGCCGACGATCAGGGAGTTTGCCATGTTGTTGCCGTCACCGATATAACACATTTTCAGACCTTCAAAGCTGCCCTTGTACTCACGGATCGTCATGAGATCAGCGAGTACCTGACACGGGTGGCAGAAATCGGTCAGACCGTTGATGATCGGAATGGAACCGAAATTGGCAAGATCCTCGACTTCCTGCTGTGCGAATGTACGGATCATGATACCGTCAAGATAGCGCGAAAGAACACGCGCAGTATCCTGAACCGGCTCACCGCGTCCGATCTGCATATCATTTGCAGAGAGGAACAGCGGATATCCGCCGAGCTGTGTCATACCGGTTTCAAAGGAAACACGGGTACGGGTAGATGCTTTCTGGAAGATCATGCCGAGTGTTTTTCCGGCAAGATGCGGATGCGGAATATTGTGTTTCCGCTCGTATTTGAGCTGATCTGCAAGATCAAGAAGATCGAGAATCTCCTCCTGCGAGAGATCCAACAGCTTCAGAAGATGCTTCATAGTATCAAATCCTTTCTGTGTATGTCATTAAGCGAGGACCTGCCGCAGAATTGCGAGGGCAGAATCCATTTCTTCCTTTGTAATGGTCAGCGGGGGCAGCAAACGAACTTTTTCTTTTGCAGTGAGAATCAGCAGACCGGCTTCATTTGCCGCAAGCATGACATCATGTGCGTCCTTGGATTTCAGGGTAATACCGATCATCATGCCGATACCGCTGAGACTTGCAATTTCCGGAATTTTCTCCAGTTCACTGCGCAGATATGCGGCTTTTTCCTTGACGGAATCGAGGAATCCGGGTGCAGTGATCTGATCGAGAACGGCAACTGCACCGGCGCATACGACCGGATTTCCGCCGAATGTTGAGCCGTGCGTTCCGGGAGTGATCACATCTGCACATTTCTCATTGACGAGACATATTCCGATCGGAAGACCGCCGCCGATCGCTTTTGCCATTGTGGTGACATCAGCCTGAATACCGAACTGCTCCTGTGCAAGGAATGTACCGGTACGTCCGCATCCGGTCTGCACTTCGTCGATGATGAGCAGAATATCCTGTTCATCGCAGATCTTGCGGAGCGCCTGCACATAGTCTTTATCAAGTGCGCAGACACCGCCTTCGCCCTGAATGACCTCGATCATAATGCCGCAGACAGTACCGTTCAGCTTGGATTTCAGATCATCGAGATCATTTGCTTTTGCAAAGACATGACCAGTCGGGAACGGGTAGAAATACTGATGGAAAACGTCCTGACCGGTTGCAGCGAGGGTTTCCATTGTTCTGCCGTGGAAGCTGTTGACCAAAGAAATGATCGTGCCGCGTTCCTTGCCGTATTTGTCGGAGCTGTACTTTCTTGCGACCTTGATCGCACATTCATTTGCTTCTGCACCGGAATTTCCGAGGAACATCCGCGAGAAACCTGTGATTTTTGCGAGTTTCTCCATCAGTTCTGCCTGCGGTTGTGTGTAATAATAGTTGCAGGCGTGCTGGAGTTTTTTGACCTGACTGCATACCGCATCTACCCATGCATCATTGCACCAGCCGAGGACATTGCAGCCGATGCCGCTGCCCATGTCGATATAAGTTTTCCCGTTTTCATCGGTGCAGGTACAGTTATGTCCCTGCGCCTCGACCAGCGGAATGCGCCCGAAGGCTTTCATTGAATACTGGTCGGTTGCCTGAATCGTATTCATATCTGACTCCTTATTTTCTATTGGTGTTTTTGTATCAGTAAACGCTCAGGAATTGTGTGCCGACACCCTCATTGGAGCAAATCTCGACAAGAATGGAGTGCGGAACTCTGCCGTCAATGATGACTGCTTTTTTCACACCGCGGCGGATCGCTTCTACGCAGCAGTCGATCTTCGGGATCATACCGCCGGAGATGATACCCTGTCGCTTGAGATTCTGCACCTCGCTGATATTGACAGACGGGATCAGTGTCGAAGGATCGTCTTTATCACGGAGCAGACCTGCGATATCGGTCATAAGTATGAGGTTTTCAGCGCCGAGTGCAGCCGCAATGGATGCTGCTGCGGTATCTGCATTGACGTTATAAACCTGACCGTCCGGCCCGCACGCAACGGTCGCAATGACCGGAACGTAACCGTGATCGAGTGCCATAAGGATCGGACGTGTATTGACACCGGTGATCTCACCGACCAGACCGAGATCGGGTTTGGAGTCCTTCTTTCGAGCCTGAAGCAGCGCGCCGTCAATACCCGAAAGACCGATCGCCTGACCGGAATGACTTGTCAGGTGTGCGACAAGCTCTTTGTTGACCTTACCGGCAAGCACCATGCGGACAACGTCGGCTGTTTCTGCATCGGTATAGCGCAGACCGCCGATGAATTTGCTTTCAATATTCAGACGGTGCAGCATATCGCTGATCTCAGGGCCGCCGCCGTGAACAAGTACCACGCGGATACCGACCAGCGAGAGCAAAACGATATCGCTCATAACGGCTTCTTTCAGTGCTTCATTTGTCATGGCATTGCCGCCGTATTTGACGACAATGATCTTTTGATTATAGCGCTGAATATAGGGGAGTGCATCAATCAGAACCTGCGAACGGATCTGTGTTGAAATGTTTTCAGGGATCTCCATTTGTTGAATCATATTGCTTGAAACTCCTTCCCGCAAAAGCGGTGTTATCAGATTAGCTGCGGTAATCTCCATTGATCTTCACATAATCATACGTGAGGTCACATCCCCATGCTACAGCTGCTGCTTCGCCGTCACCGAGCGAAATCAGAACCTGTACTTCATCTTCCAGAAGGATTTCCTTCGCCTTCTCTTCGGAAAACGGAACGCCGCATCCATTTTTTGCAACGCTGATGCGTCCTTTTTCGGATGCAAAATCAACACTGACTTTATTTACGTCATATTCGCAGTTTGAATATCCCATTGCACACGCCACTCTGCCCCAGTTGGCATCTGCGCCGAACATTGCTGCTTTGAAAAGAGTGGATTCGATCACGCTCTTTGCGATCGTTTCCGCAGTCTGCTCACTCGGTGCTTCACTGACAACGCATTCGATCAATTTCGTTGCGCCTTCACCGTCAGATGCACACATTCTTGCGAGATTGAGCATGACAGCATAAAGAGCGCCTCGGAATGCAGCATAATCAGCGTTTTCATTCTTGATCTCGCTGTTTTCAGCCATGCCGTTTGCCATGACACAGACCATATCGTTTGTAGACTGGTCGCCGTCTACGGAAACGCGGTTCAGCGTGACACGTACAACATCAGAGAGCGCAAGCTGAAGCATTTCAGATGAGATCGCGCAGTCGGTTGTCAGGAAGGTGAGTGTCGTTGCCATATTCGGATGGATCATGCCGCTGCCCTTGAGCATTCCGCCGAGGGTTACGGTTTTCTTGCCGAGGCGGAATCTGACAGCGATCTGTTTTTCGCGTGTATCGGTCGTCATGATGGCATTGAGAGCCTCTTTGTTGCCATCGTAAGACAGTCCTTCCACAAGCTGCGGAATTGCATCTCTGATCGGTTCGATCGGGAGAACCTGACCGATAACACCAGTCGATGCAACAACAATATCTTCTGCATCCAGACCGAGCGCTTTTGAAGCAAGCTCACACATTCTGGATGCTTTTTCTTCACCGTCTGCATTGCAGGTGTTTGCATTGACAGAGTTCACGATCACTGCCTGTGCCATACCGTTCTGCAGATGTTTTTTTGTAACGATGATCGGAGCGCCCTTGACCTTGTTGGATGTATAAACAGCTGCCGTATTGCACGGGCAGTCAGCAAGGATCATCGCAAGATCATTTTTTTTCGGCTTGCTTTCATCATCCGGCAGTGCATTGTTTGCAGCAAGATTCTGTTCAGAAACGGTATCCTCAGTCAAAGCCTGATGCTTCAGACCGCAGCAGACACCGTTTGCTTTGAAGCCCTGTGCTGCACAGACACCGCCGTCAATAAACGTATATCCGGGAAATGTTTGCAGTTTCATAATTGAATGACTCCTTTATTCCAGACCGGTTTCTTCCGGTGCGCCGGTCATGATGTTGAAACATTGCAGTGCAGCACCCGATGCACCCTTGCCGAGATTGTCAAGTCTTGCAGCAAGCAGGATCTGTTCGTCATTACCGCATACAAATACTTCAAGCAGATTCGTTCCTGCAAGTGTATTCGCAGGCAGAAAACCGTTTTCAAGAACATCCGTACCCTGCAATGCGCGAACTTTGACGAAACGCTGACCTGCATAATGTGCTTCAAACATGGCATGAACTTCTTCCAGAGAAGGTGTGCCGTTGAGCAGGCGGCGGTGCAGCGGAATTGACACGACCATGCCTGCGAAATAATCGCAGACAAGCGGATTGAATACAGGTGCATAAGCAAGACCGGAAACTTTCTGCATTTCCGGCAGATGCTTGTGCTTCAAACCGAGTGCATACTGACGGGGGCTGTAAAAGTCCTGCGGCTTTTCGTCGGATTCATATACGGCGATCGCACCCTTTCCGGCACCGCTGTAACCGGAAACCGCATGACACGTTACAGGGTAATCTGCCGGCATCATGCCGCTTTTGATCATCGGATAGACCAGCGAAGCAAAGCCCGATGCATAGCAGCCCGGAACAGCAACACGTTTGGAGTTGATGATCTTTTCACGATGTTCCGCAGAAAGCTCCGGAAAACCATAAGCCCAGTCAGGATTTGTGCGGTGTGCAGTTGAAGCATCAATGATGCGTGTATTCGGATTCTCCACGAATGAAACCGCTTCAATGGATGCTGCATCCGGCAGACAGAGAAATGTCACATCTGATTCATTGATGAGGCGGGCGCGTTCAGCATTATCACGGTGCAGAGCAGGATCAATGGTCAGCAGCTCGATATCGCTGCGGTTTTTGATCCTTTCAAAGAGCTTCAGTCCGGTCGTTCCGGCCTGACCGTCAATATATACCTTTGTATTCTTCATTTTTCTTATCCTCACGTTTTTTCTTTTCAGCACGGTAAAAATGCATGACATTCCAGATACACGCGCTTGCCAGAACGACAATCACCCAAATACGGGCGGCAAGCAGACCGGATGAAGGGAATTTCAGCATCAGGATCAGTTCACCGATCACCCAGATCACAAAAGCAACCAGCGTCACAATGAACATATAGCGGATACGTGCTTTCATATCAGAGTGCCTCTATCGCAGCTTTGGCGGCTTTGAGCTGTTCCGTGACAGCTGATGCAGACGGGCCGCCCTCAGAGATTCTGCCGTTCAGACAGGTTTCAAGTGCGATCGCATCATAAACATCCGAATCAAATGCTTCACAGGCTTCTTTATAGGCATCAAGCGGCAGGGTTTCGAGCGTCAGTCCTTCGCGGATACATTTCGCAACGAGTGTTCCGCTGATCTTGTAAGCATCGCGGAAGGGGAGTCCCTTTTTCACGAGATAATCTGCGCAGTCGGTTGCATTGATAAAGCCCTTTGCAGCGGCAGCACGCATATTCTCCTTATTGACGCGCATGGTTGCGAGCATCGGATCAAAGGTTTTCAGGCAGAGTTTTGCCTGATCGATCGCATCAAAGATCGCTTCCTTATCTTCCTGCATATCTTTATTATATGCAAGAGGCAGACCTTTCAGCATTGTGAGCAGAGTTGTCAGATCACCGATCACTCTGCCTGTTTTGCCGCGGATCAGCTCCGTGACATCCGGATTCTTCTTTTGCGGCATGATGGACGAGCCTGTAGCATAGGCATCATCCAGTTCGATAAATTTGAATTCCCATGAACACCAGAGAATGATCTCCTCAGAAAATCTGGAGAGGTGAACCATGAGAAGCGAGAGAGCATTTGCAAGCTCCACACAGAAATCACGATCGGATACTGCATCGAGCGAATTGGCGACCGGTGCAGTAAATCCGAGCAGTTCTGCGGTTTGTTTCCGGTTGATCGGATAAGTTGTGCCGGCAAGTGCGCCTGCACCGAGCGGGCAGTAGTTCATGCGCTTTGCAGTATCGGCAAGTCTGCCGTCATCGCGCAGGAGCATCCAGACATAGGCGAGAATATGATGCGCGAGCGTAACAGGCTGTGCGCGCTGCAAATGGGTATATCCCGGCATGATCGTCATAGTATGCTGTTCTGCCAGTGAAACGAGCGTATTGAGCAGCTTATGCAACAGTGTGCGGATCTCAGCGATCTCATCACGCAGAATCAGGCGGACATCGAGTGCGACCTGATCGTTTCTGGAACGTGCAGTATGCAGACGCTTGCCTGCATCACCGATACGCTTTGTCAATTCCGCTTCCACGAACATATGGATATCTTCAGCGGTCGGATCCATAAGCAGTGCGCCGGAATCCAGATCGGCAAGGATACCTTTCAGTCCTGCAATGATCGCTTCAGCATCTTCTGACGGGATGATGCCGCAGTCACCGAGCATTGTTGCGTGCGCAATACTGCCGCGGATATCCTGTGCATACATTCTGCCGTCAAAGGAGATCGAGGAATTAAAAGCGTTGACAGTTTCATCGACCTCTTTTGAAAATCTGCCTGCCCACATTTTTGCCATATAGATTGATCCTTTCCTTACGCAATGAAAAACAGACAGGGCGACCTGCGAAAGCCGCCCTTTCCGTCTGATATGACCGTTTGATTACTTGCCGCGCTGCTGATCGAGCTTTGCGCGAACCTTGATCGGCAGACCAAAGAGGTTGATGAAGCCTGCGGAATCCTTCTGATCGTAAACATCGTCTTCATCGAAGGTAGCGACTTCTTCATCATAAAGAGTATCAGGAGAGGTGATGCCGGCTGTGATGATATTGCCCTTGTAGAGCTTCAGCTTGACAGTACCGTTGACGGTCTGCTGTGTGCTGTCCACAAATGCATCGAGTGCTTCACGCAGGGGAGTAAACCACTGACCGTTGTAAACAATGTCAGCATACTGGTGCGAAAGCTGTTCTTTTACTCTTGCAGTCTGCTTATCGAGGGTGATCGTTTCCAGTGCAGCATGAGCATAATAGAGAATCGTGCCGCCGGGTGTTTCATAAACGCCGCGGCTCTTCATGCCGACCAGACGGTTTTCTACGATATCGGTAATGCCGATGCCGTTTGCGCCGCCGAGTGCGTTGAGTTTCCGGACAATATCGCTGCCCTTCATCTTTACGCCGTCAACAGCGACCGGAACGCCCTTTTCAAAATCAATCGTGACATAGGTCGGGGTATCGGGTGCCTGTTCCGGAGATACGCCAAGCTCCAGAAAACCGGGCTTGTTGTACTGCGGTTCATTTGCCGGATCCTCAAGGTCAAGACCTTCATGGGAGATATGCCAGAGGTTCTTATCCTTGGAGTAATTTGTTTCACGGGAGATTTTCAGCGGAATCTTATGTGCTTCTGCGTAATCGATCTCCTCGTCACGGGACTTGATATCCCAGATTCTCCACGGAGCAATGATCTGCATATCGGGGCAGATCGCCTTAATGGTCAGTTCAAAGCGAACCTGATCGTTGCCCTTACCGGTGCAGCCGTGGCAGATTGCATCTGCGCCCTCTTTCATAGCGATCTCTGCAATTCTCTTTGCGATGATCGGACGTGCAAAGGAAGTACCGAGCAGATACTTGCCCTCATATACAGCGCCGGCTTTGACAGTCGGGAAAACATAATCATCAATAAACTCATCGGTCAGGTCTTCAATATAGAGCTTGGAAGCGCCGGTCTTGATTGCCTTTTCTTCGAGTCCGTCAAGCTCTGTGCCCTGTCCGACATCGCCGGAAACAGCAATGACTTCGCAGCCCGGATAGGTCTCCTTCAGCCACGGAATAATGATCGAGGTGTCCAGACCGCCTGAATATGCAAGAACGATCTTCTTCGGAATTTTGTTTTCAGCCATGATAAATGATCTTCCTTTCTGACAGAGAAATGATCTGTCTGTAAAATCCTTTTTTATTATACACGATTTTGCATTTTTGTCAAGCTATTCCTGCATATTCTTAGAATATTCATGTATAATCTTTCAAATATACGAGAATATAAGAAAAATATACATTACGGGAAGAAGGCACAGAAATCCTGCGTACCGTAGAAACACTGATCGGCGCTCGGATCGGAGTTAAATGCGAAACCGATACCGACGTGCGTAAAATTCGTGCTGAGCATATTGCTGCGGTGACTGGATGAAGCGTACCATCCGTCGAGTGCTTCAAAAGGATCATACTGTCCTTTGTCAATGTTTTCGCCGCAGAACATATAATCAATGCCCGCATTCAGGACGCGGTCTTTCATTGGAGTGCCGTCCGGATCGCTGTGGTCGAAGTAATTATTTTTTGCCATATCGCTGCTGTGTTTCTGAGCGAGACTGGTCAGCTCCGAATACCACATCAGAGCAGGTACACCGTTGATCGCTCGTACACCGTTCAGTGCATAATAGTTCAGCTTTGAGAATACGACCAAATCTTCATTACTTGCATGGTTGTCAAAGCGTATGCTGAAATCGTCCCGTAAAATGGTGATTGCATAAAGTTCACCGTCTGGATTTTGGGTACGGTCTATGTATTCGCGGACTTTATATCCGGCAGGCGCGGTATATGCATTGCATATTTTGAAATAGCCGACGATCTTGTCCTCGTAAGCGATCGCAACAGTTGTTTCAGCCGGATCATCCGCATAGATCGCAAAAATGACGTTTCCGAATTCATAATGAACGGTCAGTGTTTCTTGGGGCTGTTTCTTTCCGGTCAGGACGGATATGGACACACCCAGCGGATAAGGCTGATCGTTGATAATCAGATCGGATTCGGCAGGAAGTGACAATGTTTCGGTCGTCGTTCCTGCGGACAGTACGGCCACAGAGGATGTTGATATATCTGTTTCCGGAACGGAAGAAGTTGCTGAAGTACTTACTGCAGTCGATTCAGTCGTTGAAACGGTACTTTCGGTATCCTGCGTGACGGTCTGCTCTGTGATGGTTGTCGTGATATCCGTGACACGGTATGATTCCGGCATAGGGAGCAGGTGCGCGATGATTTTCAGAATGCACACGCAGTCCTCGCTGTCAATGCAATGATCGTTGTTTGCATCGGCATTTATGAGCCCCTGTTCATTCACGACTGCTGAGGCATCTTCAGCGCAGAGCCGTGCGAGCAGAACGGCATCGGAAATATCCAGTTTCTTGTCCTCGTTGACATCACCGGGATAGTAAATACCACCGGATGCATGGAGCATAAATGCGGAAAACAGAAGAATAAACGGGACGAAGATCAGGAAAGCTGATCTGCATAGTCGTGATGAATGATCAAGGTCAATATTCAAGTCTTTCATATTATGAACCCCTTTCGGCAATACACAAAAACATAATACGTTATCAGGCAGATGTCAATTTTTTGATTACAGAAAACGGTAATAATGATGCATCCGGTCAGATATCTTCATCCGGATGATAGATCATGATATCCGGAAGCATCCGGTAATCTTCGTTATAGTCCAGTCCCCAGCCGACAACAAAATAGTCCTCAATCGAGAAACCGACGTAATCCGGTGCGATCGTTCCGATCAGATGCGGATAGCGGCGTGAGGGTTTGTCAAGCAACGCAGCGATGCGGATGCCTGCCGCACCCTTGTCCGCAAAATTCTGTGTAACAGTATCCATCGTCTGACCGGTATCGACAATGTCTTCGACGATCAGCACCTCTCTTCCGCGCACATCAATTTGCTCACCCAGTTCAAAAATAGGTGAACCTGCAGGCCGTGTTCCCTGATAGGAATGTACTTTAATAAAATTGATCTCACACGGAATCGTTAAAGCACGGATGAGATCGGCAGCGAAGAAAACAGCGCCGCGAAGGGTACAAAGCACAAGCAGCGGATTTTCCGGCTGAATGTTCTGATAATCGGCAGAAATTTCAGCGGCTAGTTCTTTGATGCGTGTGCGGATCTCTTCTTCGGTTTTGAGGATAGAAAAATGTTCGTTCATTATTTTTGAGTTCCTTTCGGGATATGTTTTATCATGAAGCCAAATTATAATTTATAAATAGTATAGCACACTTTGCTGAAAATGTCAATATTTACTTGCGAAAAATTGTTTGAACTGCACTCTGTGTTGATTTCAAATTATGTTATACAATGAGTATTGTAATTATTTCCACTTGACAAAATTCGGGAAACATGATAAAATAATCCTATAACGGGGTGTAGCGCAGTTGGTAGCGCGCCTGCTTTGGGAGCAGGATGCCGCAGGTTCGAATCCTGTCACTCCGATTCTCCGGCAGAAACCGGCAAATGCAGGCGCTCCGGATCGAACATTCTGGTGCGCTGAATATTTCAGGAATACTGATTTTGTGAAAAGAATAAGGAGGAATACTTCATGAAAGTAAAGCCGCGCGGAATTGAAATTCCGCTGATTATTGTGATGATCATTCTCGGAATCGGTGTTCTAAGTGCTCTCGGCATTTTGATTTTCCGTCTGGGACAGAGCGGCGTGTTCGAGCAGAATTCCGCTGCTGAAACCAGTATCGCCAAAACGACGACAGTGTATGAAGCTCCTGAGACAACTCAGGCGAAGACCACTGCGGAAATTGAGGATGAAACGACCGCTGCACAGACCGAAGAGTCCGCTAAAAAATCGGAAACAGAAACGAGCGTGACTTCGGAAACTGAAAAGAAAGACGATGCAGGGGAAGAAGATACAACTGAGCCTGAAGCTGAACAGGAAGAGGCGAAGACAGAAAAGCCGGATACAACAAAAAAATCCGAGCCGAAGAAATCCGATACAGCAAAAACTGAAGCGAAAAACGGAAAGACTACTACAACAACGGCGGTTGCAGAGGATAAGTCGGACGAAACATTATTCAAGGAATATGTTCTGGATGTTCTGATTCCGCAGTACGGTCTTGCAGCTCTGTCTCAGGAAATGCAGGCTGAGGAGTGTAAGGGCGTTGTAAGTGCAATGATCCGTGATTTCAATAATTCAAAAGAAAATGAAATGCTGATTGTCCGTCTTGAATCGTATAATCCTTATTATGCATCATATCCGGTTCTTGAGCTTTACGGCATCAAAGATAAGCAGGTCGTGAAGCTGAGCGAAGTAAAATGTCAGTATCCGATGTCTGAGTGGAGTATGCGCACGGAAGGCAGTGTTGTTTATCTCAGCGGTGTTCAGGAAGATGTCGGCGGTTCGGAAGAAGAGAACCGCAGCTATGAGATCGATGTTGATGCAACGCGGCATTTCCTGCTGAATGTCAGTGAAACGATCAACCAGGGTATGCCGGAAGGCTTTGAAAGACATTATTCTGATAGAGCACCTTGGGTATGCGAAATCACCAATCGTATTGCTGATTCCAGCCGCGGCAATGAAGGCAGAGTCTATACGATCAGCGATTCTACAAATGTGCGTGAAGATTTCCTTTACAAAGAATAATTATGAAAACGCGGACTGTTCTGAGCAGCCCGCGTTTTTTGGGGCGGGATACTATTTGTGCTTGACAATTCAGGCAGTTCATGGTATACTGTCTGTACTGTATTGGAATCCATGAATGAAATTGTGAACGGAGTATTGAAACATGAAAAGAAAAACTGCTTGTATTCTCCTTGCGGCAGCTGCAAGCCTTTTGAGCAGCTGTACGAAGCAGGAACAAACTGCTGACAGTCCGGCGGATTCGTCAGCGGTTGAATCAACAGCAGATGATACATCTGCCGCAGAATCATCTGAAACTGAGAATACTTCAGAAGAACAAAAAGACACTGATGCGCAGGACACAGCCGTTTTGCCGCGAATTACGATTGAAACAGTCAATCAGGATCCTGATGTACTGGATTTTGTGACTGAGCCGGTTGCAGAACACGTTTCATCGCAGATCGCAACATGGACTCCCGGCTATGTTATGCCGCCTGCGCCTTATCAGGAAGCCTGTAAGGTGTCTTTTTCTCTGCCTGACGGCACTGTTCAGATCGCCGATGCTGATGCTGATGTCAAGGTTCGCGGAAACTGGACGACCAATTATGAAAAGAAGCCGCTTCGCATCAAATTTGCGGAAAAAAAGAAACTTATTCAGGATGAAGGCGGTTCTGAGGCGCGAAACTGGGTTCTGCTTGCCTGCTATAAGGATGCCTCACTGCTCCGTGATAAAACGGCGCTTGACATTGCAAGGGGGATCCTTGAACCGGATGGTCTGTACGCTTCGGAAGCTGAACTTGTTGAAGTCGAGATCAACGGTGCTTACTGGGGCGTTTATCTTCTGGTAGATATGCTTCAGGTTCATTCTGACCGTGTTGATATCAATGAGCCGGAACAGGACTATCAGGGAACAGATATCGGCTATCTCCTTGAATTTGACGGCTATTTCTACAATGAAGAACCGCTGAATCAGTTCCATGTGGATTATATGGATAATGCGCCGCTGAAACCTTTTAACGGAATAGAAGATACAGGCAGAGAGATTACCTGTTTGCCTGAGGACGAGGACGATCCGAAGAAAGATGTTGGCTTTACGATCAAGAGCGACATCAATTCGCAGGAACAGCATGATTTTATTGCATCCTATGTGAATCAGGTCTATCAGATCATGTATCATGCCGCGTATGATAATCAGGCATATTGCTTCAATGAGGATTATTCTGCAATCGCTGAAACAGCCGATATGAAGCCGCAGGAAGCCGTTGAAGCGGTGGTCAATGTGCAGTCGCTTGCGGATATGTATCTGGTCAGTGAGCTGACCTGCGATGCTGATATTTACTGGAGCAGTTTCTATATGGATGTCGATTTCAGTGCAGACGGCGACAAAAAACTGACTTTTGAAGCACCGTGGGATTTTGATTCCGGACTTGGTAATAAAGATCGCTGTGCGAAGGGCAAGGGCTTTTATGCAGCAAATGCCGTTCCGGATGTTGACGGCAATGCATATTCCTATACGTATGAAACGATCAATCCGTGGCTTGCGGTATTGATGTATGCTGACTGGTATCAGGATATCATTCGTGAGAAATGGACTGCGGTATATGATGCCGGTGTGCTTGACGAAGCTGTTCAGCAGATCAATGCAGTGACATCGGATTATGCTGATGCGTTCCAGCGCAACGATGATCGCTGGGGTGTCAGTACAAAGGATGAGGCTGTTGCGATGGAACTTTACAGCGGTGCAAAATTGTGCAGATCGCAGACAGAAGCGGCAAATTATCTTTCGGAATGGATGACGAACCGTGTAGCGTTCATGAATGAAAAATGGCATCAATAATCTGGAATATAAAACAGGCATCGGATTTTTTCGATGCCTGTATTTATGTTTGTATAACGAAAAAACCTTCTGCTCATTTAAACAGAAGGTTTATCGTGGTGCGGATTGTAACCGCATATCTGAGTGACCCGACTTGAACGGGCGGCCTCTACCACCCCAAGGTAGCGCGCTACCAACTGCGCCACACCCAGACAACAGTAATATTATACCACTAAATAATCATTTTGTCAAGCATTTTTTGAAATAAAAAAGCGAACTCTGTCTTTCGGCAGAGTTCGCTCTCAATGCGATCAATTATACGATAGAAGTCGGAACCGGACCATACTGGTTATCTTCCTTCTGACCGTCCAGAATGCAGAAAACGAGCGGAACAATGCCGCCGATAGCGGTCAGACTGAGAAGCAGCCACCATCCGGGCTTATTGGTATCATGCAGACGGCGAATGGACATGGAAACACCAAGAAACGCTGCTGCAAGTGAAATGATATTAGAAAGAAGATTGAGTATAACATCAAGGAAATGAGGAAGAATTGCTTTGAGAATACCAAAAACAATACCAATAGCCAACTCGATCAGAAAGATTCCGAGAACAGCCCACCAATACTCGTTGCGAGAGGTTCTGCCCTTGAAGTCCATGCATTCGCTGATCATTTTCATCAGTGCCTTAAAGGGTTTGAATTCCAAAAGTTTTTCCATTTTACGTTTCCTCCTGAAGTTGAAATTTTAATATTGTCTGATCGGGTTAGGATCAGAGCCAAACAGATTTGTGTCTTCTGCGCCGGATTTACAATACCAGATCAGCAGAATGATCGCTCCGATGCCGGTTCCGGAGAACCATATCCACCAGCCGCTTCGGTCAACGTCATGCAGACGGCGTATCTGAAGTGCAAGCATAGGAACGAAAATAATCAGCGTATAAAGTCCGGACAACGCTGAACTGAGTGCCAAAAACAGAGCCAAAACGGTGGAATTGCTTGAACCTATAGTCGAAATGATGCTTGATAAAAACCTTGTTATGAACTGAAGCACAAATGTAACTATATAGTTCATCAGAAAAGCCCACCAGAATTCTGAGCGGCTTGCGCGGCCTGTAAATGTCGCATAATTGCGAAACATTTTGATGTAATTTTGAATCAGAGGTGATTGTGTCATAATTTGTATCCTTTTGTCAGGCTGTATCAGACGGAATCAATATGCCAGCATTCCTGTGCATATTGACGAATCGTCCGGTCTGAGCTGAACGGACCTGCTGCACAGGCATTTCGCCATTGCTTTTTGACATATGCGTCAGCATTACGATAATCCGAAAGCGCACGCAGCTTTGTTTCGACATAATCCGGCAGGTCAAGCAGGAGATAATAGTGATCCGGCTGATGCCAGCTTGCACCGTCCAGCAGCGAAAAGTAAAGTTCCCGAAATTCGCCTGTGCCGTCATCGGATACCGTACCGTCGATCAGACTTTTCACGACCCGCGCCGTCATAGGATTCTTGGACATGACGGAACGACTGCAATAGTCCTTGAGATTTTCGAGCTCCTCAACAGTTGCGCCGAAGATATAGTTGTTCTCTGCACCTGCGGAATCAACGATCTCTATGTTCGCGCCGTCCAGTGTACCCAGTGTGACAGCACCGTTCAGCATCATCTTCATGTTTCCGGTTCCGGATGCTTCCGTTCCGGCTGTTGAGATCTGTTCGGAGATATCGCAGGCGGCAACGAGCTTTTCCGCATAGGAAACATTGTAGTTCGTCACAAAGTGTACTTTTATCAAACCGCTTACATCCGGATCATTGTCGATCAGTTTCGCGATCTCATTGATATACTTGATGATCGCTTTTGCACGCCGGTATCCGGGCGCCGATTTTGCACCGAAAATAAAAGTAACGGGTGAAAAATCTTTGATCGAACCATCCTTGATCCCGTAGTAGATCCACAAAATCGAAAACGCATTGAGAAGCTGACGCTTATATTCGTGCAGGCGTTTGATCTGAATATCGAAACAAGAGTCCGGATCAATCCGTACACCTTCCGTTTTCAGAATATAGTCTGCGAGCTGCTGTTTTTTCGTTTGTTTGACTGCACGGAATCGCTCCATTACAGACGCTTCATCTGCAAAGTGCGTGAGCTTTTTCAGTTCTGTAAGATCCCGCAAAAAATGCTTTGAACCGGAAAGTTCTGCAAATAACGCGGTCAGTTCCGGATTACATACACCGAGCCACCGGCGCTGTGTAATGCCGTTGGTCTTATTCTGAAACTTTTCCGGTGCGAGTGCATACCATTCTTTGAGAACGGTTGTTTTCAGCAGTTCAGTATGGATCGCCGCAACGCCGTTGACATATTTTCCGGCGTACATTGCCAGATCTGCCATGTGAACCTGACCGTTTTTGATGATGCGAAGCGCAGCGATCTGTTCAGAAGGCTGATCGTCTGCATAAAGTTCAGTCAGAAAATGTTCAGAGATCTGTAAGATGATCGAATATACATCCGGCAGTATTTCCTCTACAAGATCACAGTCCCATTTTTCGAGTGCTTCCTGCATGATCGTGTGATTTGTATATGAGAAGATCTGCTTTGCCATTGCGAGCGAGCGTTCAAAAGAATAACTTTCCTGCATGAGCAGTCGGATCAGTTCCGGAATCGAGATCACGGGATGTGTGTCATTCAGCTGTATGGCAAGATGTTCCGGCAGAGAATCAAGTGTGCCGAACTGTGCCTTGTGCTTTCTGATACAATCTGCAAGTGATGCAGCACAGAAGAAATACTGCTGTTTTAAGCGCAGTAATTTTCCTGCTCTGGTATCGTCATTCGGATACAGACAGCGTGAAATATCCTCAGCGGAAATGGTGTCAGCGGATGCTGTGAGATAATCCTGTGCATTGAATGTGTCAAAGTCAAATGCGCTGACAGGTTCAGCCTGCCAAAGACGAAGCGTGCCGATATGCGGTTCTTTGCCGGCTTCGGCATACCCGATCACGGGCATATCATAGGGAACGGCACGAACAGTCTGACCGCGATAGGTGACCGGTACAGATTCCGTATCCTTCCGTATGCTCCACGGATCACCGAATTTTGACCAGTCATCGCCGGTTTCGGTTTGCCGTCCGTTCCGGAAGCCCTGTTTGAACAGTCCGTAGCGGTAGCGGATACCGTAGCCGTCAACCGGAAGTGACAAAGCCGCTGCACTGTCAAGAAAACACGCTGCAAGTCTGCCGAGACCGCCGTTGCCAAGCGCAGCGTCTTCAATTTCTTCAAAGACGGAGAGCGAAGTCCCGGCTTTCTGCATAGCCTGTTCCATATCATCCAGAAGTCCGAGACAGTAGAGGTTGTTATAAACAGCTCTGCCCATCAGGAATTCCATAGAAAAGTAACAGACACGGCGATTAGCAAGATGTTTTTGACGGCATTCGTTCCATTCCGGAAGAATCTCCGCTGTCACGGCATTTCCGATCGCATTGTGCAGTGCATGAACATCCGCAGATGAAGCTGACTGACCGATCATATTCTCTGCCTTTTTCAGGATTGCTTCAGCCCGATTCATGGGTGTGAATTCCTCCTTGATGACAATCAATCGTAACTGATTTTAGTATATTATAGCATATATTGTCGAAAAAAGCAATAGGTTATCAAGAAAAAGATTCCGTTTTTTCGCTTGTTCTCACGATTCTTTTGGCTGATAGAATCTGCCGGAGAGCTTTTGTGTTTTGATTTCATTAATGAAAACTTCAGGATCAATTTGCCGGATATTGCGGATCACTTTTGCGGATTCCGCCGCAGATACAACAGAATAGACAATGCTTTTATTCTGATGGCCGTATGATCCTGTTCCTTCGAGAACAGTCGCGCTGTGACGGCTGATGCTGCTGATCGCATTGCATACCGCACGCGGCTTTATTGTGACAATAAATAGTGTGCTTTGCTGATATTTTTTATAAAGCACACGGATAACCGCTGTTGAAGCATACTGAAAGATGATGGAATACAGCGCTTTGTCCCAGCCGAATAGAAATCCTGCGGCGCACAGAATGACGGCATCAAAACAGAGCATAAACGAAAATGAGTCGATACCGCGCCTTTCTGAAAGGAAAATGGTAATAAAATCTGAACCGCCTGAAGTCGCGCCTGCATTTAAGCACAGTGCGATCGCAGCTCCCTGCATCATTCCGCCGAATACACTGATGAGCAGAATATCCTCTGTGATCTGATAAGACGGGAGCAGATCTGTAAATACACCGTTCAGCACGATCATCAGACATGAATATAGCGTGATATTCTTCCCGATATACCGGAAACCGATGTATACCGGAATGACGTTCAAAATCAGATAAATAAATGAAAAAGACGGTGAAAAATGAAATGCATCTGATACTGTACGCTGTATCAGAATAGATAATCCGGAAACACCGCCGGGATACAGTCCTGCGGTATCAACAAATGTATTGATATTGACAGCAGTCAGAAATGCCGAAAATGTTACGGCAGATGCGGTGCGCAGGTGCTTTTTTGCATTGGGTTTCATTTGGTTTCGTCCTTTCGGAACAGATAAATTTCAACAACATATTGTACGCAGAATACATCGGAAATATTTCAGAAATGAAAAGTAATTCTTATCTTTTTGATCGAAAAAAGATGCGTTTCGGAATCGTCTTGGCGCATCGGACAAATTGATATGAAAAAATGATGAAATCTGATGTATTTTCTCTTGACAATCGGGAACTATTATGATATAATGCTTATGGCAAAGAGCCGAATGAGATTTATGAAAGGAAGTTTGTGAAATGGCTGATAAGACTACTGATGCAAAGAAGCCCGCTGCAAAAAAGACAGCGGCTGCAAAAAAGACTGCTGCGAAGGCTGCTCCGGAGAAGAAGACTGCTGTAAAGGCAGCTGCTGAAAAAACCGCTGCTGCAAAAGCTCCGGCAGCAAAGAAAGCGGCTGCAAAGAAACCTGCGGCAAAGACTGAAACAGTCGTAAAGACGATTCTCCAGATCGACGGAAAGGATTATGACCTGAATGCACTCATCGCGCTTGGTGAAGATGCAAAGAAAAAGTATAAGTCCGTCCACAAGAGAAAAGCAGTCGAGGAGTTTGTTGTATATATAAATGCTGAAGAGAATATGGCATATTATACAGTTAACGGCGAAGGTCAGGATGATTTCAAGCTCCCTGTAACGATTTGATTTTCGGTATCTGATTTGATAGACACTCTTCCGTTTTGGCGGGGGAGTGTCTTGCCTTTTCATCTGCGGTATATCGCCTGCAATTCACCTGAGATCGGTATACTGCGGATAAACTGAAAGGATGCGATTTTCATTGAATATCAAACATCAGTCTGATACTGTATACGGTATCATATATATCATAGTATCTGCATTTTGTTTTGCAATGATGAATCTGTTTATTCGTCTTTCGGGCGATGTGCCGACACTGCAAAAATGTTTTTTTCGGAATTTCTTTGCACTGATCGTATCAGGTTCATCTCTGCTTCGGGCAAAGACACCGTTCAAGATCGGCAAAGGCAATCTGAAATATCTTGTTGTTCGTTCGGTTGCAGGCGGTATCGGTATGATCGGCAATTTTTACGCAGTCGATCATATGCCGATATCCGATGCATCTATGCTGAATAAGCTGTCACCATTCTGTGCGATCATTTTCTCATTTTTTCTTTTGAATGAGAAAGCGAATATATTTGAATGGCTTTGCGTACTGACAGCATTCGGCGGTGCGATGTTTGTTGCCAAGCCGACTTTTGGAGCAGAGATGATTCCGGCGGCCGCGGGCATCATCGGCGGTATCGGTGCAGGACTTGCGTATGCAAATGTCCGGATGCTCGGCAAGCGCGGCGAAAACAGTATGATCATCGTTGCATTTTTCTCCGCATTTACAACACTGATGCTTTTGCCGTCACTTCTTCTTGGATATCAGCCGATGACCGGAAAGCAATGGCTCTTTCTGATCCTGACAGGCATTGCAGCTGCCGGCGGTCAGATTTTCATTACAAAAGCATACGCGAAAGCACCTGCAAAGGAAATATCGGTCTATGATTTTTCGATCGTGATATTTGCAGCAATTCTCGGTTTTTTGTTCCTGAATCAGCTTCCGGATATCTGGAGTATCGTCGGTTATATCATTATCATCGGTACTGCTGTTGTCAAATGGCGGTTCAGTATGAAACATTCTACATAATGAAATGCCCCTCATTGCAGGGGCATTTTGATTTTATGTCACCTGACCGTGTATTTTGCTGTCTATATGGGTAAGGAGAAGAAAGGCGGTGAGCAAAATGCAGCCCGATGAAAAGAAGATGATCGCAAAAATCTCAGCGCGTGACGAACAGGTGCTTGCGGTGATGGCAGACGCATACGGCGAAGTGTGCAGGAGAACAGCCTACAATATTCTGAACAGTGACCGTGATGCAGAAGAAGCGTTCAATGATGCTCTTTACAGTGCATGGAACGCGATCCCGTCAAATCCGCCTGAGCATTTGCAGGCGTATCTGATAACCGTTACGCGGCGAATTGCGATCAACCGTTACCGAACGGAAACAAGGCAGAAACGCGGCGGCGGTCAGATTCCGGTCGCACTCAGTGAACTGGATGAATGTATTGCATCCGGTGAGAATGTTGAAATGCAGATCAGCCGGAATGAACTGGTTTCGGAAATGAACAAGTTTCTGGGAACGATCTCGGCAGGCAAGCGGCGCATCTTTATGGAACGATACGGTGCGCTGATGCCGATAAAGGAGATCGCAGAACAGCATGATATGACCGAAGACGCAGTTAAAAAGGCACTCAGCCGGATGCGTCAGGCGCTCCGGAAACATCTGGAACAGGAGGGGTTTTTATGAAAAGTATGGATATGCTTGATTTGATTGGTGAAGTTGACGAAGCATACTATGAAGATATGGCGCACAGCATTTCCGGCAGAAAGCGGAACATTCGCAGGATCGCTGCACGCTGCGGCGCAGCAGCAGCGGTTATTGCTGTTGTATCCGTAACAGCCGTTATGTTTGCAAATATATTCCGCGAGGGAATTGTGCAGCAGCCGGCAGTCGGCAGCACGTCGCAGACGCAGACAGCATCCGCAGAAACGTCCGCCGCCGGATCGGAACCCGAAAAGCCGCGTGAAACACTTCCGACCGATCTGTTCGAGGTTGTCGAAACAACGGCTGTCACGACAACAGAAGAACCGGAAGTCACAACAACAACCACGCTGATCCTCCCGTTTCCTGCGGATGCCGAGATGCCGGATGCAAGTCTGCATCAGAAAGTCGGCAATCGTTTTCTGGTGAATACGATTTGTCAGAGCGGCGTGCTTGCGGTCACGCTCACGGATGTGCAGTTATATGAATCTCTTGACGAAGCCGATCTTACCTTTGATGATCTCACAGAATCATTCAGGCAGGAGAATGAAAGCATCCGCGCATTTTATGAGGGCAAAGCAGATGAATATGAGCTGAGCAAAGCAAACAGTGCATTGCAGTATATGTATTACGAAAAAGACGGCGTTTCAATTCAGCAGAACTGGCGCTTTATCAAGGCGACGATCACCGTTGAGAATATCAATGCAATATCATGGTGGATCAATCTCGATGGTGAACCGATGCCAGATGGTACTGTCGGTTCGTATGGGATGTATGATTTTGATACAGTGCCTTTGGACTTTGGTGTGCTGACTGATTGCAATGCTTTAAGAGAAAAGAACCCGAATGACAGCTTCTTTCCTTCTGTTTTGATGTGCGGAATTCATTATAATTCAGCAGAGGGGCGATTCTATGACGATGAAATGCACCGATCGTTCATTCACGTTGAGCCGGGCGAAGCGATCACATTTGAGATCGGCGCATTTCTGCCGAAAACCTATACAGAATTATTTGAATCAAATTATAATTCTCTTGGATACGAGATCGGTACAGATTTGAAGCCGTACTATATTTTCAATTCGGGCGGCATTGCCAGACCATATGTTGAATTTGATTTTGATGAATAAACAGACTGCCGCGGAATTTCAGCAGATTCCGCGGCAGATTTTTTTTGAAACGGATTTTGGAAAATCTCCGTTTACAAGTGTAACATTTCGTGATAAAATGTTGTCAGGATAGATAAGGGAGCAGAAAGGTACCTCATATCCCGATGAAAGGAGGCGTTCAGATGGATGACACGGAGCTGATCGGTCTGTATCAGTCCCGAGATGAGTGTGCAGTCGCGGAAACCGAAAAGAAATACGGCTTGCGCTGCCGGAAATTTGCGGAGCGTATTCTGCAAAACAGCGAAGATGCAGAAGAATGCGTTAATGATGTGCTCTTGCAGGCATGGAATGCGATTCCGCCGGAACAGCCGGAAAGTCTTGGCGCATATCTGACGGCACTGACGCGGAATCATGCGCTGAATATGCGCAAAGCCGATCATCGGCAGCGGCGCGGCGGCGGTCAGATCCCTGCGGTACTGGATGAACTTGCCGGATGTATACCGTCTGCGGAAACCGTTGAAAACGAATATGACAGGCGCAGATTTGTCGAAACGCTCGAACGCTTTTTGGATACGCTTTCTGCGGATGCGCGGATGATCTTTGTGCGGCGGTATTGGTACATGAACACCTGCCGTGAGATCGCGGATGCATACCAAATGAGTGAAAGTAAGGTGCGTGTGTCCCTGACGCGCACGCGCCGGAAACTGAAAGCATTTCTGGAAAAGGAGGAAGCATGATGAAAAATACTGATATGCTCGAATGGATGGGCGATCTGGATACAAAGTATCTGGATGAGGCGGCTGCCCCACAGATCAAAATGCAAAAAAAGCCGCGCCGGATTCTTCCTGCAATGATCGCAGCCGCAGTTGCAGTAGTCGGCATGACGGCAGGTGTCAGCGCTTATCTGAATTACAACAAGCAAATGGCACAGTTCGGATTCGGTACGATCGGTGAGGCGCGTATGGCTGAAATTTCGATGCCGGAACCGAAAACTGCCGATAACGGTCAGATGTCGGTCACGGTTGAGAATGTCCTGAGTGACGGCATTCAGGCAATGCTGCTGCTGACACTTGAACCGGTCGATAAGAGTGTTCCGTATGACTGGTCAGCTTATGACGAGGACTATTATCATTCGATCCGGAATCAGTTTGTGATCGGAGAGCAGCAGATCACTACCCATATTCTGTCTGATACGATGGATCAATACCGCGAACAGCAGGATGCGGCAGGACAGCGTTGGGTTGTGCTGTATTTGCCGGTGCCGGAAGATGCGACCGAAGAAGAACTTGCATCGGCAAGTTACGGTACATTTCTCGATGTAACCGAGAATCCGGACGGAGAAGCAGCATATACTGCCGGTGAATTGTTTGCCGGCATCACAATTCCGGTTGATCTGACCAAAAATGTTGATGCAGTAGAGATGCGTTCCGAGGACGGTTTCGAGCTGACACTTTCTGCATTTGAACTGTATCAGACCGGAAGATTCATGACAAATGATGAATTTTTCAATATGTCTGTGACATGGAAAAACGGCGATGAACAGCAGATCACATCCGGCGGCATTGCCGGCAGCGATCAGCAGCTTGGATGCGAGGCAGTATCGTGGGCAAATCTCGGTATTCCGACCGATGAAGAAAACAGCAATCCGAACTATGATATGCGGCAGAATCCGGAAAATTGGTACGGTTTCATTGAAGTGGACGAGGTCGCAGCGCTCCGTATGGGTGACATCATCTATTATCCGGTTGAATAACAAAATGATCCCCTGTTTGATCGCAGGGGGATCATTCATTTATGCGGTTTCTGGCAGAAACTGGATCTTTGCAATATGCTTGAGAATCAAAATCGTATCGGATGAGGAAGGCTGTCCGTCAAAGTCACAGTCAGCATTGCGTAAACCCTGTGCAGTGACATTTGCTCCGGTATCCTCAGCGATCAGTCTTGCAAGCAGTACCGCATCTGATATATCGACTTTGTCATCACAGTTGACATCTCCGAGATACAGTTTATCTGCAGTCGTGGTTGTTGTGGCTGCTGTTGTTGTTTCAGCTGTTGTCGTAGTAGTTTGGGTGGTTGTGGTTTCCGTATAGATCGGTTCAGGTTCTGCGGAAGGGGAGAGGATGAACCGCTGTGTATCGCCGCCGCTGTATGCCTGTAAAACGACAGAATCCGAACGCATCTCGCAGGCGGATTGCTCAGAGATCAGCGAATAACTGCCGTCCGCATTGCACCAGATAGAAAATTTCTGATTCTTTTTTCCGGAATCGGTTTCAAGCGACAGTGAGCCGTTTGCTGAATTCATAGAAATGCATCTGCCGTTTGCATCGGAAATTGTATAGAGCGCGTCATCACCCGATCTCACGATCCATGCGGTTTCGGTATCAGTTGGCAGGAGCGCATTCTCCTTTGCGCCGATGAACTGACCATTTTCGACAGAACGCAGCGTATAGGCGTGCGCAGGAACAGACGCATAGGTTGGAGTGATCTTCCAGAGCTGACATTCACCGCCCCAGAATTCCCATTGCTTGACGGCGCCGCCGTTATCCTTTGACCACTCATAAACGTCCAGACCGGCAGCATCTCCGGCAGATTTTGCAACGATTCCGAAATATCTGCCCGATTTGATGAGCTTCCATTTCTGATTGTCCGCGCCGGTATACTTTTGGAATGCGACTTCCAGACCGTTTTCCGCAGAATTGCCCTGAACAGTCACGCAGTAATCTTCATTGACCATAGAGGTGATGCGGCAGTAGCCGTCCCCGACATCGGTCAGGCGGAAATCCTGATTGCTGTCACCGGATTTATTGCCGCGCTTTTGCCATTGCTGAACACCTGTACCGTCCTGCATTGCATCCGGTACGGATTCCAGTACCAGTCCGCTGTTGACGTTGGTAATTGTATATGGGATATTGCTCAGCAAGCCGGAATCTCCGAGATAAATGCTGCCGCTGCTGTCAGAAACGGCGTTTTTATCATAGAAAAGCTGTCCGCTGCCGAGATGATTGCCTAATGTACTGCGTTCTGTTCCGGACCATGCATTCGTCTGAACACCCCAGATCGTCTGGTTATTGTTTCCGACAGCCGTAAAGGTCATGACCTTTTTCCCGGTTCCGGTTTCATCATTCTGCGGATTGAAATATCCCAGATAATGAACATTTCCGATGGTGAAATCAGCGGCAGCACTGTCATTGCTTTCGCTCCATGTGCCTTTAACCGCACCGGAGATCGTACCGTCTTGATTGAGTGTGATATTTGCAGCGGTTGTGATCTTTCCGTCTGTGCCGCTGCCGTGATTGATGAATTCATAGGTACCGGCCAGTGCAGACGGTTCAAAGCCTGCATCAGACCATGTTTCGCCGCTGTATTCATACGGCATGACGACCGGCCATCCGGCTTCATTGAAGTTCATGGTATGCACACGTACTTCATGGAATTCTGCGCCGTCATCAAAGCGCGTGTGGTTGACCAAGTACCATTGACCGTCATCATCATGCAGAACGGAATTGTGACCGGGTGCCATATATGCGCGTGGGAGCGACGAAAATTTATAGTTGGTCATGACTTTCAGACCGATTGAATTGAGGTCAGGATTTGCCGGAAGCACCATATCCTTTCCGGAAGGATCCTGAAACGGTCCAAGCGGTGATCTGGAACGGCCGACGCGCATATTATATCCGCCTGTCGAAGTCAAGCCGCCGTATGTCACCCAGAGATAATAGAAACCGGTGTCTCCATTATACTCGATGAAAGGACCTTCGCCGGATTTACCGTATCCGCCGGAGATTTTTGTACCGAAATAGCTGTCAACCATTCTGCCGTCAGAAGTCTGACCGGATTTCGGGTGAATACATTTTCCGGTTGATCTGTCGATCTCCAGCGTGAAGATACCGCCTGACCATGAGCCGTAGCACATATACATTTTGCCGTCGGTATCGAAATATATGGTCGGATCAATCGCATTCGGAAACATCTGGTTGTTGAAATTATGGTTATTGAACCATTGATTATTGAATGTGACCTGTCCGGCATCGATCAATTCCTGAATATTCGTATTGGAATACCGCCGATTGACGTTTTTTGTGGAGCTTGTCGCCATCACGGTCGTATCGGTGAAACCGGAGTAGATCAGCGTATCCACGAATGTATACGGTCCCTCGATATTCTTGGATGAACCGAATGCAATGACCGAGGTGCGATAATCAGAGGATGTGCAGAAATACATCAGATATGCACCTTTTGAACCGTCCTGATTTACAAAATCCGGATTCCAGACGACATCCGGAGCCCATACTGCGAAGCCGCCGGCACAGTCGCCGAGATCTTCGCCTGCCCATGCAAAGGCTTTTTTCAGATTGCCGGAAAGATCACCGAAGATCTTGTTGTTCTGACGGGCATAGCCGTTCGCAAAGGATGTCCAGCTTTGCAGATCATCGGATTTTGCCGCTTCGATGTGCGAGCCGAAAATGTAATATTTTCCGGTTTGCTCATCCTTCACTACGGACGGATCATGCACGGAAACGCGCGATTTTTTTAGTACGGCATCCGCAGCGGAAACAGTCGGTGTGTATGCGGTCAGAACTGAGAAGATGAGTGCTGCTGCAGAGAACAATGCAATCATTTTTTTTCTTTTCATGGTAAATCCCCCTGAATGATAGATATATGCTACTATTATACTCTTTGTTACATATAAAGTAAATGATATTTTGGAATATTTGCATGACGGATTGTTGCAAACAACGCAAGAATCTACTTGACAATCTGTGAAATTTATGGCATAATATATAATAGTAGCGGTATGACCGCGCAAATTATGAGGAGGGGATTCTATTATGAAACTGAAACGGGCTGCGGCTTTTCTTTCTGCTGTTACGATGCTTGCCGGCTCGATGCAGCTTGTACCGGCTGCAACGGTATCAGCAGAGGGCAAATATGATTATGCCAAGGCACTTCAGATGTCGCTCTATTTTTATGAGTGTCAGCAGGCAGGACATCTGCCGGAATGGAACCGTGTCGAATGGCGCGGTGATTCTAATGTCGATGACGTTGTTGACGGCGGCTGGTACGATGCGGGTGACCATGTCAAATTCAATCTGCCGATGTCCTATACGGCAGCAATGCTTGCATGGGGCTTATATGAGTATCCGGAGGGTATTGAGTCCTGCGGCGAAATGACAAACTATGTCAATAACCTGAAGTGGGTCATGGATTATCTGGCAGCCTGCGATCTTGGCGACAGCGTGATCTATCAGGTCGGTATCGGTCAGAAGGATCACTCATGGTGGGGTTCTGTTGAGGTGCTCGATTACGGTATGGCTGATCAGAATATCACCGGTGCGCGTGAGTGTATCAAGGGAAGAAATGCATCCGCAGTTACGGCTGAAATGGGTGCTGCGCTTGCTGCCGGTGCTTGTGCGCTGAAAGGCAGAGTTGATGATTCTGTTCTGGAGGATTATATCAAGCACGCGAAGAATTATCTGAAAATGGCAGATGCCGACAAGAGCGATGACGGCTACAATGATACCGATGCACAGGGTTTCTATCAGTCCAGACAGTTCTATGACGATTTGTTTTACTGTGCAAACTGGCTGTATATTGCGACCGGTGACAGCGCATATCTGAAGCAGGCAGAGGGTTATATTCCGAATCTCGGTCATGAACTCGGTCAGGGCGATACGCTGAAATATTCATGGTCACAGTGCTGGGACGATGTGCAGCAGGGCGGTTCGCTGCTGTATGCGATCAATACCGGCGATGCGACATGGAAAGCACAGGTCAAGAAGCATCTGGATTACTGGTCGGATACTTCCCGTCATAAGGCAGGCGGATTGGTCTATGTTGATTCATGGGGCTGTCTGCGTTATGCAAATGCTGTCGGTTTCATCACGGCAGTTGCAGCGGATGAACTGTTCAAGGATGATGCAGATTACAGTACCTATAAGAATCTGTACGAAACACAGATGAATTATACCCTCGGCGACAATCCGAATAAGATGTCCTATGTTGTAGGATATGATGAAACTTCTCCGCGCAATCCGCATCACCGTACCGCACACGGTTCGTGGAAAAATGATTTCAAACTGCCGGATATCAGCCGCCACGTTTTGTATGGCGCATTGGTCGGCGGACCGGATGAATCCGGTAATTATGTTGATGACCGCAACAACTACATCAACAACGAGGTTGCGACCGACTATAACGCCGGCTTTACCGCATTGCTTTGCAAGATGGTAACGGAATACGGCGGCAAGGACGATCCTGCATTCCCGTATCCGGATGAACGTGATGATGAATTCTTTGTTGAAGCAAAAGCAACACATGATTCCGGCGGTACAACTGTCAGTATGAAACTGACAAACCATACTGCATGGCCGGCACGCTGTGTGGACAATCTTTCGATCCGCTATTTCTTTGATGCAAGTGAACTGAAAGCAGCAGGATATGATCCGAAGAACGTTGTTCTGCGCTGCGACCGCAACCAGTCTGAAATGTATGCAAGTTCCGGTGTCAAGCCGGCTGTTGTATCTGAGCCGAAACAGTATGACGGCGATATCTACTATGTCGAAGTGACATTCCCGGACGGCAGAGCGATCCTGCCTGTATCTGAAGGCGCACAGCAGTGTGAGATTCTGCTTGCGATCGTTTGCCCGGATTACGGCAAGGGCTGGGATGCAGCGAATGACTACTCTGCAAAGGGTCTGCCGGGTGAAGGCGGTACTAAGACGGAGAATATTCCGGTTTATGAGAACGGTACGCTGATTTTCGGTACTGAGCCGGACGGCACAAAGGGTACCGGTTCGATCAGCGCAAATCCTGCGCCGAACGGTGAGCCGCGCAGCACAGAGCCCGGCGGTACAACAACAACCAAACCGACTACCACAACACAGACAACAACTACATCGAAGACTTCCTCTGAGACTACTACAACAACCGTTTCGACTACAGCATCGGATTCCGGAAAGAATGATGATAAGGTCATGTGGGGCGATGTCAATGAGGACAAAACAGTTGATGTTTCGGATGCAGTTTTGCTTGCCAGACTGGTCGCTGAGGATGCTGGCGCGATGGTGACAGAGCAGGGTATGAAGAATGCCGATGTTTCCGGCGATTCCACGATCAGCAGCGATGATACGATCAAGATTCTCCGTGCCATTGCAAAACTCATTACAATGGACGAGCTTGCACCGTCAAAATAATCATAGCATAAAAAGATATCCGCAGGATTCGGTCATCAGAATCCTGCGGATTTTCTAATATATGAGTTATTTGGTGCAGATCATATACAGTGCGACGATCTGCCATCCCAGACCGAGCAGATTGACGAGCCAGAAATAGAATTTGCGTGTTTTATGATGAAAAACCGTCATGCCTGCTAAGCCGCCCAATGCGCCGCCTGCAAATCCGAATAAGAGCAGCCGGCGTTCCGGAGTACGCCATTCTTTTTGTTTCGCGGCTCGTTTGTCAAGCCCGTAAATGATGAATGTCAGGATGCTCATTACAAACAAAATGAGCAGGAATATTTTACTCATAGATCTCCTTTCAGACAGAAACAGCATCCTGTCAATGCGGCAGGATGCTGTTATGTGAATTACTGCATGATTGCCTCAGTCCAGTATTCCTCATTATACATATCTGTGAAGCGATACATGATTTTGATTGCGCCGTCGCCGACATCCACATTACTGATCGTCATTTTGCCGCTGACTGTGAGCTGTTCGCCGATCTTATAGCTGTCAAGATAATCTCCGTCATAGCTGTAGTAATCGCAGACGAAGTCGATCTTGTCGCCGTCATTCAGCTCTGTCATGCTCTTTGCAACAGTTTCAGTTTCGTGGTTGCGGTAATCGGTTTCTGCGCCGATAATGTAACCGTTCGGATTATCCTGATCGAATGCGACCATCAGTTTGACGCGGTTGCCGTTCAGGAGAGCAGGAATATAACCGGAAATCGTGTAATTATCGCCGTTTTCGATCGTATCCGTGTGATAATACGCAACGACCTGACCATTCACTGCAAGCCAGTCGCGTGCAGTATCCGCGATCAGATTGCCGTCATCATCGAAATCATAGACATTGTCCAGACCGAGATCGACATAACCCGTACCGTCATCGTAGAACACATTTTTATCGAGCGTATTGACGAGTTTCCACTGTGATTCGCTGAGCGTCATGATGTACTGACCGTTCGATTCCTTCCAGAACAGATTGTTGGTATCAAAATAGTTCAGCGAGAGATATTCAGCGGTTTCTTCCTGAGACAGCGGGGACTCATTCATGAAGTCGATATTATCCTGTGTCAGACCGTTGATGCTTCTGCCGCCGGCTGAAGCGGAGCCGAGGAATCCGCTGAGCAGTGAGCCGATCATATCTGCGCTGCCGCCGGAAGATCCGCCTGTGAAGTTTCCGAACAGTGAATCAAGCGGTGAGCCGGAACCGCCTGCTGCGATCTGACCGCTTGTTTCAAGACTTGCGAACTGACGGATACACTTCATATAAGACTGATCCATATTGATCTGATTATAGGTGCTGCACGCATTGTCCACATAGGATGTACGCTTATACGGGAAGAAGATAGAAACGCCGTATGCATTTGTCATATTGGTAGAGGTGCGGTTATATTTGATCGCCTTCTGAAGTGTATCGGCGAGCTTTTTACCCTCGGAAGTGTTCATGTTGACAGCCAGATCAACGAGATCGACCTGATCAATTTTCGAGGAAGCCGCAAATTCTCTGGTATTGCTTCTTGCGCTGGAAACAGCCTGATATTCCTGTGCTTCCATTTTTGCGCTGACAGAATCAGAAAATGCAGAGAGGTCAGCGGGAACAGTATTTGCAAATTCTGCAAGATCAATGACAGAAAGTGTTGTTTTCTGACCGGGGCAGCGGCGTGCGCAGGCTGAAGTGAAATCATCGCAGATATTTTTGCCGATCTCAAGTGTCGGCATGGAAGTATTGCTGCCGATCTTTGTCATCCAGTCTGTATAATACCAGCCGATACCGGGTTCAGTTTCTTCCGAAGCAACAAGATAATCGGCGTAGTTATTGAGCATCAGAGCGTTTTCGGCAGTTGCCATCAGGCAGGCATCGAATCCGATGAAATCAAATTTGACACCGCCGTTTTTGAGTGCCTTGCTGATTCCGGCGAGATCCATAGAACCGCCGTTGCGCAGTTTTTCATCATAACCGTAGCCGCTGACAGAGCCGCCGCCGTGATCCCAGAAATCGAGAATGAAACGGTTTGCAGGGAATTTCTTTGCACAGTACTGAATAAACTCAGAGAGTGTATTGGGATCAGTCATTGGCTTGTTTCCCATATCAGATTCAAGGCGTTCCAGACTGCCGTTCCGGACGCGATAGATCTGGTTGACGCTGTTGCTGATGCCGGAAGTCTGCCATTGCTTGCAGCCGCCGGTATAAAGAATGACATTGACATTGTCACCGAATTTAGCGGCAGCCATTTCCTGAAGGTCAGAGGAAGCCATGCCACTTTGGGATTCAAGGTCAGTACCGCACATATAGACCATCATTGTGACGGTATCCTGATTGTTTCCGAGAATCCTGGTGTATTTTTCGCGTGAACCGGATGCAACTGTGTTATCAACATTTGCAGTTGAGGGCGCAGTATACTGCTCGGCTGCGTTTTCTTCGGAATGATAGGGGAGTTCATCGGTCAGGCCGCCTGTCAGACCGCCTGTCAAATCGCCGGTCATACCTTCGAGCAAACTGCCTGCGCCATTGCCGCTGCATCCCTTGAGCAGCAGGAAACCAACGATCAGCAGCAGGAGCGTACCGCCGCCGCCGGCTGCCGCAGCGCGTTTTCCGGCACCTGATTTGCCGCCCTGTTTACCGGCATAGCCGTTTTGTGATCCGACAGGACCGGTTCCCAGTCCTTCATCGCGCCGATGAACGCCGGAACCGCCGCTTGTAACATTTTTTTCTCTGCCTCTCGGCCGTTTCTGTTCCATACTTTTTCCTCCTTTAGTGAAGTATGCTGATACTATTTTACCTGATGTGAGCCGATTTGTCAAGCATATTGCAGAAATTCAGCGAAATAATCCGATAGAAATGCATTCAGCTGTTTTATGAAAAACGCAAAAGGACTTTGTATTTATAGTGCTTTGAGCAGTGCAAGCAGAAACTCCCATGTCCGTTCGGCAGATGCGATCGACAGACGTTCACGCGGTGTATGAATGTCAAGCAGGTCAGGTCCGATCGAAATACATTGAAGCTGCGGTGCTTTTGCAGTCAGGATGCCGCATTCCAGTCCGGCGTGTATCGTCTGAATGACCGGCGCTTGACCGAACATTGTTTCAAATACGGCTGCGGCGGTATGCTCCAGAACCGTATCCGGTACATATTCCCATGCCGGATAGTCGCCGGATTCAGAAACAGAACCGCCTGCTGTTTCTGCCAGACAGCGTAGCTTGTCAACCAGCGCTTTTTTCTCACTGTTGATGCCGCTTCGCAGGAGTGCATCCACGCACATTGCGTCCTTTGTCAGCATGAATATGCCGAGATTGAGTGATGTTTCCGGCATATTCAGGATATCGTTCATTTTTTGAACGCCGTTCGGCAGCTTGTTCAGTTCGTTCAGGATCGTCTGAACAGAATCGTGAGATAATGCAGGATCCATGCCTGCGTCATCCGGCAGGGGTGTGATATCGGCTCGGAATGCAGTTTCATGCGGAAAAGCTGAACGGATCTGCTGTTCAGCAGCTTTGATATTGCTGATGATATCGGCAGTATGATCGTCTGCACAGCATAGGATCGCGGTGCATTCGGTCGGGATGACATTATCCCGGATACCGCCGTTCCATGCAGTCAGACCAAACGGGTTTCGGACGGCAGTCAGCAGCTTCGTCATAACGACATTTGCATTCAGCAGAGGCTTATGGATCTCAGCACCGGAATGACCGCCTGTCAGACCGGAAACACTGAGCCGCAGATACGTTCCGTCAGCATTTTCCCATTGGACCGGATAGCGGAGATGTGAACGGACACCGCCTGCACAACCGACCGTAAAAATGCCTTCTTCCTCGGAGTCGAGATTGATCAGATATGTGCCTTCCAGTTCATCCGGACTGAGTGCGGATGCACCGTCCATACCGGTTTCCTCATCAACGGTGAATATCGCAGTCAGCGGCGGGTGTGCCAGACTGTCTGATTCGAGCAGTGCAAAGGCGTATGCGATCGCAATACCGTCATCGCCGCCGAGTGTTGTACCGTCTGCACGGAGATATGCATCTTCCCAGATGAGTTTCAGACCTTCGGTATCCATATTGATTTTGCATTCCGGCAGTTTGGCACAAACCATGTCCAGATGCCCCTGCAAAATGACACGGGGATGATTTTCATAACCTGCCGATGCCGGCTTCCGGATGACAACATTGCCGATCGCATCGGCATGGGCATCCAGTGACAGACGTTTGGCGGTATCCAAAGCCCATTGCCGGATATATGCAGTATTGCCTGAACCGTGCGGGATGGATGCAAGTTCGGAAAAATACCGGAAAACAGCTTCCGGTTTCGGATATTGCGGCATATACATTCTCCTTACAAAAAGCGATAGTTCGGATGATAGGGCAGGATCAGCGTGGGATCAGCGGCACATTCAGCAAAAATCCTGTCGCGCAGACCGTTTGCAAGCAGTGCATCAAGTTCCGGATGTTCGTCAGCCGGAATACCGGTGCATCCCTGATAAAGCGCAAGGCGCGGTTCGCCGGATTCCGGATCGCGCATAACACGGACAGGCCAGATCGAGCAGGCAAACGGTTTTTCTTCCGGCGGAAGCGTACAGCCTGTATTGTCATCCAGAAACGGACAGGGCTTTGCGGTATGTGTGTCGTCATAGGGGAGTGAGATGCGGTATCTGCCGTTCTCCTCGGTGAGCGTATAGTCGGGATGATCGGCAAGACGCGCCGCCGCACCGATCGAAAAAGCCGGCAGTTCCCATGCACTTTTTTCTTCAAATACACAGCAGTTTCTGCATTCAGCGCAGGTCTTTGCAGATAAAACAGAGCTCAGCATAGATCGGATTCCTTTCCGTGCCATTCGGCAATGAATTTTTCCTGTAAAAGATCGGGATGATAAGAGCGCTTTGAGGAACGCATACCGTTTTCTCCGAGATCTTCCTCACGGTTCAGATACACAGCATTGGACAGGCATTTTGCCATTTCATTTGCCACGACCGGCCATGCGTGAGGATGATCGGGTATGACTTTTTCATAATGCACATCGAATATTCCGTCAGAGATCTCCGAAACCATTGTCATTCCGATCGGCTGACCTTCTGCATAGAGCAGCAGACCGGATATGCCGAGTGCATCGAGATTTGCAGCGGCTTCTTCGATGCAGGCGCGTTCATACTGCAAAGCGGCATCATCCGGATCAGGACGCGCCGCAAGCCATTTGTCAGCGATTTCAAGTGCATAGGCAGTATTTTCCGGAATCAGCGGCTGAATATACGCATCCGGAAAGGCACGCCAGAATTGTGCGATATGATTGCGTTTCCCGTGATAGCGGCTGCCGCGCAGTTCAGCGAGATTTTTTTGCAGATACAGATATTCCGTGTAATCGGAAGCCGGCGAAAAAGAAAAACAGTCCGGATATGCTGCTGAAAGACATTCGCACTGTATCTGCGTCAGCATCGTCATACGAAACGGGATATTTTCAGCAGCGGCATCATGACAGAGCAGACGGACAGCATTCCGGAGAGAACCGTTCCCAAGCGGAAAACCGTAGGTATCCTTGCGAAAACCGCTGTGATAGCGTCTGAGCAGCATAGAATCCGAGAAAGCGATCTCAATGCCGTATTTTTTGCGTAGAAGATATAGATTTACGAAAGAACAGTCATTTTCGGCAGTATGCGAATAGGATGCTGCTTCACAGACTGCCTTTCGGTCTGAGAGTCGGGGTTCTGCGAATGATAATGCCATGCGGATATCCGCCTTTCATCATTTGTTTATCATAACATTATAGCATGAACAGATATATTTGTCAAACAACAGACTGATAGAAACGGATATCAAACTGTGCGCCGTTCGGAACGGCATTCCGAACCTGAATACTGCCGCCGTGTGCGGTGATGATCTTTCTTGCAAATGAAAGCCCGATGCCGAATCCGGAATGTGAAAAGGATGAACCGCGGTAGAAACGTTCAAAGATATGCGGCAGATCATCTTCCGGAATGCCGCATCCGGTATCGGTGATGAGAATGCCTTTGTATATTGCATTGGATGATGCTGCAATGGTAATTGCGCCGCCTTCCGGCGTGTGCTCCATACAGTTTTTGAAAATATTGCAGAATGCTTCGGTGCAGTACGGCAAATCGCCGTAGATCACAGGCTCATTTTCGATCTGGATATTGACTGTGATATTTTTCAGTTCCAGTGCGATCGAAAGCGGTTCAAGTGCATCTGCGATCAATGTTTGAAATGAGAATGTTGTTTTATTGAATGTGACAGAGCCGGCATCAAGACGGGATAGTCCGAGCAGTGTTTCGATCATCCACTGCATTCTGGTGAGCAGTGAAAGCAGATCCTGAAGATTCTCGGATCGCTGTGCCTTGGTGAGATTCGGATTCCGCATCAGATCGGCAAGCAGGATAACGGAAGTCAGCGGTGTACGCAGCTGATGCGAAATATCCTCTAAAGATTCCTGCATAAAGCGCCGTTCCTTGCGCAGTTCTGCATTCTGTTCCCGAAGCCGGATCGTCATTTTGCGGATCTCCTCAGCAAGAATACTGAGTTCGCCTTCACTGTAGGAATCAAGCGTGACCTGCTCTGCACCGTGCAGAATACTGCTGATCTCATCGCAAAGCCGGAAAAGCTGTTTTGTACGCAGCGCGGAAAAGAAACGGTGCAGCGCGGCAGCGATCAGTCCGGCGGCAAGGACGATCACGGAAGCAGCCGGATGCAGGATACCGCATAAAATGGTTGCTGCGATCAGAATGATGCCGTACAGCACGGCTTCAAGACGACTGTGATCTTTCATTGTTCCACGACCTTGTAGCCCATACCGCGAACGGTTTTGATGATCTTCGGATTCTGCGGATCATCCTCAATCTTTTCGCGCAGGCGTTTCATATAGACATTCAGTGTATTATCCGATACAAATTCACTGGATACCGACCATAATTCATCAATCAGTCTGTCACGGGAGAGAAGCTGTCCCTTATTTGTCAGAAGGATCAGCAGCAGACGGTATTCCAGTGCAGAAAGAAAGAGTTCTGCATCATTTTTTGTAACAGTGCCTTTCGACTGATCGAGGACTATATTCTGACAGGTCAGCAGATTCGTGCCGCGATGATAACGGCGCATCGCATTTTTGATTCGTGCGACAAGCTCATGCGGACGGAACGGTTTGCCGATATAATCATCCGCGCCGACTTCAAATCCTGCGACAGTGCAGGCTTCGTCAGCGGATGCTGTCAGAAAAATGACGGGGGTATCCGACTGCTGTTTCAGTACAGCGCAGACAGCAAAGCCGTTTCCGTCCTGCAGGGAAATATCCAGCAGGATACAATCATAGCTGTCTTGCTGAAAGAGGCGCAATGCGTCTGTCTGTCCGGCTGCGTGTGTTACGTTGAATCCTTCGGATATGAGAAAACGGCTCAATGTGCGTGCAAGCTGTTCGTCATCCTCAACGAGCAGGATATTCGGCATGGATACTCATCCTTTCTGAGCTGATATTGATAAAAAATATTATATCACAGATGCGCGGATATTGCAAGCGGCATATACCGTCATGAGTCATTCGTTATCCTGTGCATGATGATTCGTGATGTGATACAGTGTTTCCTGATCGGATCCGGACAGTTCGCAGAGCGCATCTGCATGATAGAATGCGATCCCGCTTACAGCCGGATCTTCAAGAGAATCTGCCGCCTGTTCTGCCAGCAGATTCTTTGATATGATCCATTCGTCCGCGCCCTTTCCCGCGTAAGGATCCGGCTGACCGGCTTTATAAGCAGCAAGACCGATCATCAGGGAGACTGTCTCGTTTCGCGGCAGTTCACTCCATATACGGAGTGTCCGGTCAAAGGGCATCTTCTCGTTTATATAACCGAAATAGATTTGCGGAATGATCCAGTCACAGCATGGTTCTGCACCGACCCATGCAGGAATATCGGCAAACTGAACATTCTGATTCTCCGACAGACTGCCCTGCGGACTGACAGAAAATACGGCATCCGGATCGGCTGAATGGACTGCTGAATACATCTCCCGAACGAGAGCAGTGATATTATCACGCCGCCATTCTGCAAGATCATCTGCGCCGGAAGCCTGAAATCCGGCTTCATCAAATGCAGTTTCGGTTGTGGGATAAAAGTAGTCATCAATATGTATGCCGTCCGGATGATAAACAGAGATCAGTTCAGTGATAACATTTGTCAGGAATTCACCGGTCAGAGCAGATGCTGGATTCAGATAATATCTGCCGTTCCATTCTGAAAAGATTTCACTGCGCTTTGCAGGATCGAGATACCATTTGTGCAGAAGTGAATCTCCGGACTGTTCTTCGGTATATTCGGCAGTTTGCAGGCGCATTGGATTGATCCACGCATGAAATGAGATGCCGCGTTCTTTGCAGATGAGTGAAAACAGCCGCATGGCATCATAACCGTTTGCGGAAGGCAGATACGGATAATACGCGGAAGGATAACTGCTTTCTCCGAATGCACAGACATGAACAAATACCGTATTGACACCGCATTGTTTCAAATCGTCCAGATATGCCGCGACACGGTTTTCTGTCTGAACCGGATCATCGGATGTCAGCAGAGATTCAACTGTGAAATACGGGATCCATGCGGCAATGACCGGTGTATCATCAGAAACGGATTGTTCCAGATGAAGCTGTGCATAGGATTGTGCCGCACGATATTGCGGAAGGTCTGATGCCGGTTTTCTGCAGCATCCTGTCAGGATAAGCGTCAGGAGCAGAAAGGGGAGTATTGTATCCGATTTGATATGCATAGGAAGGACTCCTTTTTTTAGTATGTCCTTCTATCATATCGGATACGATCTGCGAATCCGGTCGGATTCGATATCTGAACACGAAACACAGCGATATTTCTGCGGAATAAGGAGATGATTGCAGAAAATCAGCCCCGTATGCAGGATACGGGGCAGGATATTATTCGATTGTCAGCGTTCCGTCAACAGTTTTGACTGAAAGATGCTCTTTCTTTGACGTGTTGAGAGAATCCATCACACAGGCAAAGGTAAATTCATGTCCGGCAGGAACGTCGTCGGGAATATTGAAATATACAGTGTATATTACGCCGTCCTCTTTGAGATCTTCTGTCGTCATACCGCCGAATGCGATCAGATGATTCTCCTCGCCGACCAGACAGGATTTCATAAAACCGTCAGCGGCATCACCCAGTTCACATTTTGCAAACGGATGCTCCGTCGCCTCGGATTTATCATTTGTTGTGATGGGTTTGAGCAGCGGATCATAGATGAGCTGCATACCGATCGCCGCGTAACCGGGATTGTTCCAGATCTCTACGCTGACAGGGACATCTCTGTCGCCGGCGTGTGCGGTGAATGATCTGACACCGATCGTGAGATCAGAGCCGATTTCGGGCTGCTTGTCAGCAGAGGCACTCGGTTCATCTGAAACGGTACCTGATTCTTCTGAAGCGGAGATTTCAGGATTACTGCCGGTATTACCGCAGCCGGTCAAAAGAGCAGCCGCAGTCAGGAGTGCAAGTGCAGACGAAAGAAATGAACGATTCATGAAACAGATTTCCTTTCTGAATGAAGTGTAATATGCCGGATATTGGCAGGATATGCCGCATCCCGAAGCGGTTTGAGCGAGAATACAGTCATGCGCGGTTCGGATGCGGCTATTTGTATCAGTTCATCTGAAACGACCGGTGTAACGATAATGACCGGTGTATTCTGATTGGCTGAGAGAAAACGGCGCAGAAGTCGTGTAAACGGACAGGATATCGTATCAGGAAGTGCGGCAAGCATATACAGCAGCCGGAGCAGTGTATCAGAGCCGCAGCCTGTTCTGGATTCCGCAGGAACGCCGTCCGCCTCAGTATTTGCAAGCAGTCTGACAGGCAGATGCATCTGCACAGCCGTTCCGAGAACTGCCGCGCAAAAACGGACGGCATTCTCGTATGATTCACGGTCAGAAACGCGATCTCTGTCCGTCAGCCTGGTTTCGAGATTGAGCAGAACAGTCAGCTCCGGTGCGGCAGTTTCCTGATACTGCCATACCATCGGATCGGCTGAACGTGCGGATGCGCTCCAGCAGATATCACGAACCGGATCACCGTTCATATATTCCCGAATGCCGCATATTGCATAGCGGTCGGGAATGATCGTCCGGCGGCGCAGGATCTCACCGCCGAATTGCTGCGGCAGATCACTGATCTCGTCCAGATGCCGGACAGCAGGCAATACGGTTAATTTCGCGGTAACTTCCGGCAGCGGCGATGACCATTCTGCTGTACCAAACAGATCACTGATGACAAGGACAATATGCGATACAGAAAATACCCCTCGTCTGGAACAGGTCACATTCCAGTGCCGTTCGATCTTTTTATAGGGGAAAAGACAGAAGCAGCTTGAAACAAAACGTGTATCTTCCGAAACGGCAGACTGTGCAGAAGCAAATAATAAGGATGAATCAGTTGTCAGCTCAGCTTTTACCCACGGCAGCGGGAGCATTTTTCTGCTGATGATCGTTTCGACCAGTTCCACCTGATCGCCCTCAGTGACCGTATCCGCAGAGAATGTGATCGAATAAGTCAGATCACGAAATCCGAACCGTTCGATCAGCTGCTGTGTACCCCAGAATGTGATACCGATAATGAGCAGCAGAAGGAGAAGCATCATTGCTTGGGCACCTCAACACTGCTGATGATTTCTGATAATACTGATTCGGCGGCCTTGCGGTCGGAGAGCAGTCCGTCCGATGCCTGAATACGATGACCGCAGACCGGGATCCATGCCGCTTTGATATCATCCGGAAGAATGTGATCTCTGGCATCCATTGCGGCAAATGCCTGTGCAGCGCGGCGCAGTGCAAGTGCGGCGCGTGTGCTGAGCCCGAAACGCAGTTTGGCGTGTGAACGTGTTGCATGGACGAGTGCAAGCAAATAGTCGAGAACAGCATCCGATGCACGAACGTCACGGATCAAGCGCTGTGCCGAAAGCAATTCAGAAGGCGAAGTGAGCGCCGACAGGGTATCAAGCGGATCATTCAGCTGACGGTCTTTGAGGAGCGCACGTTCCTGTTCAGCATCGGGTGTTCCCATCGAAAGACGCATGAAAAAGCGATCCAGCTGTGCTTCCGGCAGCGGAAATGTTCCTTGAAGTTCAACCGGATTCTGCGTAGCAATCACAAGGAACGGTTCCGGCAGTGCGTAGGATTTTCCGCCGGCAGTGACCTGATGTTCCGCCATACATTCCAGCAGACCTGCCTGTGAACGCGGTGCCATGCGGTTGATCTCGTCTGCGAGCAGGATATTGGTGAAAACAGGGCCTTTCCGGAATTCCATAGAACGCGTGCCGGATGCATCCTGCTGCAAAATCTCGTAACCGGTCAGATCAGCCGGCATCAGATCCGGCGTACACTGGACGCGCCTTCCTTCACAGCCTGTCAGGATCGTGACAGCCTTGACAAGTGTCGTTTTTCCGGTTCCGGGGAGATCTTCAAGCAAAACATGACCGCCGCAAAGAATTGCCGCCGTCAGCATACGGATCGTATCGGATGCGCCGGAGATCACACGGGACGTTTCCGACATGAGCTGACTGCACCATTCGGAAAGATCGGAAAAGGTAAGAATCTCAGGCATACCTTGCTCCTTTCAGTTACCATAGAATTATATAAAGTATATCATGTCAGGGGGATTTTGTCAATCTGTTGAAATAAATATACAAACAGTAATATATTGACTGCGTTTTACAGAAATCCGGAAATAAATTGTTTTCATGCGATCAATAATACAATTTGGATAATATTGTGAGTGAAAGCATCTTCGGCACATTAAACAAGTCACACTTTGTTTTGTTATACAGAATGAGTATCTATGAAGGTATGAAATCGCAAATGTTCAATATTTGTTCATTAAATGTTCACTAAATATCCATATAATACTGTCAGTTTTCCGCTATAATAAAGATGTCGAATTACGACCGCCGGATGAGAGGGAACTTCCGGTGAATCAAAATAATCTGAGAGGGGATTTTATATGAAAAAACATTTCGCTCGTCGTCTGGGCGCTGTCTGTACAAGCGCCGTCATGTCCGTCGGCACGATGATCGCGGCCGGATCTGCTGTGTCCATGCCTGCAAGTGCTGCTGATACGGATAACTACGCAAAACTTCTCCAGTACAGCCTGTATTTCTTTGATGCAAATATGTGCGGCGGTGATGTCGAATCCGCATCAGGTATCACTTGGCGCGGAAACTGCCATACGAGTGATGAAGTGCCGGGCGGCTATCACGATGCAGGCGACCATGCAATGTTCGGTCTCCCGCAGGGTTACACCGCAATGACCCTTGGCTGGACATACTATGAGTATAAGTCTGATTTTGACAGCCTTGGTCTGACTTCGCACTTCAAGACGATCTCCAAGCGCTTCACAGAGTTCTTTAAGAAGTCTGTCAAGATGAGCGGCGGAAATGTTACCAGCTTGCTGTATCAGAAGGGTGACGGCAACGAGGATCACTCCTACTGGGGCCCGCCTGAGCAGCAGGGAGGCGGCAGAAAGATGTTCTGGACCAGCAACAGCGCTGCTGACATCGCTGCTGACTATGCATCTGCACTTGCTTTTGACTACATGAATTTCGGTGATACCGAATCTCTGGACGTTGCAAAGGCACTTTATAAGTATTCTCTCAGTTCCAATCAGGTCGCAACTGACGGACCGAAAGGCTTCTATAACAACTCAAGCTGTCAGGATGAACAGTGCTTCGCTGCCGGCGTTCTTTATCTTGCTACCAAAGATAATACATACCTGAATGATCTCAAGAGCAAGCAGACTCAGTATCAGGGCTGGATCTATGGCTGGGAAAACAAATTCCTCGGTGCTGCTTGTCTTCTGGGTGAAGCAACCGGCGACTGGTCTGCTGCAACAGGCTGGATGAACGGAAAGGCAGGCGGCGGTTATCTGTTCCTCGATAAGTGGGGCAGCGCACGTTTGAACTGTGCTTTCCAGACTACCGCTATGATCGCTGACAAGAACGGTAAAGGAAACTATGCTGATTTCTGCAAAGGCCAGATGAACTACCTTCTCGGCGATAACCCTTCAAAGACCTGCTTCGTTACGGGTTATGCAAGCAATTCCGCAAAGAATGTTCACCACAGAGCAGCATCCGGTTATAGCGGATACGGCGGATTCAACGGTAACGGCTGGAATCCGGATGGCGATCACAATTCTCCTTATGCAGCATACAGCGATCAGGGTCATACGCTGATCGGTGCACTTGCCGGCGGTCCCTGCGATGCAAGCGGTTCTTACCACGATAATATGAATGACTACGTCTGCAACGAGGTCGCTCTCGACTACAACGCAGCGCTTGTCGGTGCAGCAGCAGGTCTCTATCACAAATATAAGACCGGTTCCTGTGTTACCAGCATTGAGGGCGTAAAGAATATCAACCTCAATCCTTCTTCCAATCCGGATGATACAAAGCCTTCTCAGGATACCTCTAAAGATACTACAAAAGATACCACAAAAGACACCGGTTCCAATCCTTCCACCGGCGGCTCCCTGACCTTCACAAAAGCTGATGATATGGATAACAACCCGAAGTGGGTTGCGCAGACCAACGGCGCTACAAAGGTCACTTTCACACTCAAGACCAATTCCAATGATACCGAAGCAAACGGATGCTTTGAGATCAATGGTGCTATGACCGAATGGAAAGCAACGCCTTCTAACGGCGAAATGACTGTTGAATGCGAAGTACCGTCCGGCGCAAGTCAGGTTTCCATCACCGTTTGGTGGCCGACCTCTGCAACACTTGAGTCTGTGACAGGCAACGGCGGCGGTAATGCCGGTACGCAGCCGTCTACAACGACCAAAACTACCACAACCACCACTTCTACTACAACTACGACCAAGACAACAACTACTACAACAACGACTACAGCCGCACCGACTACCACAACAACTACAACAACTGAAAAGCGCGAAGTTGTTGCTGATATTTACGGTGATGTTAACTGCAGCGGCAAGGTTGATATTTCCGATGCAGTTCTTCTGGCTCGTCTGATCGCTGAAGATGCAAATGCGAGAGTTTCAGAGGTCGGTCTGAAGAATGCTGATGTTACGCATGATAATCAGCTTAATTCCGATGATGTCGTGAAACTTTTGAAGTATGCTGCAAAGATTCTGACTGCTGATGATCTGAAATACTGATTTCTGATTGGTCATAGTCTGAAAAAGTAATATTTGTAACGGGCACGGATACGGCGCTATGCCGTATCCGCGTTCGTATATTGGCAGCTCGCTGTATGATTCAGCGGCTGCTGTTTTCGGTACAGATGATGATAGATTGCGTATCATCACGGAACGCGCAGATGTTTCCTGTGCGGCTTTGTTTTTTGTACCGTATCCAATGATTGCAGGAGGAACTCTGTATGCAGAATCAAAGCAGTACAGAAGAAATTGAAAAGAAAAGCAGACGCGCTCGGATCTGGCGGCGAATCGGCATTTTGATGCTCCTGATTCTGCTGTTTCTGGCTATGAGTTACGGTGCAAACAATCGTATCGAAATCACAAAATATACCTATGAGACTGACAGCCTGTCTGTTTCATTCAACGGATTCCGTATCGTTCAGCTGACTGATCTGCATAACAAAATATATGCTGAACAGAATGCGGCGCTGCTTCGTGAAATTCATGATCTGAAACCGGATATCATTGTGATAACGGGCGACACGATTGATGCAAGCAATCATACGGATGTGAGTGCAGCGCTGCTGTTTTTGCAGCAGATCAAAGATATTGCACCGATCTACCTTGTTCATGGAAATCATGAGCATTATCTGCCGAAGGACGTTCTGAGTGCATTTGAAGAAAAAATACAGGAATTCGGCATTCATCTTTTGAATAATGAAACTGTTCAGATCGAATCCGCTACAGGACAGACTTTTTCGCTGATCGGTCTGGATGATCTTTCCCTGCAGGCGAATATTCTTAAAACACTAACAGAAGAAGCAGATGATGATTTTCAGATCCTTCTCGCACATGAGCCGCAGTATCTGGATGCTTACTATGCTGAAACGGGCGTTGATATTGTGTTTTCCGGTCATACGCACGGCGGTCAGTGGCGGATTCCTTTTACACATCAGGGAGTATATGCGCCGGATCAGGGCTTGTTCCCGAAGTATACGGACGGTTTGTATACAGTGAAAGATACAACCATGTATTTGTGCAGGGGACTTGGAAACAGCGGTTTTCCGCTGCGCTTGTTTGATCATCCGGAGATTGTCTGTGTGACATTCCAGACAGTTTCCGCCGGCACTTCATCAAACGGAGGCTGATATGCGGATTGCAATGATTCTGACAGGCGGCACGATCTGCTGCCGTGTCGGGCAGGACGGAACGCGGCGCAGTGATGTCGGGACTGCTTCGACTGTTCTGGAACAGCATTACCGGCTTTCGCATCCGTATTCATCTGTTCAGTTTGATGTGCAGATGCCGCTGAACTGTCTGAGTGAAGACCTGATCCCTGATGACTGGTGCGTGATCCTGAGAACGATAGCATCACTTGATCTGCGGCATTATGACGGCATCATTCTTGCCCACGGAACGGATACGCTCGACCAGACTGCGGCAATGCTGTCTGCCGGACTGCTTGGCATTTCTGTTCCGGTGATTCTCGTATCTGCGATCGAGCCGCTGGATGTTCCGCAGACAAACGGTCATGCGAATTTTGAAGCGGCTGTCAAGCTGATCTGCAAGCATTTATCCGCCGGAGTTTGGGCTGTATATGAGAACAGCGACGGTGAGATGTATCTGCACCGCGGATTTGAATTGCTGCCCTGTCAGCACGAGAGCCGTTCTTTTTTCAGCAGGTCAATGCAGAAGGTCAGCACTGTCTATGACGCTCCGCCTGTTCATAAAAAAAGCATCTGCACAGATATGCAGATGCTTGCGGCACAGGCTGTGTCTGCGCCGGAGGTTATGCTGATTCGTCCTTACAACGGTTTGCGGTATGACAAACTGATGCTTGATGAAGCTGCTGCGGTCGTTCACGGAACATATCATTCCGAAACGGCGAATTCTGTTCGATATTCACCCTATGCCGTGCAGACTTTGATTCAGCGGTGCAGGGATATCGGTATCCCTTGCTATCTAGCGCCTTGTCAGGAACAGGGACAGAGTTACGGTTCGGGCTACGATCTTGTGCAGGAGGGTGCGATTCCGCTTGCAGATATGACGCTGCCGTTTGCTTACGGTGCAGTATGGACAAATTGTCTGCTCGGATATCGCGGTGAACAGCTTACAAGCCGTGTCCGGCAGATGCGTCAGATGTTGGAAAGCCAGCTTTTTCGCTGCTGCATATAGATTTTGCGTGCCTGCGTCAGAAAATCATGAACCTGCGGGAGTTTGAAATCCATATATGTCCACGGAAACGGATGCCATGCATGACGCGCATAAAACAGTGTCAGTTCTGCATAGATCCCGTCAGCCAGCGGGATCCGGTGTCCTGCATTCTTGGTCGTAGCGAGTGAAAGTCTGCCAGCACTGATAAATCCCGGATCAAGATTGATGTGACGGTTTCCGGCATCTGCTGTCTGCTGTTCGATGCTGTTTGTCAGAGTTTTGATCGCGGCAAGTTCCTGCGGATCGCGGCATTCTGAAAAAGAAAGCATTTTGCGGAATACTGTGCCGCCCATTTCATCGTCATAATAAGGTGAAATATCTGAAAAGCTGTAGGAATCCGATTCAATATCCGTTTCGCCGAAAGCGGCTTTCAGCTTTGATATTGCCGCATCTGCTGATGCTTCATCGGTATACAAAATGGCACAGATCAGTTTTTCCGGCTCAAATCTTTGTGCTGTTCCCATAGAATCATGCTCCTTTATATGATACTGTAGTAATGATAACACGAATTGTGAAAGATGTCAAGTAGAGACATTTTTGGCAGGGAGGATCGGATTATGACGAAACTGCAAAAAAAAGCGGCAGATATCTGTGATGTTCTGGATTCGGTTTATCCGGATGCGTGCTGCTCATTGGAATACAGTGAGCCGTATCAGCTTATGATCGCCACCAGACTTTCAGCACAATGCACGGATGCGCGTGTCAATATTGTGACAAAGGATCTGTTCCGGCAGTTCCCGACACTTGATGCTTTCGCGGATGCTGATATTTCGGAACTGGAGCAGGCAGTACATCCCTGCGGCTTCTATAAGGCAAAGGCGAAAAGTGTAAAGGAAATGTGCCAGCGTGTGCGTGATGTTTACGGCGGAAAAGTACCTGATAATATGGACGATCTTCTGACACTGTCCGGCATCGGCAGGAAAACCGCAAATCTTTTGCTCGGAGATGTATACGGCAAGCCGTCTGTTGTAACGGATACGCACTGTATCCGGATATCCGGCAGGCTTGGTCTGACAAATCATCATGCGCCGGAACAGGTCGAAACCGATCTTCGGAAGATACTTCCGCCAGACCGTTCTTCGCGTTACTGTCACCAGATCGTGCAGTTCGGACGAGATACCTGTACGGCGAGAAATCCGAAATGCGCAGATTGTCCGCTGAAAGCATACTGTGTTGATCCCGATTTTACGAAAAAAGTTTCAAAAGCGCTTGACAAATAAACGTATTTGTGCTATAATACGAATAATTAAAGGCGATGAGGAAGCCAAGCAGAGGATTGCCAATGTCTGCAGAGAGCCGACGGTCGGTGCGAGTCGGTGTCAAGCAATGCTGTGTATCCCTTCTGAGCCGGAATGCTGAAAAGCGTCAGTAAGCATTCCCGTGAGTCTGCGTGAATGAATAGGGCTTGCCGGAGTCTGAAAGTGGTGTTACGCAATAGCGGCACAATTTGAGTGGTACCGCGGGTAATCATTGGTTGATACTCGCCTCAAAGTTATTTCTTTGGGGCGAGTTTTTATTTTTTCAGGATAGGAGAGATTACGATGAGCGACCGGAACAATCTTCAGAATGCCGAAACCAGAATCAAAGAGGTTGCAGAGCGTATTATGCGGCTGCGTGAGGATCTTGGTATTTCAGTCGAAGAAATGGCTGCTAAAACGGATTATTCCGTAGAAGATTACAAGATGTTTGAAGCCGGCGAAAAGGATTTCAGCTTCACATTCATCTACAAATGTGCAAATGTTTTTCATGTGGAAATTTCCGACCTGACAGAAGGCAGCAGTCCGGAACTGAGCGGCTATACCGTTACACGAAAAGGTGAGGGTGTACCGATCGTTCGCAGAGAGGGCTTTGTTTATAATCGCCTTGCATCGAAATTCAAAAATAAAACGGTCGAGCCGTTTCATGTTGTGATCCCGTATTCTGAGGAAGCACTTTCCCGTCCGCTGCATCTTGCAAGTCATGCCGGACAGGAAATGGATATCGTCCTGAAAGGTACGGTTCGCATGATCATCGGTTCTCATTCGGAGATCCTGCATGAGGGCGACTCGATCTACTACGACAGTTCCATGCCGCATGATGAAGTCGCGCTCGGCGGTGAGGACTGCGAGATCTATGCTTTTGTTATGGCACCGCACGGAACATCCGGTTTATCTGAGTATCATGAACACGTAGCGGAGCATCATTCGACCAATGTGGATAAGGCAGGTCTGATGCATCCGGTTGCTGAGAAATTTGTGAAATGTGAAACCAATGAGGAAGGCATCCTCAGTGCGGTTCATTTTGAGAATCAGGATTCATTCAACTTTGCATTTGATATTGTAGATGCAATGGCTGAAAAATGTCCGGATAAGACCGCGATGATCTATGTGGATGCGAAGCATAATGAGCGCCGGTTTTCTTTTAAGGATATCAAGCGCTATTCCTGTCAGGCTGCCAATTATTTCAAATCGCTCGGCATCAAGCGCGGTGACCGCGTTATGCTTGTGCTGAAGCGGAATTATCAGTTCTGGTTCTCGATCGTTGCGCTTCACCGTATCGGTGCGCTTGCGATCCCTGCATCCAATATGCTGAAAAAACATGATTTTGAATATCGTTTCAATTCTGCTGAGGTGTCCGCGATCGTCTGCACCGCGGAAGGCACCGTATCCAATGAGGTTGATCTTGCTGCTGATTATGCACCGTCGCTCCGGACGAAGATCATGGTAAACGGATTCCGTGAAGGATGGCATGATTTCAATTCTGATCTTCCGTTTTACAGTACACATTTTGCCAGAACAGCGGATACGCCCTGCGGAAAAGATCCGATGCTGATTTTCTTCAGCTCCGGTACATCCGGCAATCCGAAGCTGGTTCTGCACAGCTATCAGTATCCGCTCGGTCATTATGTAACGGCGCGTTACTGGCAGAATGCCGATCCGAACGGTCTGCATTTAACGATCTCTGATACCGGATGGGGCAAGGCACTCTGGGGTAAGCTGTACGGGCAGTGGATGTGTGAAGCGGCAGTATTTGTCTATGACTTTGAGCGGTTCCATGCTGATGATATTTTGCCGATGTTCAGCAAGTATCATGTCACATCATTCTGCGCTCCGCCGACCATGTATCGGTTCTTTATCAAAGAGGATCTGTCAAAATACGACCTCTCCTCGCTGAAATATGCCTGTATCGCCGGTGAAGCGCTCAATCCGGAGGTGTTCCATCAATTCTACCGTGCAACGGGCATTAAGCTGATGGAAGGATTCGGTCAGACGGAAACGACGCTTTCCATTGCAAATGTTGTCGGTATGGAGCCGAAACCCGGCAGTATGGGCAAGCCGAATCCGCAGTATGATGTGCAGGTACTTCTCCCGGACGGTACGCCTGCCGGAGTCGGTGAAACAGGTGAGATCTGCATCAGACTGAAAGAAGAAGGCGTTCCGGGACTTGCACTCTGCTATTACGGCGATCCGGATACGACTGCTGAAACATGGCGTGACGGTTTCTACCATACGGGTGATACCGCGTGGGTAGATGAGGACGGTTACTTCTGGTATGTCGGCAGAGTCGATGATGTGATCAAATCTTCCGGCTATCGCATCGGACCGTTTGAGATTGAAAGCGTGCTGATGGAATTGCCGTATGTGCTGGAATGTGCAGTAACCGGTGTGCCGGATGAGGTACGCGGTCAGGTAGTCAAGGCAACGATCGTTCTGACAAAGGGTACAGTTCCGTCGGATGAACTGATCAAAGAGATTCAGGACTATGTCAAACACGGAACAGCACCGTATAAATATCCGCGTGTGATTGAATTTGTGAAAGAACTGCCGAAAACGGTCGGCAGCGGAAAGATTCGCCGTGCCGCGATCCGCGAGATGGATAAGGCAAAATATCAGAAATAATATTTCTATCCAGACACCTTTGCCCGCGCAGAGGTGTCTTTGGCTGTATTGGCTTTTTTTCTGCCGCCCATTGCAATTTGCGCGATATTGTGGTATAATAAATTTTAGATGCATATAAATATGCAATGCGTGCGGAAACAGAATGAACCGCACAGAACGGAGGATTTCAATGATTCAACTGAAAACTTATCGCGGACATATCCGTAACTGGGAAGCACTTTGCACAGAGCTTGCCATTGACAGATCGCTTTCCCGTGCGGAACGGGAACAGGAAATCCTGATCAGAGGCTATGAGAAATGGGGCAATGCGCTGCCCGATCATCTTTACGGAATGTTTGCATTTGCACTTTATGATTCCGATGCAGATAAAGTGATCTGTGTGCGTGACCAGTTCGGCACAAAGCCGTTCTATTACTATCAGACGGCAGACGGCAGACTGCTTTTCGGCACGATGATCCGTGATATTATCTCACAGGACGGATTCGTTCGGGAGCTGAATGAAAAAATGCTCCAGATCTATCTGACGCTGACCTATGTCGCCGGTGAGGATACTTTCTTCAAGGGACTGAAAAAACTGATGCCGGGATGCCTGCTGGAATTCCGGAACGGTCAGATCAATATTGTGCGTTACTGGAAACCGGAATTTCATCCGGATGACAGCAAATCGCTGGAAGATTATGCGGATGAGATCCATGAAACGCTCCAGCAGATCATGCAGGAAGTCAAGACACCGGATGAATCAGCAGATTCCTTCCTGTCCGGCGGAGTCGATTCATCGTATGTACTGGCAATGTCGGATGCGAAATGTGCTGCATCCTGCGGATATGACGAGGAACGCTTTGATGAATCCCGTATTGCAGCGAAAACAGCCGAGCTGCTCGGCGTAGAACACGCTGTTGCAAAGATCACACCGCAGCAGTATTTCGATATTGTTCCGTTTGTGATGGAGAATATGGAACAGCCGCTCGGCGATGCATCTGCGATCGTGTTTTCGCTCGGATGCCTTGCCACGGCAGAACGTACCAGACTGTGCTATTCCGGTGAGGGCGCAGATGAATTCTTCGGCGGTTACAATATGTACCGCAATGCTGAGCGCTACGGCGAGAATCTCAAAACTTTCTATGTCGGCAATACCAATATCATGAAGGAAGACGAGAAAGAACGTATTTTGCAGCATTATGATCCGGAATATCTGCCGATCAGCCTTGTTCAGCATATCTATGCGGAAACCGAAGGCCTTGATCCGCTGACAAAAATGTCGGATGTGGACATTCAGATCTGGCTTGAGGGCGATATCTACCTGAATGTTGATAAAATGAGTACGGCTGCCGGTCTTGAGATCCGTATGCCGCTGACTGACCGCCGGATCTTCGATATTGCATCCAGAATGCCTTCAAAATATAAGGTGAACGAGGAACAGAATAAGGTTGCATTCCGGACTGCGGCGGCAAAGGTACTGCCTGAGGAAATCGCGTTCCGGAAAAAGCTGGGTTTCATCGTGCCGATCCGTCTGTGGCTTGCCGATGAGCAGTATAATGCGGATGTGCGCCGCCTGTTGAACAGCGATATTTGTGCGAAGTTCTTCCGTCCGGATGAGATCAAAGCGATCTATGATGAATATGTCGGCGGTAATTCCGATCTCTGGCGCAAGGTTTGGACGATATACACATTCCTTGTATGGTATGAGATATACTTTGTCAAGCATTGAACGATGATGTGAAAGGGGCATGACGCATGGAAAATGGTTTTGCAGTATTGATGCTGATATTCGGTGCTGTGGTTTTGCTCTATGCGGCCATGCTCTCCGGCGGCAATGATAAACTGCTGCCGATACGTGTGCAGCCGACTTTGCGGCGCAAGGATAAAAAGGGACAGACAAAGCATATTGCAAAGGTTCTGGCAGTTGCGGCGCTGACACCGCTGATCGGCGGTCTGCTCGGATTATGGCGCGGAAATATTGCTTGCCTGATCGGTATGGGCGGAACTGCACTGCTTTCTGTCATAGCAGCCGTTCTGATGAAACGGAGAAAACCAAATGAATGAATGTGATACCTGTGCATATTTTGCTTATGATGAAGAATGGGACTGCTATGTCTGTGAAATGAACCTTGATGAAGACGAGTACGCCCGATATATGCAGGATTCCCGTGCGCATTGCCCTTATTATCGGGACGGCGATGAGTATAAGATCGCAGGAAAGCAGTAGTATTATAGAATGAGTGCAGAATATAAAGGAGGATACTGTTATGGCAGAAGACCATTTTGGAGAATTGCTTGCAGAACAAGCAAGAATGCTCATGAATAATCTGTCAGGAAATCCGGTCGATTTCACAAGACTTCGTGAGATCAGCAGGCATTTTGATGAAATAGAATCTGACGGAACAGATGAAGAACTGTGGCTGAGTGCAACTGAATACTGCAACAGTTTTCTGGATGAATGATTGTGCAGAAAATGCTTGTTTCCTATTGCATTTTATTCGATATTTTGTTATAAGCGGACAGTGTCCGCAGCCTTTTATGCTCCTAATATAGTATTCCTGATACTTTTTTCAGTCTCACCTATTGCAAATTCCTATATATTATGATATAATATAATGGTTATGCAAATCCGTATATGATGAACTGAATGGAGGAATTCAGCTTGCCAACCATGGAAGAAGAGATCCGGCGGCGGAGAACCTTTGCGATCATTTCGCATCCGGACGCCGGTAAAACAACCCTGACGGAAAAACTCCTGCTTTACGGCGGTGCAATCGCAATGGCAGGTGCCGTAAAGGGAAAGAAAAACGCCCGCCATGCTGTGTCTGACTGGATGGAGATCGAGAAACAGCGCGGTATTTCGGTCACATCATCTGTCATGCAGTTTGAGTATGACGGCTGCTGCATCAATATCCTTGATACGCCCGGACACCAGGATTTTTCTGAGGATACCTACCGGACGCTGATGGCAGCCGATGCTGCGATCATGGTCATTGATGCTGCAAAGGGTGTTGAGCCGCAGACAAGAAAGCTGTTTCATGTCTGCGTGATGCGCCATATCCCGATTTTCACATTTATCAATAAGATGGATCGTGAAGCACAGAATCCGTTTGAACTGCTTGAGGAGATCGAGCGTGAACTTGGCATCAAGACTTACGCTGTTAACTGGCCGATCGGCTGCGGAAAGGATTTCCGCGGCGTATTTGATCTGGAAACACGCCATATTCTCTCGTTTGAGGGGACAGGCGGTATGCATACGGTATCAAAGACGGAAGTCACGCCGGATGATCCTGCACTTGCTGAATTGATCGGCAAGGACAATCACGCACAGCTTGCAGAGGATATCGAACTGCTGGACGGCGCTTCTGAGGAATTTGATCTTGAAGCAATTCATTCGGGCGAGCTTTCGCCGGTATTCTTTGGTTCTGCATTGACGAATTTCGGTGTTGAGCCGTTCCTGAAGCGTTTTCTGGAATTGACACCGCCGCCGCTTGCACGCGCTGTTGCAGATGGTGAAACAGTGTCGCCGTTTGATGAGGGCTTTTCTGCATTTGTCTTTAAGATTCAGGCAAATATGAATAAAGCGCACCGTGACCGTGTGACATTTCTGCGTATCTGTTCAGGAAAATTCACACGCGATATGGAAGTATACCATGTGCAGGGTGACAAGAAAATGCGCCTTTCTCAGCCGCAGATGATGATGGCGGAGAACCGTGAGATCATTGATGAGGCATTCGCAGGCGATATCATCGGTGTGTTTGATCCGGGTATTTTCTCGATCGGAGATACGATCTGTGCGCCGAACCGGAAGGTATGCTTTGAAGGTATCCCGACCTTTGCACCGGAACATTTTGCCCGTGTTCGTCATAAGGATACCATGAAGCGCAAGCAGTTCGTGAAGGGTGTCATGCAGATCGCGCAGGAAGGTGCGATCCAGATTTTCCATGAGCCGGAAACCGGTATGGAAGAAGTCATCGTCGGCGTAGTCGGTGTGCTGCAATTTGAGGTCTTTGAGCATCGTATGCGGACTGAATATAATGTCGAGATCATCCGCGAACCGCTGAGCTATCAGTATATCCGATGGATCGGCGGTATCCCGACTGACAAAAAACCGCAGCTTATTATCAGTGAAGATACAAAACTGGTACAGGATTTCCGTGATCAGTATTTGCTTCTGTTTACAAGTGAATGGAATATTCGTTGGGCATTGGAACGCAATGACGGTCTGGAACTTCGTGATTTCAGCAAAAACTAAGAGAAAAGAGCATGAGGATTGCCCTCATGCTCTTTGTCTATATACGAAATCCCATCATCAGATACAGACAGGATTTCATTTTTACTATGCTGTTATTTCAGGAATCCGTTGATGATCTGTTCTTCCGCTTCCGCTTCTGAAAGACCGAGTGTCATCAGTTTAATGAGCTGATCACCGGCAATTTTTCCGATCGCTGCTTCATGAACAAGTGCAGCATCAATATTGTTAGCTTCGAGGGAGGGGACAGCAAGAATCGTTCCGTGATCCATAATGATCGAATCACATTCCGTGTGACCGCTGCAAGCCGCGTTGCCCGAAATGCACATATCCAGTTTCTGATAGGAGCTGTCACGCGCTACGGAACGGGATACGATATCTGCACTGGAACCGTCACCGTTCAGCTCGACCTGATAGACACTCAGCGCGCGCTGTTCGCCGTGCGTCATCAGACGTTCATGGACGATGAGTTTGGCACCGGCAGCAAGTTTTGCAATCGTCGTTCGATCGGTGGAATCGACACCCTTGATCTGCACCATTTCCATTTCGCAAATGCTGCCTTCTTCCATATACACTTCGGTGACAGGATTCAGGATACGTTTTCCGTCACCGCTGCCGGATCCGTAATGTTTTTCAACATAGCGGATCTTTGCATTTTTCCCGATATAGAAGCGGTGGATTCCGTCATGCTGGGAATCCTGTGTACCGCAGTTATCAATGCCGCAGCCGGCAACGATCAGAACATCACTGTTTTCGCCGATAAAGAAATCGTTGTAGACCGTTTCCTTCAGACCGCTTTCACTCAGGATAACAGGGATGTGTACGCTTTCTTTTGTTGTATTCGGCTTGATGCGGATATCCATGCCGCTGGCATCAGTTTTGGAGATGATCTCGATATTGGCGGTGGATTGTCTGCCGACAGACTCGCCGTTTGCACGGAGATTGTAAGCACCCTCCGGTATATCATGCAGATCTGCGACTTCCTGCAATAGCTGCTTTTGAATTGCGTCCATACTGTTCGCCTCCTCAGGATAATTTTCGGCAGACATCTGCTGCGTATTTTGTACCGATGATCGAGGGAAGGATCTCATCCTTTGAGCCCTGCTTTTCAATGACACCGTTTGCAAGGACGATGATCTCATCTGCTATATTGAGGATCCTTTCCTGATGTGAGATAACAAGAATTGTACGATCCTGTGAGGTTTCGCGCATTTTCTCGAAAATACGGATCAGATTCTGAAAACTCCAGAGATCAATGCCGGCTTCCGGCTCATCAAAGATCGCAAGCTTGACATCGCGTGCCAGAATGGTTGCAATTTCAATTCGTTTTAATTCGCCGCCGGAAAGGGAAGCGTTGATCTCCCGATGAATATAGTCCTTTGCACAAAGTCCGACTTCGGAGAGAAATTCGCAGGCTTCCGCAATCGTGATCTGTTTTCCGGATGCGATGCGGAGCAAGTCCAGAACAGTCATTCCCTTAAACCGGACAGGCTGCTGAAATGCGAACCCGATACCGCGCTTTGCACGATCCGTGATAGAAAGATCGGTGATGTCCTCGCCCTGAAATACGATAGAACCGGATGTTGCAGGAATAATGCCTGCGATTATTTTGGCAAGTGTTGATTTACCGCCGCCGTTCGGTCCGGTAATGACAATAAACTTGTTTTTTTCGAGTTTCAGGCTGATATTGCGGATAATTTCCGTTTTGCCGTCATCTGAATCTGCATGAAAGGAAATAGAATTGAGCTGCAGCATGATCTGCACTCCTTTCGATAATATTCTCTTAGATATATACAATATTATATCAAAAAAACAGTCCTTCGGCAACTTATTCAATGATTTTCTCGGTTTCAGCTAAACAGACTGTGATTCACAATGGATTTATGTGTATTTTGCGGACGCAAGAAAAAACGAGCCTTTTCATTGATGATATACGGCAAGAATCACTGCGTTAAATAGATATATATTCCGGATCGGTGTTGTTTTCTTTGAAATGTGCGTCAATGACTTCTCGTGCAAGATGTTCACCGATCACGATCAGCACTGACTGTCCCTTTTCGGCTTTGGAAACAGATATATGTGTTTGAGATGCGTTGACAGTCAGCCATTTGCCGTCATCGGCGGGCAGAGTCCCTTTGATGCGGAAGATCAGACCGCAGGCAGGATCATCAAAAATCCCTTGTATAACAGATGAGATATTGCTTTCCTCAAGCTGGATATGCATGAAATAATGAACGGAGCTGCGCAGTGTATCAATGTGATATTTTTTTACGTAGTATGCATTCCGGTATCCTGCGGCAGAGAGCATATCATAATCTTCTGCATTCAGATGCTCCCATTCCTTCAGAAACAGGTCATTTTCTGAGAAGCGGCGGTCACATTGAATATCAGCCAGTGCAGAGTTCAACTGTACGAGAATCTCCGCGGCACGTTTTTCCCGTTGTTCCGCAGGCAGCTTGCTGAGCAGCAGTTTCCCGGCACAGGCAGCTTCCGATGCGTACAGATAGTTCATTTCATCGGAAAGCTGTTCAACGGTTTCTGCATCAAGGACAGTCAGGATGCTTCCGATCTCGAACCAGCGGTCGATCGGGGATTCATGGAGAATATCAAAAAACTCGTCCATGTCATATATACCGGAAGGCTCGATCAGGACACGGTCGAAATGCTGCATTCCGAGTGCAATGAGCTGTGTGCGGAAACGTCTGCGGTGACAGTGTGCATCACCGCCGCCCGATACCATTTCAAGCTGGCAATTATCACATTGAAGTGTTTGCAGAAGTGCCATATCTGCATTGACTGCGCCGAAATCGTTTTCAAGGATCGCGATTCGCTGACCGCTGTCAATCAGATGACGGGCATATTTCAGCAAAAATGTTGTTTTTCCTGCACCGAGCATACCGGTTATCAGGTCGATTCTGGTCATGATCTACGCACCTTTCGTTCGATACTGTAGAATATTGTATCACAAATGCTTTATGATGTCAAATCAGGATTCCCGTTGATTTTTTTGACGGATTGTGATATACTGTATAGGAAATTTCATTTACACAGGAGTGAGTAAAATGGCAAAACAGCAAAAGACCAATGCAATGCGGATTCTGGAACAGAAGAAACTGCCGCATCGTCTGAATTTTTATGAATGCGATGAATTTACCGATGCAGTGCAGATCGCAGAGATGCTCGGACAGGATCCGGAGCAGACATTCAAAACGCTGATGTGTGTCGGAAAAAGCGGCGAACATTATGCGTTTGTGATGCAGGGTGCTTCGGAAATGGATCTGAAAAAAGCAGCGGCGGCAGCAGGGGAGAAGTCGGTGCAGCTTTTGCCGGTCAAGGAGATCCTTGCCGTAACGGGATATATTCGAGGCGGCTGTACAGCGATCGGCATGAAGAAAGATTATCCTGTTTTTCTTGATGAAACGGCACTGCTTTATGATGAGATCATTGTCAGCGGCGGCAGACTCGGTACACAGATCTTTCTTTCACCGGATGCGTTTCTGTCCGCAACCAACGGTAAAACAGCGGATTTGCAGGCGTAATACGGCTATATTTCATTTTTCAGCGCATACTTGTTTTCTCTGTGGGCATGATACATTTGCCCTGCAAGCTGTTTCAGGGACAATGCAGGCAAATACGCCGGAAAGGAACAGGGGTCTGTATGAAGCATACGAAAAATGCATTTTGGATGAGCGCCGTGCTTTGCGGTATCTTGATGAACGGATGCGGAACAGAGCATACAGCAGATCATGGCGCACAGGCGCATCAGGTCACAACTGCAAAGGCAGCTGCTTCGGAATCTGACTCTGATCGGGAAAATTCTCTGTATGAGGAAGATGACGTTCACCGCAAGACCGATCGGGAAGAGCCGGATCTGATCGACCGCGCTGAATCGGCTGTTACGGAGATTGTTTCCGATGCCGAAGAAAAGCTGGACGACATGAAAAAGCATAAATAAGATATCTTCTGATAGGAAACGAAATACGCTGTCTTCCATTGATTTGGAAAACAGCGTATTTTCGTGAATTTCAAATTGTGGAGCATACGGGACTTGAACCCGTGACCCCCACACTGCCAGTGTGGTGCGCTCCCAGCTGCGCTAATGCCCCAAATGGCGGAGATGGTGGGATTCGAACCCACGGAGCGTTTTACCGCTCAAACGATTTCGAGTCGTTCTCGTTATGACCACTTCGATACATCTCCGTGTGGTTCGCAGATTTTTAACCTGACTTTGATATTATATCATATTCTGAAATAAAAATCAAGTCTTTTTTGAAAAAATCTTTTATTTTCATTTTGGACTTGTATTTTTTTATAAAGTATGCTATACTAATATATAAGAATGCCCATAAACAGAAGGGCATCATTTAGAGGGAGGGTTTATCTATGGGATTCAAAAGGACAAGAATCCGA
>JAZQOZ010000114.1:0-6551 GCA_045628085.1 Oscillospiraceae bacterium | reverse complement strand
CAATTTCATTCTGCTGATTCCGTCTTTACTTCGTTTGACATCTTTGATTTCTTCAAATTCTTTATTTAAGTCATCCAGAAACAACGGATCAATAACTTTGTGGATGTTCTCGATTGAGGTGTAGTGCATACCGCCGCTGCGTCGTGTCTCAGGGTTCAAAGTGGATTCAAACACAGCACCGAAAATCGTAGGAGAAATACCAGACCAGTCAAAGTCCTCGCTTGCCTTGCGCAGAATCAGATCCATGATTTCATCAGTCAGGCGCGGAATCTCGATGTGTTCATCTGCAAATAGTCCGCCATTTACATATGGGAATGCTGCAAGGTCTTCTTCCATGTATGGATCGCGGTCTTTTGGCACGGTATCAAGCACTTGGAACAGCTCAATCAGAGCTTTTCGAGCCGATTTTGCGTCAAACTGCTTCATGTAGTCATGAAACATCATTTGTTTACCGAAGATGCCAGAGTCTTCGGCATAGAAGCAGAATACTAAGCGGACGCATAGTTTGTTCAGACTTTGCAGCGTTTCCGGAGCGGTCGGATCAGCATACTGTTTCAGCAACGCATCATACAGTACACCGACGATCTCACCGGCTTTCAGGGAGATTTCCATTTCCTTTTTTAATAGTTCGCTGCCGGTAGCAACAAGGAATTGAAGCCGGTAATACTCCTTGGGGAGATCCTTTAGGAAGATGATCTCCGGTTCACCATTTGGCTTGTTTTGGTCATATATCAGGATTTCGGTGAAGTTTGAGACAATAATCCACTTTGCTTTCTGTTCATATGGCAAATAGTTGTTATACCGGAAAGCCTGTCCATAAGGAGTAAGTTTCTCTCCGTCTGACTGAACAGCGGTCTTTCCGAGCTTTATATGGGATCCTTTTTGCTCAATGAGGATCTTAACGGACGGAATGTAGCCGTCGATGTACTTCTGGTTCTTCTCGACGATCACCGGCTTTTCAAACTCAATATAGCTTGTCGGATTTTCTACTCCGAGTACGTTTCCAAGCAGTTCAATCCAGAATCGCGCTGTTTCCTGCTTCTCGTCACCCTTGTCTTTCCAGTAATCCGCAAATGCTTTTGCGGCTTTTTTCTGTTCTGTTGCAGTCATAATTAAACCTCACCATTTGTTGTAGGAAGAAAATTCTTCTACCAGAGGATTATCCATTGTCAGACTTTCGATATTGAAATACTTACCCATAGTATACATCCTTTCTTTTTATCGCTCATAGAGTAATCGGGTAGAAGAGGTTTCTATGTTTCAAGTATAGCATTTTGATTAGGTAAAGTCAAGAAATTTTTTGAGAGTCACAGCGTGTGTTTTTTGATGATTGACGGCGCTGCCGTGGTGTGCTATAATATGGCTATTCATCCTGTTAAGGAATAGCAAGAGAGAGTCGCCATAGGTGACTCTCTTTCTTTAATGCTATATCATTCGCTTCTTTCGTAAAGATGCTCAGAATGCGATTTAAGAGGGGGTTCTCGTGGATGCATAACATGACGATTGCGTTGATGAGCGAGCCGCAGAGAAGCTCCCTGAGCGGCTTTTTAAGCAGTAAAAAAGAGAATCCTTCGTGGACTCTCTCTTGACTTGACAGCCACGTAAAAACGTGGTATAATATAATCATGAAAGGAGGTGATGATATTGGCTCGGTACAGACCGAAGCACATGAAGAAAAGCAAGCCGAAAAGTTCGCGTGATTGGACTGGCATCCTGATAGGCGCACTTATCGACCTGCTCATTGGATTGTTGCTTCTCATCATCCAAGAGATGATGGATTAGCAAGAAGGGTGCGAGGGACGAAAGTCCCTCACACCATCATCATACCACGAACGAGCCAATTTGTCAAGCCATGAAAAACGCTATCTTATTTCTCGGTATTTTCTTTGTCGTCATTGGCATAGCAAAACTCTTATTCTGGTTCATGAACCACAGGAAGGACTGATGTGATGCGCCTGAAAGAACTGCGTATCGAAAAGAAGATGACCGTTCAGCAACTCGCTGATGTTGCCGGACTGTCAAAAAGAACCGTCGAAGACATTTTGCGGCGTGGAGACTGCTCAGTATCGAATGCAATTAAGCTCGCAAAAGCGCTTGGAGTGACGCTTGATGAACTTTGCATGGAGAATGAGTAATCCGGAAGGGAGAGCTATGGCTCTCCCTTTTCTGTAACCGGTAGAACACGTAATCAGAGTCACACCGTGTGACTCTGGAAGAAAGCGATAAAGAGAAAAATGGATAGTTCGTTTTAGTTACTGCTTGACAAAAAGCCTATAATGTGATATAATATAGATGTAGCCAAGGAACGGCTGCATCAGACAAATTCATTCATTGCCGGGCTTCCGGCGGAAAGGTAGGTTTCTATGAAAAACAAGCAGGATATTGAAACAATCAGACACGCAAGCCGGTTCACTTTCTTCATGCTGCGCGAGCGCATGAAAGAGGACATTCGGTTCCTCGAAGAGCTTGTTGCTCACGATGTTGCAGCCAGAATTTCACCGGCAACGACCATCACGTCGTTTACGGAAAAGGTCGGCAAACTGAGAGCCGAAGTCGTGATCGCAAGTCTTGTGAATAACTGTTCCTGGGACGGCAGAATTTCCAAAGCAAATGTGGCATGGGCTGCGGATCAGGACGAGTCCTTTGACGAAGATGCAATGAGAGAAATGCACGCCTATTCGGATAAGATTCACCGCGCACATCTGGATCAGCTCGCAGACGAAATACGACGCAAGAGTGCGTGATCCAGAGCGAAACAGGGGAGTGGATATGCGGTCAGAAATGACTGCATATCCCATACTCAAAATATCGTTCAAGATCGGTCAGAATGCGCTCAGAGGGCTTCGTATTTCGATGCGTATTTTTTTACGTGCGGCGAATCAAACGCGGCTCCTGCGAGCGCTGTGAAGCTGAAAGAAAGGACAGGTGTGAATGAGAAGAAAATTCAGAACGATTCAGACTGATTTGATGAAGTATAATGATACCGAAGTAGAAGTCGGTCAGGAATTGAATGATGACGAGCGTGATCCGGAAGTCGGAAGGATGTTCCACATCACGTTCTATGACGGCGTGAAAACTGATGCGTTTGAGGATGAACTGTATGACGAATAATTTGATAAGAAAAGACGCTGCGCTCAGTCTGCTTTTGATGCATGAGAACAATCTTCGAGCATCCGGAAAAGATCAGGAAGCTGATGGAATCCGGACTGCATATGCGGACATTGATAGCTGCTGCAAGCCGGTCAAAGGTATCGTCCCGTGTGACGATCAGGCGGAGCGGATTCTGCGGTATATCGTCACAATCTTCAACGAGTTGTGTGAGGAAAAAGGCTCACATGAAATGGTCGAGCGGCTTCGTCAGCTCGGCGCATCTGATGAAGACTTAAAGGCAATGAGATTTTCGTGAATAGCGGACGCTGGGCGGCAGCGTTTCAGTCTGCCGCCAATGCGTTATGACAGCCGGGATGACCGGCAGAAAGTGAGGTTCAATATGTATCTGAATATTATCAGCGGCGAGCTTGTAAGCAGCGCAAAGGCAGCGGCACATGAGTTCTATAAGTCGCATCCGTGGTATGAGAATTGGGAGTCCGAATGGACACCGTACACCGGACAGACATTACGGTAAATCTGAAAATGAAGATGATGCTTAGATCGAAAAAGAGAAGGAGTAATGGACATGCATTTAAGATCTGAAAAAGGAATTTATGCTCGGTATTTCATCTGTACGAACGAGAAGCTGATTGAGAGAAATACCGACTCAAGACTGTATGGTACGGTTTCGATTCGTGAACAGATTGGCGGATTTGGAAAAGACGAGGAAGCGGTCTATGAATATCAGAATTGGAGCTGCGTGTTTTCAGGAAAAAAGTGCGTCGAAAAGGCTTCACACATTGCGAGTAAAACGCTGATCGTTCTAAAAACCGTGGACATCAGAAACCGCTACGATAAGTCTACAGAGAAATCTTATCCTGAAATCAGGATCCTTGATTTCGATGTGTATACCTCGGAGAAGAACGATGAAGAATGAACGTGAAGCAGACAGAGAAGCGGCAAAAAAAGGATGGATTAAGCTGCTGCTGATTCTTCTTTTTACTGCTGTCCTCGCACTCTGCAAAAATTATCTGATTGATTTTGCGGATGTATCAGGACAAAGCATGTATCCGACATTTCACAGCGGCGATACGTGTTTGGAATTGAAGTCTAATTACACGATAGATCGGTTCGATGTGATCGTGGTAAAAACAGAAAGCAAGCGCCTGATAAAGCGTGTGATCGGGATGCCAAATGACATCGTTCAGATCATCGACGGAAAGGTGCTTATCAACGGGGAATCATTGCAGGATGATCTGGATATTCATATTGAGAAAGCCGGTTGTGCTGCTGAACCGATAACGCTTGCTGAGAATGAATATTTCGTGATTGGGGACAATCGGAATGATAGTCTGGATAGCAGAGACTATGGTGCATTTCAGAAATCGGAAGTGTGCGGAAAGATAGTCATTCGACTATTTCCGCTCAATAAGATGACAACAGATTTTTCAATAAAAAAGGAGTAAACGATGTTTGAGTTTTTCAAGTATGTCGGTGACGAGATGCGCGGCGTGGATCATGCCGAGAAAGTGAAGAAAGAGCAAGAAGCTCGACGGGATGACAGGAAGGTTATTCTATCAAAAGGTGTGCGAACAGCAATCTATATTTTCGGATTGCTCTATCTGGTTATCGCGTTGTTTTCCGTTTCACTCTTGAAAAAGAATCATGCAGGGCTTGATTCCTACTTTATGTATCCGATTCTGAGTGCGGTTGATCTTGCTGTTTTGATCGGTGTGACTCTGAGGACGAAGAAATCAGAGATAGCTGCGATCATTGGCATCATAGTTTTTGTGGCATTGCTGTTTATATTCATGTGATCTGCTGCCAAAGTCATGCTTCTTTTTACTGCTTATGAACGCCCGGAGCATTAGCGCCGGGCGCGAATTTTTGACCATTTTCGATTTCTTGAATCTCACGTACTCTTGACAAATTCGGATTCTGTGCTATAATAGAGAGGAAGTCTGAAAGGTGTCATAGCAAGCAAGGGCTGGTGTACTCACACCAGCCAGCTTGTTAGGGGATTTCCCCTAATACCCCTGTGACGATTTTTGGCGAGAAAGGACGATTTGCAATGGAAAAATACAGGAGCCGAACTCATAAGATCAATGTCTTTCTTTCCGACCGTGAATTTGAAATTTTCGAGCAAAAAATAGTCAAGCTCGGAATTTCAAAATCTGAGTATATTCGTAACTGCATTCTCTTTGGATTTCCCGGAAGAAAAACGAATTTTTCTGACGAGGAAGCAGAGCGGATTGCATATGAAATGAACCGGATCGGAAACAATGTGAATCAGATCGCTCGGTATGTAAATAAGGAACATGAAGTTGCTCAAGCCGATATTGAAGAGGTTAAAAAACTGATTTCGAGTTTGAATGATGTCATCATGAAGTTGGTGCTTGAGTAATGGCTGTATCAGAAATACATGTTGCACGTTCTACGGTCAACCGGCTTATTGCATATATTATGAAGGATAAGACCGAGATTGTTGAATCCGAGAAAGAGATAAACAAGCAGTATCAGTACAAGGTTGAGAAGAACGGAGAAAAGCTGCAAGTCACATATCTTACACACAGCAGTTGCTTCTTGTGCAATCCCGATAATCCTTATCAGGATTTTCAGAATTTGGAAAAACGATTTCGGAAGGAAAGGTCTGCCGGTCGAACACAATCGAAGAATCAGCAGGAACCTTTAGCTTATCATGCACGGATCAGTTTTGCGGGACATGAGTGTTCACAGGAGACTGCTCTCGAATTCGGTGAACGAATTGCGGAAAGTGTTTTTCATGGATTCCCGACGGTTATTTCTGTCCATACGAATACGGATAATATCCACATTCATTTTGCTGTCTGCGCTTGGAATTTACAAGGTGGAAAGTGGAATAATTGTCATAGGACTACGCAGCAGCTTCGAGATGCAACTGATATGCTTTGCAAGGAGTATGGTCTTTCGGTTTTGGAACAGACTAGGACGATGAAGCTGACAAAGGTTAAGCAAGGTGACAAGACGAGCTACTATGAGAATACGGATGTGAGATTTGAGCGCGGTTCTCCTGATTATCAGTTTACGGAGAAGTATCAGAAGCTCAAGGAGCAGAGAGTTCGGCAGACGGATATTATCCGTGAAGACATCGAGAATATTTTGCCGAGATGTTCGTCATATGAGGAATTGCTCGACCGGATGCGGAAGCTCGGCTATACGATTCGTTCAAAGCGACAGGACGGATCGTGGATGCAGCATATTTCTTTCAAGGCTCCGGCTTTTGATAAAGCCGTAAGAGAGGACAAGATCGGAGAAAACGGGGAATACTGCCGCGAGGTTCTTGAGCAGCGGATCCAGAAGCAGCTCGATGTGAAAGCGCCAGAGAAAATCAGGCCTGAGAAGTCCGACGAGGATCTGCCAATTTAACGGGATTACCGTTACAGTAGGATCAAGGTTCAGGAGATCAATGAAGACTATTATAT
>JAZQOZ010000113.1:0-6302 GCA_045628085.1 Oscillospiraceae bacterium | reverse complement strand
CGCAGATATGAATTATGACCGCAAACTGACGGCAGCCGATCTTTCTGAATTGAAACGCTACCTGATGGCATAAAACATTAAGAAATCATGTTTTGGGGATTTTTGCAAAGAATTTGTATAAACTGCCGAATTGAAAAAAATAGCGAAAATCCCCTTGACTTTTCACCCTGTTTCTGATATAATAATCAAGTAGTGAATGCGAGTGTGCTGGAATTGGCAGACAGGCACGTTTGAGGGGCGTGTGTTTCGGCGTACGGGTTCAAGTCCCGTCACTCGCACCACTTTTTTTCTTGCCCTATAGGGCGAGCGATGACAGTTTTACCATGTGGAAAGATGGCTGAGCTGGTCTAAGGCGCACGACTGGAAATCGTGTGTGCGTTAATAGCGCACCGAGGGTTCGAATCCCTCTCTTTCCGTTTTTGTGAAATGTCCTAGATACGACGAAAATCGCGTATCTAGGACATTTTTCTTTTCCTTGTTTTGAAATAGAAATGCGTTTTTGGAAGCAAAAGTTCACATCGTGTGCACTATTTTCAAGCCAATCGTACACGAAATCGCACACGAAACGGCATAGAGAGGGTCAAAAATATGGCTGAAAACTGCCTGCTGCACCCACAGCAGGCAGTTCAACTATATCATTCTTCCGGCTCATTCAGCGTATCCTCTTTGTTCAGTGCTTCCTCAAAATAGCGGTCGATCATTTCGTCTACTTGCTTGCGTTCCTCGGAGAAGGTATGCTGATAGACATTCTTCAGCGTTGAGTTCGTCGCCCATCCACCGCGCTCCATTGCATACTTGTCGGGAACGCCGAGCGAGAGCATCACTGAGGCGTTCAAATGACGCAGTTGGTGAAAGGTAAGCGTATAGCCCTTAGCCCTTGCCAGCTTCGTTAGATGCGCCCGAATGGTCTGATAAGCCATCGGGACAATGAATTCCTCATCGCTGGTATGCGGAATAGCCTGAATCAGCCCGATCAGGTACGGCGGAAGCACCAGCTGGCGGGTAGAGAGATAGGTCTTGTTGACATCGCGGACGACATCCTTGTTCGCCAGAGCGAGCTTGCTGCGCTGCACCGTCAGTACGCCGTCCTTTAGATCTCCGAACTGCAAACCGCGCACCTCACTGATTCGCAGAGAGAGCCAGAGTGCGAGCATACACGGCAGCTCGATGTCAGTACCCCGTACCAGCTGAATGACCTGTGCCGGTGTCGGCAGATTTTTGATCTGAGGCTTTTTCGGCGGCAGCGTAACATTAAATTCCGTGCGTACGCCGTAGAGCTTCAGTGCAGTCATGAGCAAATTCTTTGCCTCACTGATGGATTTCCGCCCCATACGCTGTGCATCCTCATTGATTGCTTTTTGCAGCATGACACTGTTCAGCTTGTGAATATCGACATCCATGATGCTTTGCAGACGGTTGCGGCAGATCACCTGATAACCGTATAGCGTAGACGGAGACAGCACATTCTTTTTAAGTGTAAGATAGCCATCAAGTGCCTTTTCGACGGTCAAATGCTCGACAGAGCCGGAATACTCTGCTGCCAATCTTTCCGCTTCCCACCTTGTCGGTGCAGTCAGGGATTTTCTCGTTCTTGTGCCGTCCGGATTTTCAATATAGAACAGGGCACGCCAGTTGCCGGATGGAAGTTGTTGAATCGTTGCCATTTGGCAGACCTCCTTGATTATTGATATATTACAGCAAACGGGGGCTGTTGCCCCCGCTGCTGCTTACACTCTGAATAGTGATTCCGGCTCAACGCCGAAGCTCTCAACCACCGCCTGCAACTGTTTCACCGTCACGCTTGACGGATCATGACGGTAGTTGTAGAGTGTGCGGGTGGTCACGCCCAGCAGGTCGCTCATTTGCTTGTCGCTGACGCCGAGCAGATATTGCTGCCGGAGTATATTCGACCAGATCAGCTTTGCAAATGCGACTGTACTGGATGTAGTCCTTTGGTTTGCCATAGCTGCTCCCTCCTTCCTTTGAAAATATCGCTTGACAAAGACACGATGCTATGCTAAAATCAAAATAGACATTAACGTCTGAACGCCCGATATAGTTGACATTTATTCGTAGTATGGCTTGCCATCATCCCCGTAATAAAGCTGCGGAGAATTGTCGCCACCACAAAGGTCAATGTCAAAGATCGGTCCTGCTATTACTGCCACATTGGTCGGGTGACCGCTTTCCTGTGCCTTGGTTTGCATTGCTAGAGCCAAGTTAGCAGCCTTTAGCTGGTGTTCCTGGGCAAAGGCCGTTGTCTGTGCCGCCAGTTCGCTCAGCCCTGTGAAATCAGAATGTGCATTACCTTTGATTCGGAAAGTCGGACCTGTAACCACGCTAGTGTTAGGGTAGCATGGGGATGATGTCACTGTGGGAACAGTCGTTTCCGTTAGAGCCAGCTCGGTTTCCTCCACCTGCTGCGGGGTCGGGGCATTGAATGATTCTTGCATCGTGGTACTCATGTTGAACCCTCCTTCAGAATAAGAATGATAGGATGCGGGCCACATACACCCGTCCCCAATGTCGTCATAGTACCTGTCGTTGATCATCTTGTCATCATAGTCAATTGATTTCATATCCTGTTCAGTGATGAAAGCTGACTCGTCGAGCTCCAGAAAATCGAAGCCCTTGACATGACTGTAGTCAGTGTGGTCAACGAAGTCATTGGCACTCATGCGGATGATCTCAAACCCAGCCGCCTGGAGCATACTGTTGGTTTTCTGTTTCACCCGGTTCAGATCGCCGGGACCCTGTGAAAACTTCTTACCGGTGACGGCGTTGAGTGCATCCAGTACCACATGAGCGTGGAGAATCAGGCTGTCGGTATGAACCGAAATAACCGCCATATATTCAGGGTACACAGTATCAACAATCTCACTGGTGACCCGAAGTATTTCCTCCGCTGAGTGCTGGTTCCCATTCGGTGGGAAAGCCAGGACGAAGTGCTCATACTGCTTCCCTTCTTTGTGCCATGCCATCTTGTTGTTCTCGATGTCCCGCAACGGATCGCTGCAGGAACAGCCAAGGGTCCTGACGAGGTTTCCGCCCTCTGTTTTGGCAGGGTCTGTGGTGTAATTGATGATATCCTCTAAATCTTCTCGGCTTTTGTTTCGGCCGTTAATAAATTTGAGGATAGCCGATATCATATTCAAATTACCCATCGCCATTTTCCTCCGCCTTACAGGAAAGGGATGCAGAAACCTTTTTGTTGAGCGAATGCAGTTCCTCTGACACCTTTTCCAGAGCACTTGTGAAGGCGTTCAGCGACTCCTGCGGTACTCCGCCGTTACTGTGAAAATATGCGAGCTCCTTGCGAATATGAAACAGGGATTTGTTTATTTCTGATCCTTCGACCAGAAAAACCGGTTTTTTTTCGCATAATAGAACTGATCGCACATAATCGCTCATGCTTAGCCCGGCAGCATCCGCGTCCTGATTGACGGTATCCTTCTCTTCGGGCTTGCAGCGAAATTTAATTTCAGCTGTGTTCTTTGATTTGGTCATGTTTGTTCCTTTCAAATTATGGGAACAACTGCTAATCTTGTAGGAGCTATTCCCACAAATTGGTTCGTGTTATTCTACACCCCGGGGCCGAAGCCCCGGAGCATAGAGCATTCTTATTAGTCCTCGTTCTCTGGCTGAATCTCAGCATTGCACAGAGCAATACCGTGAAATCCTTGAACAGAACTGCCGGTTTTGTCAACGACTCTTCCGTCTTTAATCCCGTTGTCATAATTGCGCACACGCGCATAGAACTGATTGCGTGTCTCCGGCTTCAGCGCGTTTGCCTCACAAAAGAGTTTGTAAGCATCGTAAAGTGTCACCTTAGATACTCGCCCGTTTTCAGAAAGGCTGCATCGTTCTTGCAGGAAACTTTCCGCTGAGTGAATCAGGAATCGACGATGTTGGATATGTTCTTCAGCCGCTGCTGACATCCGAAAATCGTATTTTTCCGTGATAAGATCCCTTAAACTGTCCAGAGCCATCGAAAAGATAGCATCCTTTTCATCTAACAGCTTGGATTCCAGTTCAAGGTCGATTTCTTCGTCGGGGATCTCCCTTGTAAACATTAGATACACCAGCCGGTCGAGGATGGCATCGTCCATAACCGCAAAATCAATATCCGAGTTGCCGGCAAAAACAAAGCTGAGCGTAGCAATGAAATCGCGCTGCTTCTCGAATTTTTCACTTCCGGTCGTATACTCACAGGAAATCAGACTTTTGAATGATTCTTCCTGTTTGTTGACCTTCGTGCTTGTTTCACGGCTAATATTGATGCGCTTCCCTTCGTAGTGAGCCTTCGCCCTCTCACCCGACATTGTGTGAAATGGCTCGTGCGATACTAAGCCTTCGCCAATGACAGCCTCTAGCACATTCAATATCGTGCTTTTACCTGTTCGGCCGATTCCATAGAAGACGAATGCCTTTCGGCCTTTTGTCAGACTGCTAATACTGTACCCAAGCACCCTGAGCAAACATTCCAGCTGCTCCATACCGACACTCGTTTCTACGAAGTGCCTGAACACAGGAGCGTCGTCCAGCTTACTGTTCGGGATATATCGGATACGGATACAGTAGTCGAATACCAGTTCGTTCCGCAATGGAACTGTTTCCTGTTTTATGATGTCATAAATACCACTTGTCAAGTTCACGTACTGCTGCGACTTCCAGAACTGAGCCTTCAGGTCGATTTGCAAACTCGGTATGAACCGGATTCGCTTCATCGCCTCTCGGATCTGAACATTGGAAACCCCAACTTGCGCTTGCTCATCCAGTAGATTGAAAATCAGCGTTTCCTCTTGATCGACATTAATTCGCCGGTAACAAAGCGGGAGCTTTATTAAAGGCTGCATATTATCGAAGAATAATACTCCGCTTTCTTTCAGTCCTACCACTATGCTCTCAACAGCATAGCTTGGATCGGGCACAGATATCTTTGGTGCGCTCGATGTGCGCGCAATGATGTCGTGGATGTCCACGACCAGCCCTCCTTTAGTGGGAGGCAGCGAAGTGTTGTGGCAACAGATCGGTCTGCTCCCACAGTGTATTTGTAATCGATTACGATCTGATTATACAACAAAAATGGACTATTGTCAGCAAATTGTCCGGGAAATGGCCAACAATTGACTTTTGTCTATAAAAAGGAAATCTTGTGCGCATAACGGAGGTGCTTTATTGTGTTTTTTGCCGAATACATCCAAATTCTCCATAAACATATTTCGCTCGGCGTGAATCGTCCCTGTTTTACAGAAGAATTTCTGTGTCACGCATCTACTAAGCTACAGGAAGGCATGTATAGTGATTCAAGTTATAAAAATTACTTTAGGGGAGCTACAGAGGGAAAAGGTAAACATGCACCAGTTATTGGCGATCGAATTGGAAAGTTTGCATTTGATAACCTGCAATCTATAGATAACTGCTCGCTCGACAAATACTTGTCAAATTTAATCGAAAAGGCAAAAGCAGAAAGCGAACTTCGTATAGCGTTTCAAAAACATTTTGCCCAACTCCCTCCTGATACCGGAGGAGATGATGCAAATGAAAGCATCAAAGATAACAATGGTGAAATCATCTCAAAAGGAATTGTTCAGCTAGCGAAACAAACTAGACGCCTTTTTGTTGTGACTATTAACGATGTTATTTTCACTTACTCCCACACAAAGAAAAATCATTCATCTTCATCGCATGATGAACCTGCTGCATCGCAAGATGAAACTGCATCAACGCAAGTAGAAGAAGCAGAACGATCATCTGACTCTGGGCCTAAAACAGGTTCAGTTAAGCTGCTTGAACCAGATCGAATTGAGATTGCTGGTATCTTAAAACGCTTAACTAAGATTATAGACCGTATCTTTACCATGCACTGTAATACTGCAAACGGAGCAAAAGCAAGTGCTACACTGTATTCAATCATTGCAACTGCGCAAGCAAACGGATTGGATGTAGAAAAATACCTGGCTAAGTTGTTCTCACAGCCTGCGGGTACAATCTTATTACCTTGGGATACATAAAGAGAATCAGTCTGTCATAACGGCAGACTGATTCTTATTCAGGGCTGTGTTAATACTTGACGGTTACTTCTATTTCCCGACAAAACAACAGGCTCACCGAAGTGAGCCTGAAAATAGAATCATCAGAAAGATCGTGCTGTTATGGCGTGAAAAAAGCCCCGTTATTCATTGATCGGACGCCATTCATATTGCCATGGCAAAATCAGTTTGAGTTTTGCGGAATCAGGCATATATCAATCCTTTTCTTGCACTCCGAGAATCAATTTCTATCTTCACTATTCTGGCAAC
>JAZQOZ010000112.1:0-3516 GCA_045628085.1 Oscillospiraceae bacterium | reverse complement strand
GAATTATAGCGTATTATGGATGAAATGTCAAGTACTTGGTATGGTTATGATACCTTTATTTTGGTACGCGAAACAGGATTGACTGCGAGATTTGTCTGAATCACAGTATCCGAAATGCCTCTGTGATATCCTTTCCGCCAGTACGAATATGAAACTCCGGACATGGGATATCTCCGATCTGACAGTTGAAGTGAATATTAGCTGAGAACAGCGGTTCATTGCCTGGGATGTGCATCCAGCGCTCCGATTCGATCCGGTGGACCGGCGTTCCGGAAATCAATTCGCCTAATTCAACATCATGCTTCTGATGCACAATTTTGATTTTTTTCCAGTCTTCCGGTGAACCCTCAAAGTAGATATTTTCCAGGCTGGTGCAGCCTGCAAATGTGGCCTGCCGGATGATACCGATGCGCTTCGGGATCGTGATATTGCGCAGATTCTTACAGCCTGCAAACGCGCCGGCAGGGAATCCGCCGATAGATGAAGGCAAAATAATATCCGTGATGTGTGTGTTGCCGCAGAACGCCTTTCTGCTGAATGCGATCACCGGCACAATATGCTTTTTTTCGTGTCCGTAGGGATTCAGCGCGCGCGGTGGAATTTTGATAACCGGCATGGTCTCATTGCAGAAAGCTGACCGACTGCTCCGCATTGCAGGATGCCGGACATATCGAAAAACTGGAAATCACAAATTGTGATGCGCTGGAAGATTTCTCTTTTCTTGATAGCATGAAGCATCTGAAACGGCTGCGCGTCAATAATCCGCATATCAGCAAGGATATCCTTGACCGTCTGGAGAAAAAGGGCGTGAAAATCGAGGGACATTCTGCGCGCTGATTTTACATCTGATAGAGAAAAACACAGGGCTGAAAAAATGCCCTGTGTTTTTTATTGTGCTTTGCTCCGGTATTCAAAAAACTGAACATCCGGTATGCTATACTGTAATCAAAGAAACAAACCGGACTGTACATAACGGAGGGATTTGCCATGATCGAAATTACAAAAGTTTTCCAGAACACCGACGAGATCAACGAGTATCTGTTCAAGGATACAACACCGTTTGCATACTGCAAAGCTGTGGTCGAGGACATGATCGCGGAGATCACAGAGTATCTGAACGGCAATCGCGATGATGACGGCTTTGATTCTGTTGACTTTTTCTGGGACAGACAGTGCGATATCTATTTGAAAAATCATACTGTATTCCACTGGACGCTGGAAACGCCGCTGGCTGCGGTCTGCCTCCCGGATCCGGACGACATCGAATATATTATGATTTACGGTATCCCTAAGCGCATGACATGGGAAGAAGCAAAGGAACTCGGTATTTCCAAAGAAGCATATCAATGTGAATCTCGCGGCGGCATCTGCAATCTCGGCCGTTTTATGGATGAATGGGCAGATTGCAGAATGGACAGCATTCACGGCGCGTTCGGGGAAGATGACGAATACGATAAAACAATTCTGAACAATCGCTTTCGCCGCGGAAAGTACCGCTCGGTTGCACGCTGCTGGCCGGATTGGCAGGTTCAGCTTGACATTACAGATCAGGGATTTCACGGCACTTATTTTGCGAATGTTTTGGACGGTTATATCGGCGCAATGGTCGCGGAACAGGTCTTGCTCAGCAACAAGCCGGAGCATACTTCGCTGCAATACGGTACGGAAGATTATCAGTCTATGGTCGCGTTTGCGCCTGTTCCGGTTGAAAGCGGACATGATCTGTACGAAAAGGCATTTATGGATGAAGCACAGTTTTATTGCAGCAGACTGGACAGCAGGCTGGAACTCTCAGCAGACGGATGCTGCATTTCAAGCAGCGACAGAAGACGTACTGTTGCTTACGCGAAGTTTGTCTATCTTTATGTGCATTCGCTGTTGCATACTGCTCCTGCTGAAAATTTCAGCATCATTGAACCCATATTCGCAAAGTATCTGTCTGAAACCGTCAGGTTCTCATGGGAGCTGGAAGAACATCTCAAAGCGCTCAAAAATGTATGCCATACGAACTATTATAAAAAGCCGCGTTTCCGCACTGTAAAGACACCGGTCCGGAGCTTTCAGGCGGCGGTCTGGGCGGTTGTCAATTCTGACTCTTATTTATGCGCACTGAAAAATATCCTTGAATTTGTAAAGTATCAGCACAGCGCAAAACTGGCTGTTATTCTGACAGGCATCTTTGCAGGCATTTATTATCAGCACTACCGGATCCCGCAGGAATATCTGACAAATAATCGCTACTATGGCAAATTCTCCGCTTCGATCATTCCGCTTGACCATAAGGTTTATGACCTGAGCAAACAGCATCCTGTTATGACCTGAGCAAACAGCATCCGCTTTGATGCACCGAAGGAAAAATGTAAATCAGGAGATGATATTATGTGCAAATCTGCTTGCTTTACCGGACACAGAATCCTGTCCGAACCGTCAAAACAGCTTTTTGACCGGCTGTATCCGATATTGGAACAGCTTGTCACAGAGCAGGGAATCACAGATTTTTATGCAGGCGGCGCTGTCGGATTCGATACAGTCGCGGCAAAATGTGTCCTGCGGCTGCGCGATGTGCTGAAAGGAAAATATACGGTGCAGCTGCATCTCGTTCTTCCCTGCTACAATGCGGAACAGACGAAGAACTGGACAGCAGAGCAAAAATATGAATTCCGCGTGATTTTGCAGCGCGCCGACAGCGTAGAATATACCGCGCAGAAGCATGATGCGAAATGCATGGGACGCAGAAATGCACGGCTTGTTGCGTTAGCATCGGATGCTTGTATCTGTTATTATGATATCAATCATAAAAGCGGAACAGCGCAGACGGTCAATCTTGCGAAACAGAAAGGGCTGAAAACCGTCAATCTGTTTGCAGCGCAGGATAACCCCTGATATGCATCCGGTCAAAGCGGAGGAAAGCATATGGAATACACGATAAGCCGGAAAATTCAATCTGCTCGGTACGGCGCTTACAATGCATACGCTTATTTTCTGCAAGTATTGAAGAACAGCGTCTCTCTGCATTCCGGCAGCATACTGATTATCAATCACAGGCTCCCTGCAAAGCTGCTGATTGCGATTGCAGAACATAACCATGCTGATATCGACATCATCAAACCGTTCGACTGCGGAACCTATCATGCAGGCAACGGCACCGTATTCCATGACAGGAGCACCATTCTCGTATTTCAGCCGATGTCCTTTACACAGGAGATCTGCATCGCAAAGCAGTTCTGCGGACAGTACGGTGCAAATGCCGTGCTTGTCAAACCGTTCGGAATCGCAAATCTGTACGAAGTCTGGCTGAAAGAATATATGAATATTTGATATTTATGTTATACTATAAAAATGGCGTACCTGCTCAGAAATCAAGCAGATACGCCATTACCCGTATGGAGCAGGTGAGGGGAATCGAACCCCCGACCTCAGCTTGGGAAGCTGATGTTTTACCATTAAACTACACCTGCGTAATAATAAAAAAGTCCTCATACATGATGTATGAGGACTTTGGATGCGGATAAGAGG
>JAZQOZ010000111.1:0-3478 GCA_045628085.1 Oscillospiraceae bacterium | reverse complement strand
AATATGCTATAATATATATATCAAAATGAAACAGAGGCGAGTCAAATGCATCCGATCGAACACTTCCGCACAATTACAAAGCATCGGCACATGGTCATGCTGCACTGCATGAAAGCCGGCATCCCGATTCAAGGTCTGCTCCATGATTTGTCCAAATATACCCCGACAGAATTTATCCCCGGCGCATTGTATTATCAGGGTACACGCAGTCCGAATGAAGAAGAACGTGAACAAAACGGCTATTCTGCCGCTTGGCTGCATCATAAAGGACGCAATAAGCATCACTTTGAATATTGGAATGATGTCAATCCGGTTTCAAAAGTCTATGAACCCGTCGAAATGCCGACACGCTATCTGATCGAAATGTTCTGCGACCGCATCGCTGCCAGCAAGATCTATCGCGGCAGTGAATACAAGGACAGCGACGCCCTCGACTATTTTCTCATGGGCATGAAACGCGGCAGACCGATGCACATCAATACTGCAAAACGTCTTCATTTCCTGCTGAAAATGCTCGCGGAGAAAGGCGAAGATGCTACCTTTGCCTATATCCGCCGAATGAAAAAATAATGTCCTCGGCAATTTGCCGTTCATTCTGCACCGATAAAGACAAAACATCCCCACTGTTCACACGCAGCGGGGATGTTTTCATTTTTATCGTGAAAATTCAAGGCAGTACCATCAGCTATGTGCGATAGTGTCCTTGCTTTTTCATCTGTTGTCAGTTCAGGCAGATCATGGAGAAATCGGAGATCCGGTATGTACCGGTTCCTTTATCCAGACCGATCAGGAACTTGACATTTGTATCCGATTCTGTCATGGTAACCGTATCGGTGATCGTCTGCACATTCGGTGTGAAGGTATGATCCTGATAATAATAGCTCTTGTATTCACCTGTCCCCTGCTGGAACATTGCGTAGGTATGGACATTCTGGCTTGTGCTGATCTTATAGGTCATGCGGTAGGTCTTGCCTGCCTGAAGCGAAACTGTGCTGCTGCTGACCTGTGCATACTGACCTGTGCGTGTGACATTGACCGTGATACTGCCGTCATCGTTGTATTCGATCGAGCCTGCACCGTCATTCATCCAGAGACTCCAGCCGAACTGGTCGATCATATTGGGATCTTCCTGCCAGCTGTCCTGAATGCCGCAAAGCACATTCAGATGATGCAAAGCATATTTGCCGCGGTTCTGATAGAAATTGCGCAGAATCTTGGTATTGCTGTCAAAGGCTGCACCGATATTGAATCTGCGGTAGGTATCATTCACTGCATCCTTGCGTGCTGCGGCAAATTCTTCGATCTTTGCAGATACTGTTGCAGCGTCAAAATTCTCTTTCGCAATCGTCTGATAATGCGAATAGAACTGCTGTTTGAAGTCAGCGTTCTGCATCAGCTTGAAGAACAGCGAACCCATGCTTGTCATCTTGCCGGAACGATCCATATCCTTGAAATAGTCGCGTCTGAGCGAACACTGTCCGTCATATCCAGATGAATATTCCGTATCAAAGAGCAGGAAGCGCCATTTTCCGTCTGCATAGGAATTAGAAGCATCCGGTTCATCTGCACGCCAGATCATCCAGTTATTGTTGTTGATCATACAATCCCAGTTAACGATATAGCTTTCAAATGTAATGAAATCCATGAATCCGTCAATGTCGATCGTATCACAGACGCGCTTGTAGTTGGATGCATTGCTCATATCCGCAGACATTGCCCAGTCCCAGAACTGCCGGTAACTCTGATATGTGGATTCCAGTCCGTCATATTCCATTCCGTTTTTGATCGTCGTGACCTGATCGGCATCAATGTGATAATGCGATTCGATATAGTTGGTATCCAGTTTTTCCTGCATCGAATATGCGCCCCAGAATTCTCCGTCCAGAAAGACGATATAATCCTGCTTTGCCTGCGTACCGAGAGAAAGCCCCTCTGCAAGCGACTGGTTCAGATCATCGCGGAATCGGCAGTTATCATAGCCGTTGCCGCCGTTTCGGATCGTGACCTTTTTATATTCTTTGATCTTTGTTCCATCCACATCTCTTGCAGCGCCCTCGAAGAAATCATGCTGCAATTTATTGGAGCCGTATTCGCTCCTTGCATAGAACGTCATGCTTTTCTGCGGAAAAGCGGTTGTCCAGTTTCCGGAGATCCGTACACCGACATCCTCTGTATATTTCAGCTTGCCTTCCTCAAATACCTGAATATTGCAGGGACGCTCCCATTCTTTTCCTTCCATATTGTAATTGGTTGGATTCTCGCTGCTGCCGACATCCAGATTCGGATCAAAGCTGCCGCTTTGCTTCCAGCGGTCATACTGATTTCCGATCATATAAATACCGGTCTCTTTGTCGAAGAAATTGCTGCTGTCTGTCGAGATCGAAAGCACCTTCATATCCTTATAGTAGGATGCAGTTTTTCCGACAAAATAGCTGTTGGAAGCGACCTCGCTGAACTGTCCTTTGGCATCCTTGCAGACTGCACGGACGATCATGCCCTTATCCACATTGTAATCAGGCGGTGTGTAGCCGCGCAGCGAAATTTCACGAATTGATGCGAGCTTATTCTGATCGCTCGTATTGTTCCGGATGCCGATGCTACTCTGATACGTCTTGGCAGAGGATGAAGTGCGCGGATCAGAACCGTCAAGCGTATACAGGATCGTGTTCCCGTTTTCGGCAGTGAGCGTCAGATCAAAGCTGTTATCATAGAATCCGCCCTCAGCAGAGAATACCGGCTTTTCCACGCGGTAAACGACCTCTGCTTTGTCATTTGATGAACCGGGTGTCGGTTTGAGCAATGCAAAGCTGTCGCCGAGCCGGCCGTAACTGACATCGGTATCCAGCTCCGGCAGTTCAACAGTATCAAGTTCCGTACCGTCTGCGGCTGTCAGATAGATCGTTTCGCCGGATGCACTGATCTTGAATGCGGCGTGCAGTTCGCCCGAAACGGAATCGGTATCATCGCAGAAAATGATCAGATATTCACCAGCACCAAGTCTGGTACCGTCCGGAAATACAAATTTGTATCGGTTTTTATCACCGTCCGAAAGACCGATCCCACTCAGATCGCAGGCTGAATCGCCTGTATTTTCTATCTCGATCCAATCCGGTGAAGAACCGTTCGCAGCTTTCAGTGATTTCTGATTTGCTGCACAAACCTCACTGATACGCAGTCCGCCGCCGCTGCTCTGACCGTTCAGAAGCTGACGTTTCAGCAGCGTCAGATCGGCCGCATTGACTTTGCCGTCGCTGTTCAGATCGGCACCGGATGCCTGCTTTGCGGTTGTCAGCAGATAGTCTGCAAGCGCCTTTACATCCGCAGAATCAATGGTGCCGCTGCCGTCAATATCTCCGAGTTTTGCAGCAGATGCAGTCAGGCCTGCCGTTTGCACTGCGCTTCCGGCAGCGGTACAGACTGTCAGAAATGCACATACACCGGCGATCAGTTTTCTTTTCATGGCTCGTCCCTCCTCAAA